>JAMPXK010000083.1 GCA_023701245.1 Elusimicrobiales bacterium | reverse complement strand
TTTGGCCCAGTTCCTGTTCATCAGCGCCGCGTCACCGGTGGCGGCGTAGTAGCGCTGCAGCAGTATCAGGAAAGTGGCAGCGTAGCTGTCCACCGAATCATAATTCCCGCCGGCGGTCTCCACGCCTTCTTGGGTGATGTAGAAGTCGTAAATGCTGCCGGTGACGCCGTGTTTGTCCGGGTAGTTGAGACGGTCGCAGTACCACTGGATGTAGGCGGCGATCTCCCGGGTATGGGAGCCTTCCTGCAGCAGGTAGATGCCCAGGATATTATTGAGGTACGGATTGAGCGCGTAAGCCGCCGGCGCGCCCGGCTCATAATGGCGCCACAGCTCCAGGGCCGGGTTCGCGGCCCTGGGCGCCCGTCCGGCGCAAGCGGCCAGCAGGGACAGCGTAAGCGCCGCCAGTATCTTCATCGAGCCTAAGCCTTGGAGGCGGCTTCTGCCTGGGGCAGGATGTCCTTCAGGAAAATATCCCTCGCGAATTCCTTCGGCTGCGGGCATTTCCCGGGGAAGAAGTAGTGCAGTATGGCTTCCGTTATGCGGCGCGAGGCCAGGCCGTCGCCGTAAATGTCGGAGCCGGTGGAACAGGAGGAGCAGAGCTGGTCCGTGGAAACGCTCATTTCCCTTACTATATCCTCGTACTTGGTCCCGATAAGCTTGGCGCAGCCGGCCAGCACGGCTTCGCTGCGTTCGGTCTTGTCGCGCAGTACCAGCACGGTCTTGTTGAGCGCCGGCGCCTCTTCCTGTACACCGCCGGAATCCGTCACTATAACGTTGCTCTTGGCCATCAGCGAGAGGAAAGGCAGGTAGGACAGCGGGTCTATCAGCTTTATCCGCGGGTGGTCCAGCAGGCGGTAGGCCGGCCCTTTAACGTTGGGGTTCGGGTGCACCGGGTAGATCATGTAGAGTTTTTTATTGGCGGCCACCACTTCTTTCAGGGCCCTGAGGATGCCTTCCAGGGTCTTGCCGAAACTTTCCCGGCGGTGCAATGTGACCAGCAGCAGTTTCTTGCCTTTGGGGACCTTGCAGCAGTCCATCTTCTTGTCTATCAGCTTCAGCGACTGCCGCAGCGCGTCTATGACAGTATTGCCGGTTATGAGCACGCGCGAGCGCGGAAAGCCTTCTTTCTCCAGGTTGCGGGCCGAAGCCTTGGTAGGCACGAACAGCAGGTCGCTGATCTGGTCCACTATCAGGCGGTTGGCCTCTTCGGGGAAAGGGTTGTTCCTGTCGTGAGAGCGCAGGCCGGCTTCCACGTGGGCCACCGGCACCCTGGCGTAGTAGGAGGCCAGGGCCGCCGCCGTGGCGGTTATGGTGTCGCCCTGCACCATGGTCATGTCCGGTTTTACTTTTTCGATGACCTTGTTGAGTTCCAGGATGGAGTGCTGCAGGAATTCAGGCAGGGCCTGGTTGGGGCGCATCAGGTTCAGGTCCAGGTCCGCCTTGAGCTTGAACATGGTCATCATCTGGTCCAGGATGTGGCGGTGCTGCCCGGTGGAGCAGACCACGGTCTTCAGCCTGGACGGATGCCTGTTGAGTTCCTTTATCACCGGGGCCAGCTTTATGACCTCCGGCCGCGTTCCCATCACCACGAGCACTGTTCTTATTTTGTTGGGCATAGTAGTCCTTTAGAAGTTGTAGAAGCAACCCAGCGAGCCGCCGTACTTTTTATAGCCGTCCTTGAGTTCGAACCAGGAAACGTCCCCGGTAAGCCCGAAATCTTTCCTGAGCCAGCGCCGGTGGTTGAGGGTGAAGCTGACCGCGTCCTGGCGGACTTCCTGCGGGTCCGCCAGGTAGGTGGCCAGGTAGGCCTGCTTGCCCTGCGAGGCGGTGAGGAATGTCCACTGCGAGCCTTCCGCGCCCCAGCCGGCGCTCTGGATGAAGGTGGAGGACTTAACAGAGCCCGGGTCGCTGATATTGCGCATCAGTTTGGCGGAGAGTATCAGCCTGCCCAGGTAAAGTGCGGGGCCGGCCGACAGCACCAGGTCCTTGTGTATGTCATGGTAGCGGATATGCGAAATACCCGCCGTGAGCACCAGGTTCCTGGCCGGCAGGACCTTAAAGTTGAAGTCCTGGTCTATGCGGAATTTCGGCAGGTAGGGGGAATGTGAGGCCCCTGCCAGCGAGGTGTAGGTGTAGAAGCCCGGCGTCCAGTCCTTGTAGCCGCCGCCGGAAACCAACACGCCCTTGCCTTCCCGGCGGGAATGGGAGGAAGCCTGGGCGAAGGCCGAGAAGCCCGGCAGCGGGAAATAAAGCGCGGCGTTGAAGGCCTTCCAGGAACCATAGACCCCGTTAGGGCTGAGGTGTTCGTACGAGAAAGAGGTGTCCAGGCGCAAGGCGCCGGCCTTGCTGAACGCCGCTTCGCGTTCCGCCGCCGAACGGGTATCCGCGGCGCCGGCCGGAAAAGCCGCCGCCAGCAGCGCCGCCGCCAGCAGCGCTTTAATTCGACTCGAGCACGATAAGGTCTTCATTCTTTTTCTCCAAGGGGAAATAAACGTAGCCGTCCCCGCCGTCGAAACTTTCCCTGGCGCGTGGCCTCTTGTACCTGTCGGAGGGCACGGCCACGTAGACGTCGGCCAGACCCTCCGGATTCGAGAATTCCATGCTGAGGCTCTTGCTGCCGAAAGAGAAGGAGTAGCTGGTCTTCAGGAAGCGGGCGTAGAAGCCGGTGAAATAGGACATGGGCTCCACGGCCAGCAGCCCGGCCTGCTGCTCCCGTTCCAGCAGGTCAATGAACCGCTTCATCGCCGAGGGGTAGCGTTCCGTATCGTACAGGTGCGAGTAGATGAGCCGCACCGAGCGGTTCTCCCGGGCGAACGAGACAATGGACCTGAGCCAGGCATAGACTTCCTCTTCGCTCCGGCCTTCCAGCTTCATTTCGTAGAGAGAGGCCGACTTGCCGTAGGGCATGACCGGAAAAGCGAAGACTTTTTCGGAGACCAGGCCGCCGCTGATGAAGGTGCGGTTGGGCCCGGAGCCGGTGTCGCCGGTATAGTAGTAGGAGCCGATGCCCGCCTTCTCCAGGGCCCGGGTGGCGTCGGGCTGCGGGTGTACGCCGTCGGGAGCCGAATATTCCGTTATCGGATAGCCTGTCACCGACGAGAGGCAGCGGCCGTTGCGCTTTACCTGCGCCAGGATCTGCAGTTCTTTGAACTCGCCCTTCACCTGTTTTTCAGCGAACCAGTTATGTCCCCAGCCGCCGTGCGAGCCTATCAGGCCGTATTTCATCAGTTCCTGCAGGAGCGGGCGGCCTTTGCCGCAGGCGTCGAACCCCAGACCGTCGCCGGGCCTGTCCCGGAAGTCGCCGGCCGTGACGTGGATGGAGTAGCGGATGCCGGGGCGCAGGTAGCGGTTCTTTATGGCCAGCGGGACGGTGCGCCATTCCACCGAAGAATCTATGTGCCAGTTGAAGACTATGCCGCCCTTGGCCTTGGGGGAATTCACCAGGTGGGGGATGCGCACCACCTTGTAGAGAAAAGCCCGCAGGAAGGCCTTTACCGGCAGGTCGTCGGAGAAAGACTTTAGGCGGCCCAGGGGCAGATTGGCGAACATTACCTTGCCCTTGCCGTAGTTCCGGATGACCGCGCCCGGATAGACCTTGCCGTCGCCTGCCACCATGTCCGCGTAGGTCTCGGCGGAAGAAAGTTCCGGCGTGGCCCGGGAGCGCGCCAGCGGGTAGGAGAGCCGGCCATAAGCGTAGCCGGTCACGAAGAGCTCCTTATCTGTCTTGCCGAAGGGGAAGGGGAAAAGCTTCAGGGCGTCGGGGCCGCGGAACCGCAGGTGGCCGTAGGTGTAGGAGTTCTCCTTGTGCTCCTCGTAGAGGATGTTGTTCACGCCCGTGACCTTTGAGAAGATCCCCTCCTGCCGGAATTTCGCCCCGGGAGTCTTTACGCCGGCGTCATAGACCACCGCGATGCTGCCGCCGTCGTTGAGGAAGAATTCGGTCCAGGTCTTGAGCCCGTCCGGCATGCTCTGCGCGCAGCCGTCAGGGAAGATGAGCGTGAGGCCGTGGCGGCCCAGCTTGTGCGGGTCCCGCGCGAGCAGGAACGAGGGTTTTACTTTGGAGAAAGGCACGCCCATCTCCTGCAGGACGTGTTCGTAGGCCGAAAGCACGTGCCCGTATTCCCTGATCTCGGAGGGGTTATAGACGAGCAGCACGGGGTACTCCCGGCCGCGGAAGTTCTCCGAATAAAAAATGGCGCCGAACACGAGCGCGGCAACAGCGAGAAAGACTATTTTCCAGCGGGTCATGCTTTTAAGACCTCCCCTCGCCCCTGGGTGCTTATATGCCCAAAGACCTTTACGCCGCCGCCGAGCAGGATGCGCCGTTTAGCTATGACCGACTTTATACCGCCGCCGGCCCCGATCTCTACCCCGTGGTCTATAAAGACCGATCCCTGGGCAAAAACGTTGCCGGCTACGCGGCAGTCCCTGCCGATGAAAATGTCGCCTTCCGCGAAAATCCCGCCAAAGACCTTTGCCCCGGCTTCCAGCAGGACCGAGGAGTGGCTTTTCACGCTTCCGCTGAGTTCCGTGCCGGAACGCAGCCTGACCGGCGCCCGCGTTATCAGCATGCCGCTGGTGCGGCAGGCAGGGAGTTCCGTGGCGCGCGGCAGCTCTCCGGCCTGCGGGAAGGCCGCGTTAGACGGGGCGGTGGAGATCTCCGGAGCGTACAGGGAATGAAAGAGGCAGCCGGCGGCCAGGGCCAGGCTTTTGTGCGAGGCGGCGCTGACACCCAGCGAAACGCCTTCCTCTGCCAGCAGGGGTCCTTCTGCCGCGGCCCAGCGCGTCACTTCGCTGCCGGCGCCCAGCCTCAGGGCGCCCTCCGCGCCCACGGCGCGGAAAACGGCCGAAGGGCCGGCGTCGATATCCCCAAGGCTGTAGACTTCCTTGCAGAAAACGCAGTTTTTGCCGCAGGCGATGGCTTCCTTGGCGTAGACGATATTGCCGTAATAGCTGTCGTCCGCGCCCTGCAGCCTGCGGAACACGTCCACATCCTCGGGGCGGGACAGCTGTATCTGTACGGTGCCGGAGTCTTTGGCGAAATAGTAGGCCTTGGCCAGCATCAGGGCCCGGAAGGACTTGAAGAAGTAGAACGGGTCTTTTACGAAATTCCAGTTGATATTGAGCGGCAGCTTGTCCTGCGGGTAGAGCAGCTCTATGATGCCGGGCCCGAAAGGGACCACCAGCAGGGCCAGCCAGGCCGCCCCGGTGAGGAGCGTAAGCACCGTGGCGGCCGTTTCAGGGTCCGACAGGTTATACGCCAGCGCCGGGCTCGCGGCGGCGGTCAGCAGGAGGGCGGCCAGGAAGGGTTTCATTTCTTGCGGAACCTCATGGTCTTCTGCCAGACGGTGGCGCGGCCCGAGGCATGGTCCAGCGCGGCGTCTATGACCCCGTCGGAAATGTAAATACCGTTAAAGAACACGTTCATCATCAGAAAAGGCAGCAGGCGGATCCGGTACGTGGACCCGTCTATGAAAGTGGCCGCGCCTATCTGGAAGAAGGCGGAGAAATTCCCGAAGGCGTTAAAGGCCACCGTCAGGAAGAAGATGGGCAGGAGGGTGGCGTAGGCCGGCTCTCCGGCGAAGAACAGCACCATAAGCGCCGCCACGGCAAGGAAGAAGAGCGGCGGCATGGCGTAGAGGACCAGCAGCAGCATCCCGTCGAGCTTTTGGCGCGGGGTGAGCATTTTGGAGCGGTAGATCTGGGGCAGGTAGCGGAACATCACCTGGGTGTGGCCGCGGGCCCAGCGGCGTATCTGGCGGCCGCGCACGTCCCAGTCCTCGGGGACTTCCTCGTAGCACTCCGCCCGGTTGGCGTATACCACCTGCTTGCCCTGCAGGTAGAGTTTTATGGTGAGCTCCGTGTCCTCGGTGAGGATATTCGGGTCGAAGCAGACCTTTTCGCCCTCCACCATATGCAGGCAGTAGCTTTTGCGGAAGCCGCCCACGGTGCCGCCGTACTGGGGCAGCAGCCCCAGGTTGTAGCGGGCCTGCTGGTCCACCTGGTAGCCGCCGGAACGCTCCAGGTCCAGCATGCGGGTGAGCAGGTTGGAGCCCACGTTCTCCGGCACTACGCGGCCCATGACCGCGCCAACCTCCGGGTCCTTGAAGCAGACGGCGATGTCGCGCAGGATGCCGCGCGGCGGCCGGTAGTCGGCGTCGAAAACTATAATGACCTCGCCCGTGGCGTGCTGGAGGGCCTCGTTGATGGCCGCCGGCTTGCCGCGGCGCCCTGCGTAGCGGTGCAGCGGGCGGATGGCCGGGTGCTCCGCGGAGAATTTATCCAGGATCTCCCGGGTTTTGTCCTCGGAGTGGTCGTTGATGGGGATGATCTCCAGTTTGTCCTTGGGGTAGTCGGCGTCCAGCAGGCGCTCCAGGACGTTGAGCGCCACCAGCTCCTCGTTGTGCATGGGCACCAGCACCGTCACGGGGGGCATGTCCGAGTCCATGATGTCCTGGTAGTACATCTTCTGCTCCCCGGTCATGCGGTTCATGGTGAAACGGAACTGCCTGGCGATATAAAGCACCATCAGCGCTATCACTACGTTGACGTAGATCTTGAGGATCAGTAGAGCCAGTACCATGTTTTCTCGGAACCCTGTATTTTAAGCGAGACACGGCTTACGTAAAAGGAGTAGAACCCCACCACGAAGATGAAGTCTAAAAGCGGGCCTACCGCGAAGATCATGGCCGGCATGAAGAGCAGGCTGTAGCGGTAGAGCACCAGCATGAAGAAGGCGAAGCGCACCGTCCCGAAAAGTATGGAGTAGGCCATGGCGGTGGCGATCAGCAGGAATTTGCCGGGGAGCCTGCCCGGCATAGGCAGCAGGCTCAGTACCAGCACCACGGGGATAAGCAGCCAGACCGTCAGCATGGTCTGCAGGTACAGGCCCGAGAACATGCTCCCTGTGTAGGGGAACCTCTCCGGCATGATCACGAAATAGGCAGCCGAGATGAAATTGATGACGCAGATGAACACCACCCAGGAGCCTATGGGTTTTGCCAGCTGCCTGCCGCCCCAGGCCAGTACCGTTGCCAGTACGGAGACGCCCATGACGGCCAGGGAGAACCCCACCGAGGGGAACCTGTCCGGGATGATCAGGCCGTACAGCGGGTTAATGTAGGACGGGACTTCCGCTATGCCCAGGTGCTCCGGGGGGACGGCGATGACCAGTATCTTGTAGGCCAGTTGGGAGATGGCGAGCGTGAGCTGGGGGTAAAAAAAAGCGATGAGCAGGACGAAAGGCAGCGCCAGCAGGAGGCTTTCCTTCAGAAGCAGCCAGGGGGTTACCGTGGCCAGTTTGCGGTAGGACCTGTGCAGGAAGATCTTTTCCTTGGGGATGTCGCAAGTTTTGCCGCCGGTCTTTAGTAAGCTCATTTTTACTTTGAACAAGAATAGTGCCGCCGCGGTTCTCACGCGGCGGCA
>JAMPXK010000022.1 GCA_023701245.1 Elusimicrobiales bacterium | reverse complement strand
GTCCCTCACCACGCGCGTTATGAAAGCTGGTACGTCATCTGGCGGCCTTCCCACACCACCCGGGCCAGCAGCGGCTTGCCGGCCTCGCCGGGCTTCTTGAGCATGCCCCAGGCCATGGCCAGGCGCTCCAGCTGGATCTCCGCCCCGGTGGAACCGGACACGCCCATCACTATCTCGTCGGCGCCCGCGGCCTGGGCCACCTGCGCCATGGAGTAGAAAGGGTCGTTGGAGAACACGAAGATCGGCTTTACGGTCTTGCCGTACTTTTCCGCCAGCAGGACCACGGCGCTGAACACTTCCTTGTCCTCGTCGGACATGGTCTCGCCGCCGGACTGGATGCCCTTGGCGATCTTGGCGCTCAGGACTATGATATCCGTGGTGTCGTCGTCCGCGGTCTCCAGCACCGCGGCCAGGTGCACCAGGTTGTTGGGGTTGCGCACCGGCACCAGGATGCGGCGCGCCCTGGTGAGTTCGGGCACCACCGTATTGATGTCCGCTTCCCGGCGCAGGTTGAGCTTTTCGTCGTTGTCATCGTCCGGGGCGTAAAGGCGGACTTTCTTCTCGTTCATTTTCTCCGAGACGTAGAAGATGGCGTAGAAAACCGCCGTGAAGGCCAGGCCGCCCAGGGTAGCCACTTTCTTGGTCAGCAGGTTCATGCCGGTGGCCGAAAGCAGGACCAGCAGGACCAGCATCAGGCCGACGGGGAAATACACGTTGTTCACCTTGATATTGCCCGGGAACATCCACTCCTGCTCTTCTTCGCGGCGCTTGAACCGGAGGATCACCAGGGACATGGTGTTGAAGCTCATGCTGGCCAGTACGCCGAAAGCGTAAGCCTCGCCCAGCAGGAAAATATCTCCGCCGGAGATCATGATTATCAGCACCTGGATAACGGCGATAATGTTGACTAGCCGGTGGGTGGTGCCGTATTTCTTATGCAGGTGGCGGAACCAGTCGTGCAGGATGCCGTCCTCGGCCACGCGGTTAAGGACCCCGTTGGCCCCCACGAACGAAGTGTTGACGGCGCCCACCAGCATCAGCGTCCCCGACAGCACCACCAGCACCTGCATGCCGAGGCGGGCCCAGTACGGGCCGTCCAGCTCCAGCGCCAGGCCGCTGAGCAGGTTCTCGGCGTATTTCCCGGCCACCAGGTCGGGGGGGATGATGAGCGCGGAAATAAAGGTCAGCAGGCCGGTAAAGAGCACGCTGAAAATAAAGATGGAAACCACGGCCTTCTTGAGATTCTTGACCTTGGGGTCCTCTATCTCCCGGTAAACCTGCGCCAGGGTCTCCAGGCCGGAGAGCGCCAGGATGGAGTGCCCGAAAGCCATCAGGATACCTACCAGGCCCACGGCCTTGAGCCAGGGGAAATGAACGGTCCAGCCGAGGGCTTCATGCGTAACCACCGGCGTGAAGGGCGGCAGGGTGAAGCCCCGGTGGTAGAGCGTAACCCCGGACCAGCCGAGCAGCAGCACGGCCACTACCGCCACAAAACCGATTATCTTGAAATTATTGTCGGCTGACTCTTCTATGCCGCGGATGTTCTCGCGCCAGAAGTAGGCCGTCACCAGCAGGGCGAAGATAACGGCGAAGGCCCTGGCCGGCACATGCCAGTTGATATGCAGCAGCGGCAGGATATTGGCGAGGAGGCCGCCCAGGTAAAGCCCGGCGGTGACGGAGCTGATGGGCCCGGTAAGCGCGTAGTCGAAGACCAGCGCCGAGACGGAAAATTTGGCCATGACCTTGCCCATAGCCTCGCGCACCACGACGTAAACTCCGCCGCGCACGAACATAATGCAGGACTCGGTGTAGACGCCGAGCATCAGCCCGGCGAACAGCATCACGCCGAGGATGAACCAGGGGAAAGCGGGACCGAAGGCCTTCATGGCGATGCCGCCGGCGTAATAGGCGCTGGAGCCGAAGTCGCACAGCACCACGGAGGCGGCCTTCCAGAAAGAGATGAAGCTGAGCATGGCCGTGCTCAGAACGAAGACCTGCTTGTACCTCTGGTTGGGGACCATATATTAATTATATATATTTACCGCAAGGGGACTAAAGCGGAAGGAGGCGCTGCGGGGAAAAGGTCTATTTGCCCGTTACCAGGGCGGCGGCGGCGGCCGGGTCCCGGAGGGCGGCCAGTTTCTCTATCAGTTCCGGCTGGAAGGTCTGGCTGAGCAGGCTCAGCATGTTCAGGTGGCGCTGGAAGAAAGCCGGCTTGTGGGGGGACAGCAGCAGCAGCAGCGCCCGCACCTTGAGCCCGGTCGCCGGATCGGTGAAGCCTTCGGGAACGATGCCGAGCACGGCGTGAAAACCGTCGAGGTCCGGGAACTTGGCGTGCGGGATATAGAAACCGCTCTCCAGCACCTGGTTGAGCTTTTCCACTTCGGCCACGCGGTCAAAAAGCGCCTTGCGGCCTATGAGCTTGCCGACCTGCGGCAGCATCCTTTCGGTAAGCTGCAGCACGGCCTCCTCCTTGGAAGGGGCACCCGGTATGAAAAGCACGTTTTCTGGGCTTATTAACGCTGAAAGGCTTACGCCGTCTGACTGTCTTATCATAAAGGACTGATGACGAAGTTATATGATATCATTTAGCCGTTCCCGTCGTCAATAAACCGTCATGCCAAGCGAACCGAAGAAGATAGCCGCCCTGGGGGTGGACAGGGGCGGCACCTGGACAAGGGTGACCGCCCTGGACCGCCGCGCCCGCCCGCTGCGGACGGTCCGGACGCGCACGGTGCCGCTGCGCTCCCTGCCCGGGAAGCTGACAGCGCTGCTGGCCGGGTGGCCCGGCGCCGCCGCCGCGCCCCTGGTCATCGCCACGCGCGGCGCCCTCGGCCGCAAATGGAAAAAACCTTTCCTGTTCAAAGCGCTGGCCGGGCGCCTCAACCTGGTGGACGTCATTTCCGACGCCGAAGCCGCCCACTACGCCGCGTTCCGCGGGCGCGACGGGATGCTGCTCATAGCCGGCACGGGCTCCGTGGCCTTTTGCGGCCGCCCCGGCGCTTTCAGGCAGACCGGGGGGCTCAACCCGGCGTCCGGCGACCCAGGCTCCGGGCGCTGGCTGGGCCGCCAGTACCTGAAGCTGCGCGGCCGCCTGCACGAAGCGGGAAAGATGGGGCACGGGCGCTCGGCCGCCTACGCGAAAAAACTGCTGCTGCTGGCCCTGGACGGCCACGGGCAGGCCGCCGCGCTGACCGCGCGCGCCCAGGAAGAACTGGCCGCCCTGGTACGGCAGGCCGCCGGCAAAGGACGCGGCCGGGTGAACGTGGCCCTGGCCGGCGGGCTGATAAAGAATTTCCACTTCCGGGCCGGTTTCATTAAAGCGGCCCGGCGCGCCCTGGCGGGGCGGAAGGTCTCGTTCCTGGAGGCGTCGATCCCGGCGGAGCAGGCCGCGGCGCGCATAGCCCTGTTAAGGACATCATGAAAGAACTGCAGCTGATAAAGAAGGCCGCCCTGGCGGGCGGCAAGATCCTGAAGGCCAAGTTCGGCAAGGTGGGCTACAGGCTCAAAGGGCGCGCCAACCTGCTGACCGAGGCGGACCTGGCCAGCCAGCGCGCCGTCCTGGGCCTGATACGCCGCGCCTTCCCCGACGACGGCTACATGGCGGAGGAAAGCGCCGTCAGGCAGACCCCGAACCGGCGCCTGTGGATCATAGACCCGCTGGACGGCACCACTAATTACGCCCACGGCTTCCCGGCGGCGGCGGTGTCCATAGGCTTCGCGGAGAACGGCGCCGTGAAGGCCGGCGGCGTCTACGACCCTTTCAGGAACGAACTGTTCCTGGCGAAAAAAGGCGGCGGGGCCTTCCTCAACGGCAAAAGGCTCGCTGTCTCTAAAGTCGCCTCGGTCTCCAGGTCCCTGCTGGTCACCGGCTTCCCGTACGACCGGGCCCGGAAGGCCGCCTTCTACTGCAAGTTCTTTTCGGAGTTCATGCGCCGCT
This sequence comes from Elusimicrobiales bacterium, assembly GCA_023701245.1. Lineage (GTDB taxonomy): Bacteria > Elusimicrobiota > Elusimicrobia > Elusimicrobiales > UBA9959 > UBA9959. The sequence goes on along the minus strand of JAMPXK010000022.1, from coordinate 33,775 downwards.
CGCACGACGTGCGCCGCATGGGCGTGGCGTCGCTGGACATGTGCTGGGTGGCCGCGGGCCGCACCGACGGCTACTGGGAGTTCGGCCTGAAGCCCTGGGACGTGGCCGCGGGCAAGCTGATGGTGGAAGAAGCCGGCGGGGCGGTCACGGATTTCAGCGGCGGGCGGTGGGCCGTGGACGCGGCCATGGGGTCTCAGACCCTGGCCGCCAACCGCCGGCTCCAGGCGGGCATGCTCGCGGTGATCCGGCGCCTGCTCAAGAAGGGCGCCTAGATGCTGCTAGGGATAATCCTCTACTGCACGGTCTTCGCGCTGGCCTGGGCCTGGGGCCTGGTCTGGATACTGGAGCGCCGGGAAAAGAAATACCTGCAGGGCTCGCTCTCCTTCACCGACGCTTTCCTGGCGGGGTCCTTCTTCCTGGTCTTCGTCTACATTTCCAACATAGTGGTGCTGGTGCGCTGGCCGCGCTACGCCTTCGTCTACGACATACTCCTGACCACTGCGCTGGCCGGCTTCATGCTCTACAAGGAAAGCCGGTACCGGGCCCTGGCCGCGCTGCGCACCAGGCGCCAGCACGCGGAAGTCCGCCTGCTGGAACTGCACCTGAAAAAAGACCCGGGCAACGCCTCCTACTACGAGCGCCTCAGCGAGGTCCACGAAAAACTGGGGAACAGGGAGCAGGCGCTGGAAACCGCGCGCATGGCGGCCAAGCTGGAACCCACCGTCCGCAATACCTGGAGATTGAAGAACCTGGAAGGGAATTAACGGCGGGAAAGCGCGGCGGCCAGCCGCCGGGCCGCGTCGCGGAAAAGATAATCCTCGGGAGCCTCCACGGTTTCCGAGATCAGGATCTCCCCTGAAGCGGCGTCCACCAGCCGCCCCGTAATATAATAACCGGTCCTGCGTTTGCTCACCGAACCGAAGACGGCCAGCTCGGCGCCGGAGAGGCGCGCCAGTTCCGCCGCCGAAGAATTGGCGGCGAGGCCGGCGTAGGCGAGGCGCTTTTCCGCCAGGATGAAATCCAGCTTGGAGCGCTCCACAAGCTTGTAGCGCCCGGCCTTGACCAGTTCGGACTCGGTCAGGTTGCGCACCACCGCGGCCTCCGTCTCCGTCACGCCTTTGCCGGCGGAGAAGGGGCTGACGGCCAGGCGCGGCACGCGGGCGCCGGAGGCGGCCGCCTTCTTTTTGACGGGCTTGGCCGGCGCGCCCCAGGCCCAGCCGGCCGTCATGCGGTGCGCGGCCCCCAGCTCACCGTACGGGGAGAACGCGTAATCGAGGGAAAAGCCGCCGAAGTACAGTCCGAACCCGCCCGCGAAGGCCCCCATGAACCCGTGGTCGTCGTAATTCTTGAAATTCATGCCGCCGCGCAGGAACATGCCGGAAGCGCCGGAGTAAGGCAGGGCGTATTCGCCTGCAAAGGCCAGGTAGGGCGCGTGATCGGCCGGCAGGCGTCCTTCCATGAGCAGGCTGAACTCGGGGACGTACTTCCAGCGCAGGCCGCCGCCCAGTTCGAACGGCAGCGGGTCGCGCTCGGAGCCCAGCTTGAGGGGCGGGCCGAAATTGCGCGCCGCCACCGCCAGTTCCGTGCGCGAGTCCCGGTCCTTGAAAATAAAACCGGCGTCGAGCGCCGCGGAAGCGCCGGTCTCTCCGGCCAGGGCGGACTTGATGTACTTCAGGTTGAGCCCGACGTCGAAAGACCGGAAGCTGCGGGCCCACCCGGCGGCGGCGGCCAGGTCGTAGGCCTGCACCTCGCTGCCGGACCCGGCGCCGGCGCCGTCCAGCCGTTCCCCGGGAGACGCGCCGTGGTAGATCAGACCGCCGGAAAAGACGCCGGCGCGGGCGGAGTCGGAAAATACCAGCCCGGTGCGGGAGGCGCCCTCCAGCAGCAGTTCGTAGGACGCGGCCACGGCCCGGCCGCCGGAGGGCAGCCCGGCCGAGCCGGCGGGATTGAGGAAGAAAGCGTCGGGTCCGCGCAACGCCAGCCCGGCGCCGCCCAGGGCCGCGAACCGGGCCGACGGGGGGACCTTGAGGAACTGGGCGGCGGTCAGCCCGCGGGCCTCGTCGCTGAAAGCGTTCTCCGGGAAAAGTCCTGCTTGCGCCGGGGCGGCCCAAAAGGCGGCGCCGAGCAACGCGCAAAGAACGCCCCCGGCCGCTTTAAGAGAGTTTGCCACTTTCACGCCTTATTTTTTGAGGTCCGACAGGAGGTACTCTATCCTGGCCTTTATCTTCTGCTTGTCCAGCGCGTCGATATCCTGGACGAGGTCTTCCAGGAACTTGACGGTGAAATCCCCGTTCACGCGGCCCTTGGAGAGCGCGGCTTCTATATCCTTCAGGCGGGCGTCCAGTCCGGAGATGCCGTCGAAGATGCCGCGCACGAAAGTTTCGGCGCGGTTGCCTTCGGAGGGCGGCGCCTGCTCGAGGGCGGGCTCCGGCTGCGCGGCGGAGCCCGGTTCTTCGGCGGGCAGGTCGGGCTGTTCGGCCGCGGCGAGCGCGGGCAGCTCGGCCGCGGGTTCGGCGGCCAGGTCGGCCGGCGCGGCGAGTTCGTCCTCGAAAGAAGCGTTCTTGAGTTCCAGGTAGCGGCGGATGGAATAGATCAGGGCCACCAGGCCCGCCGCGGCGGCCGCCGCCCAGGCGTAAAACACAGGGTCCATCCAGGCGGAGTAAAAGTTGAATGTGGGCATAAGCTTAGGCGTCTCCGGTTTAAAGTTTCACTTCCTGACCTTCCCTGACGGCGAAGCATTTAAGCTTCGACCCCGCTTTGCGGATCCTGCGCGCGCATTCCGCCACTATCTTGTCCACTTGCGCGTCGTGCCTGTCCTGGTTGTGGTGAAAAAGACCCAGCGCGCGCACCTCGGCCTTGAGGGCGAGGTCCAGGGCCTGCTGCCAGGTGGAGTGGCCCCAGGTCCGGCGCCGGGGATATTCCGCGTCGGTGTAGTCGGCGTCGTGCACCAGCAGGTCCGCGCCGCGCGAAAAAGCCACGTAATCCGCGGCGGGCCTGCCGCCGGGATGGACGAAGCCGAGCTCGTTGTCGGTCAGGAAAACGAAGGTGCGGCCGTTCTCGCAGAACTTGTAGCCCAGGCCGTTGTTGGGGTGGCTCAACTCTATGGGCAGCACCTGCAGGCCGCCGATGTCGCAGCCGCTGGCGCAAAGGGAGTCGAATTCGAACCGCGCGGAGATCTCCTCGAACTTGACCGGGAAGCCGGGCGGCTGCATGGTCTTGGCGATGATCTCCCGGACCGGGTCCGAGGAAAAGGAACAGCCCATTATCCGGATATGGGTGCGCTTGCCGTAGATGGGGGCGAAGAAGGGGAAACCCAGCACATGGTCCCAGTGCGAGTGGGTGAACAGCATGTTGAAATTATCGGGGCCGTGCTTGAGCAGTTCCTTGCCCAGCAGGCGGATACCGGAACCCGCGTCCACGATGATAAGTTCGTTCTTCCTGGAACGGATCTCAAGACAGGTGGTGCTGCCTCCGTACTTGATGTACTGCCGCCCGGAAACAGGGATAGAACCGCGGGCGCCCCAGAATTTTATCTTCATTATTAGTTTATATTATCAAAATCTTTATTGGTTTTCAGTTGTAACTCTCAGTACATGCCGCTTTTTTTAAGTTCTTCCGCGCCAAGCGGGGCCCGGAACAGCCGGTACACCCAGACCTGGTAGCCCACCACCACCGGCAGGAAAACCACCACTACCGCCGTCATGAGGCGCAGCGTATAGGCACTGGAAGAGGAATTGTAAACGGTAAGGCTGAACTCCGGGTCTATGGCCGACGGCAGCAGCGCCGGGTAAATGCCGGCGAACCCCGTAAGCGTAAAAAGGGCTATCGCGGCGAAGGAAGCGAGGAAGGCCTTGGAAGGCCGCCCGAGCGCCAGCAGCACCTTGGCCAGCACCAGGGCGCCGGCGAACAGCAGCGGCAGCAGCGCCAGTTCACGACGCACCAGGAAGTTGCCGTAAAGCCCGGTAGCCGCCCAGCTCCAGGCAAGGAAGACCACCGTAAGCGCGGCGAGCGCGTACCAGGCGCGCCCGGCCAGGCGTCCGGCCCTGGCGGCCGCGCCCGCGGGGGCCTTGAAGGCCAGCCAAAGCTGGCCGTGAAAGAAAAAGAAGGCGCAGAACAGCAGGCCCGTCAGGAGCGCGTAAGGGTTGAGCAGGCCCAGGAACGTGCCGGCGTAACCACCGGCCCCTATCTGCAGCCCGCGGAAAATATTGCCGAAGGCCACGCCGAAGAGCAGCGCCGCCAGGAAACTGGAGACGCACGCCGTGCGTTCCCAGAAAGACCGCCAGGCGGCGGCCTGCACCTTGCCGCGGAACTCCAGCGACACGCCGCGCGCGATGAGCGAGAACAGGATCAGCAGCAGCGCCGGGTAAAGCCAGCTGAACAGCCCGGCGTAAACGGCCGGGAACGCGGCGAAAGTGGCGCCGCCCGCCGTTATCAGCCAGACCTCGTTGCCGTCCCAGAACGGCCCCAGCGAAGCGAACACGCCGCGCCGCTCCTCTTCATTTCCGGCGGCGAGCCACCCGGAAAACCCTACTCCCAGGTCGAAACCGTCGAGCGCGAAGTAGCCGGCCCAGAGCACCGCCCAGAACACGAACCACAATTTAGCGTAATCCATAAGTTCCCTCTTTCCTTAAATTAAAACTTGCCCAAAGGCATGACAGGGCGGCGGGTTAGCAAAACCTTCGTGAGCCCGACGCTTGCATAGCGCGGAGGGCGAATGATGAGCGAGGCCACGGTGTGGCCGAGCGCGTTTTGCGTTCCGCCGCCCTGGCATGCCGTCACCCCTCCATGCCCTTGCGCGCGTATTTGGCCAGCAGCCAGACGTCCACCACGCCCAGCGCGGTGTAGAACAGCGTGAAGCCCCCGAGCGACAGCCAGACCTGGGCGGGGGTAACCGTCATGGAGACCGCGTCGGCGGTGCGCATCAGCCCGTAAACCGCCCAGGGCTGGCGGCCCATCTCGGTCACGATCCAGCCCAGCTGGATGGCGATATAAGGCAGCGGGATGGCGAAGACCATCAGCTTAAGGTAAAGGGGGAAACGGTGCAGCTGCTCCTTGTACCAGAGCCAGGCCCCGGCGGCCGACAGTAGGATGAACAGCATTCCGAAAGCCACCATCGCCTTGAAGCTCAGGAACACAGGCAGCACCGGCGGCCTGTCCTGCGGCAGGAAGCTGTCGAGGCCCTTCACCTCGGCGTGCGGGTCCCGGAAGGCCATCAGGGACAGCGCGTTGGGGACTTCGAGAAGTTCGAAATAATTGCCCTCGCCCTTCAGGCGCGGGAAGGAGAGCAGCGTGTAAGGCGCGCTTGTGCGCGTCTGCCAGACCGACTCCATGGCCGCGAACTTGGCCGGCTGGTTGCGGGCCGCGTTCATGCCGCTCAGGTCGCCCACGAAGGCCACCGCGAGCGAGCTGGCCAGCGCGAACACCGCGCCGGCCCCGAAAGATTTCCGGAACAGTTCTTCCTGGTTCTTGCGCAGCAGGTGCCACGCGCTCACGCCCATCACGAAGAACCCGGCTATCACCCAGCCGGCGAAAACGGTATGAAAGAACTCCAGCCAGCCGTAGGCGTTGGTCACCAGCGCCCAGAAATCCACCATCTCGGCGCGGCCGTTGCGCAGGATATAGCCGACGGGGCGCTGCATCCAGCCGTTGGCCAGCAGGATCCAGAGGGCGGACATATTGGTGGCGAAGGCCACGATCCACATGGCGGCCGCGTGCGCCTTCCTGGACAGCCGGTCCCAGCCGAAGACCCACACGCCGATGAAGGTGGATTCCAGGAAGAAGGCCACCGTGGCCTCGATGGCCAGCGGCGCGCCGAAAATGTCACCGACGTACTTGGAGTACTCCGCCCAGTTCATGCCGAACTGGAACTCCATGGTGATGCCCGTCACCACGCCCAGCGCGAAATTTATCAGGAACAGTTTGCCCCAGAAGCGCGTAATGGCCAGGTACCTGGCGTCGCCGGTGCGGACGTAACGGGTTTCGAACCAGGCGGTAAGCCAGCCCAGCCCCAGGGTCAGCGGCACGAAGAGAAAGTGGAACATCGCGGTGACCGCGAACTGCAGCCTGCTCAAAGCCAGTGTGTCCATAGCGACCATCCTTGTATTAAGGTGACACAATTATAATAATTATAAGGCGGGTTCCACAAAACCTTAAAAATCACAAAACGCCCAAAACTTGCCGGGCGCCGGACAATATTTGTAAACTATCTCCAGGTTAGGGGGGGACATTGTGGACAAATACGGAAAATACGCCGTCGCCGCGCTGTTCGTCATTTTTGCCGCCACCCTGGCGCCGTGGCGCTTCGATTTCCCGCTGAACGACGACTGGGCCTACGCCCTGGCCGTAAAGAACCTCGCCGAGACCGGGCGCCTGACGCTCTGCGACTGGGGCTCTTCCACGCAGGTCTTCCATATCCTCTTCGGCGCGCTCTGCTCCAAACTTTTCGGGTTCAGTTTTTCAGCCCTGCGCGCGGCCAACGTACTGGTGGCGGCCGGGGCCGTTTTCGTCTTCGTCAAACTGCTCGACGAGTTCGAGGCCGGCTTTTTCGAAAAGGCCGCGGCCGGCCTCACCCTGGCTTTCAGCCCGCTCTACCTGGTGCTGGCCAACTCGTTCATGACCGACGTCCATTATTTTTTCTGGATGACCTGCGCGCTTTATTTCTACGTGCGGCGGTTGAAGGACCCGGGCGACGCTCCGGCGCTGGTCTGGGCGGGGGTCTGCGTGGCCGCCGCGTACCTGACGCGCCAGCTGGCCGTGGCCCTGCCGCGGGCTTTGCCCCTAAGCCTGCTGGCGCAGGGCCGGGCCAGGTGGCGCACCCTCGCGGCGGTCTGGGGGCCGCCGGCGGCGGCGATGGCCGGCTACGCGCTGTGGTTCAGGCTGATGCACGGGCAGACCTGGGCTTCCGAAAATTACGTGGCGGCGGCCACGCTGGCCCACGTTTCCAGCCCGCTGTCCTTTCTCAACGATTCTTTTTACCGGCTGTTCGCCTCCATGGCGGAAGCCGGCCTGCTGCTGCTGCCCCTGGCGGCCGGCTACGTCTTCAGCCTGGGCCGGTTCACGTCCCGCAACGGCACCGGCTCACGGGTTTCCGCCGCCGGACCCTGGCTGGCGCTGGCCGCCATGGCCGGCTTCGCCCTGCTTAACGGGCCCCTGCCCTACCTGGAGAACACCCTGGCCAACTCCGGCCTGGGAGCGCTGACCCTGGCCGGGTCGGCCTTCAAGCCGTCGGGAGTCTTTTCCAGCCGCCTGTTCTGGCTCGCCGCAACGGCGGCGGCCGTGGTCTCGTCCGTAGTGCTGATGAACGCCTCGGGCCTGGCGCTGCGCCGGGGCGGACCGGCCCTGCGCTTCGTGGCCCTGGCCGCTTTCGGGCAGCTGGCGATCTCCCTTATGGGCGCCAAGTACTTCGACCGCTACCTCTTGCCCACCCTGCTGCCCTGGTTCGCCATGGCGGCGGTCTTCGCGGCGAGGGGAATAAGGTTCTCCCGGCCGGCCGCCGGCTTCGCGCTGGCCCTGTACGCCCTGCTGGGCTGGGCCGGCACCAAGGACTACCTGGCCTGGAACAAGGCCAAGTGGGAGCTCGCCTGTAAACCCAGGGAAGAGATCAAGCCGGAGGATATCATCAATGGCTTCGACTTCGAGGCCTGGCACAATTACGAGCGCAACATGGCCTACCTGAAAGCCATGAAACCCCTCAAACTGATAGGCGAGTGGGACTGGCAGAAGGTCCACAGGTACAGGGCACGCATCTCCTTCGCGCCGGACCCCCGCATGCAGGTGCTCGACACCGCGGAGTACGCTACCCCGCTTTCTCCGCGCAAAGGCGTGCTTTACCTGATGATCCCCAAGCCGCAGAACCTCCGTTAAGCCGTCTTCCGCCTCCCGAAACTGCTCCGACCAGGCGCCTGAGGTTGCCTGAGACCGGGCTTTTTTAATAAAATATATATATGACATCCTTAAACGGTCCGTTCTGACCCGTTTACCCCCACAATTTAGAACCCCGGGAACCCCTTTATTGGGGTGGGATGGAACAACGCAACCTGGAAAAGGCAAAAAAAGATTATGAACAATGAAAAAATAGCGATAGTCGGTCTCGGTATCATAGCCCCCAAAGCCCTGAACAAAGAGCAGTTCTGGACCAACGTAGTGGAAGGCCGCAACTGCATAGGAGAAGTCCCCGCTGACCGCTGGGACTGGAAACTCTATTTCTCGGAAGACCATAAAGCCGCGGACAAGACCTATTCCAAGATAGGCGGCTTCATAGAAGGCTTCAAGTTCGATTCCATCAAGTACAAGATCCCTCCCCAGATAGCCACCCAGATCTCTCGCCTTCAGCAGATGACCATAGAGGCCGTACGCATGGCGCTGGAAGATTCCGGCTACGATAAGAAGCCTTTCGACCCCAAGATGACCGCGGCCGTGATAGGCAACGCCATGGGCGCAACGCGCAAGGAAATGACCGACATGCGCGTGTACAAATTCTACAACGAGGACGTGCTTAAGAAAACGGCCGCTTTCGCCTCCCTGACCCAGGACAAGAAAGACGCGATGATAAGTGAGTACGAGGCCGGCATAGACAAGGACATCATCAAGATCACCGAGGACACCATGCCCGGAGAGCTGGCCAACGTGACGGCCGGCCGCATCGCCAATATCTTCAATTTCAACGGCCCCAACATGACCATGGACGCGGCCTGCGCCTCCTCCATGGCGGCGCTGGACTACGCGGTGCTGGGCCTGCGCGCCGGCAAGTTCGACATGGCCGTAGCGGGCGGCGCGGACGACATGATGTCGCCGCCGGCCTACGTGAAGTTCTGCAAGATCGGCGCCCTGTCCGCCGACGGCTCCTATTCCTTCGACACGCGGGCCAACGGCTTCGTGATGGCGGAAGCGGTGTCCGTGTACGTGCTCAAGCGCCTCTCCGACGCGGTCAAGGACGGCGACAAGATCTACGCGCTCATCAACTCCGTGGGCGCCTCCTCCGACGGCAAGGGCAAAGGCATCACCGCCCCCAACCCGAAAGGCCAGAAAATAGCCATAGAGAACGCCTTCGCCCAGGTGGACTATTCCCCGGCGGACGTGGACTTCGTGGAAGCCCACGGCACCGCTACCAAGGTAGGCGACGCGGCCGAAGTGCAGGTGCTGGGCGAAGTGTTCGGCCCGCATATGGGCGCGGGCAAGAAACTGGGGCTGACCTCGGTGAAGTCGCAGATCGGCCATTCCAAAGCCGCCGCCGGCGCCGTCTCCATAGCCAAGACCGCGCTCGCCATCTACAATAAGACCCTGCCTACCTCCATAAACTACAAGACCCCCAACCCCGGCATAGACCTCAACCTCTTCAAGGTGATAGATAAAGCCGAACCCTGGAACAAGAACGGCCTGCGCCGGGCCAACGTTTCCTCTTTCGGCTTCGGCGGCACCAACTTCCACGTGACCATGGAAGAATACACCGGTCCGAACCACCAGCGCTTCGCGAAAGCCGGCGCCGCTGCCGAAACTCCCGCCGCCTCCGTTGAGATAGTGGAAAATTCCCGTGCGCCTTTCGCCAACCTGCAGGGCGAAGCGGTGACCTTTACCGGCGCTACGCCCGCGGATGTGATAAAGAACGCCCAGAACGAAGCCGCCGCCGTGTTCTCGAAATGGCCTGAGGCCTACCCTCTGGCCGCTTACGCCCAGCCTTCCATGCTGAAACCCAAAGCCGCCTACGGCGTGTCCGTGGTGGCCAAGTCCCCGAAGGACCTGCTGGAGAAAGTGGAATTCATGGCCAAGAACGGCAAGGCCGAGACCTGGACCGAGCCGCCGCTCAATTTTAAACTGAAAGGCGTCTATACTTTCAAAACCGGCACCAACCAGGCTAAGGTGGGCCTGCTGTTCCCCGGCCAGGGCTCGCAGTACGTGGACATGATGCGCGACCTGGCCGCCAAGTACCAGGTGGTGCAGGAGACCTTCAACGAGGCCGATGGCATCCTGGAGAAGATGATAGGCATCCGCCTGACCGAGGCCATCTGGAGCCGGCCCGGCGAGGGCAAGGAAGAACTGGCCAAGCGTGAAGCCGCCATCAAGCAGACCCAGCTCACCCAGCCGTCCATGATGACGGCCGACATAGCCATGTACCGCCTGTTCAGGGAATTCGGCATAAAGCCGGACATGGCCATAGGCCATTCGCTCGGCGAGTACGCCGCCGCCACCGCTGCCGGCATCTTCACCTTCGAGAACGGCCTGCGCGCCGTCACCAGCCGAGCCAAGGAAATGGCGTCGGTAAAAGTAGCCGACCCGGGCAAGATGGCCTCCATCGCCCTGGGCTGCGACAAAGTGGACGTCGAGCTCAAAAAGATATCCGGCTACGTCATCTGCGCCAACAAGAACTGCCCGCTGCAGACCGTCATCGCCGGCGAGGCGAAGGCCGTGGAGGCCGCAGTGCAGCACTTCAAGGCCATGGGCGTGGAGGCGGGGGAAATAGCCGTAAGCCACGCCTTCCATTCCGAGATAGTGGCGCCGGCCATGGGCCCGTACCGCAACTTCCTGCAGAACATCCCGATCAAGGCCGCGGACATGAAGATCCTGTCAAACGTGACCGCGGACTTCTTCCCGACGGACCCGCAGGGCATCTACGACATGCTCATCAAGCAGATGACCAGCCCCGTGGAGTTCATCAAGCAGCTCGAGCGCATGTACGCCGAGGGTGTGCGCACCTTCATAGAGTGCGGCCCCAAGCGCGTGCTCAGCGCCTTCGCCACCGCCACGTTCAAGGACAAAAAGGATATCACCGTGCTGGCGTCCAACCACCCCAAGCGCGGCGGCATCACCGAGCTCAACGACCTGCTGGCCAATATGACGGCCCTGGGTATCCCCGTGAACTGGAACGGCAAGGCCCCGCAGAACGGCGGCAGGTTCTTCAACCCGTATTACCAGAATTGGGCCATGAAGGTCTCCGCGCCGGCGGCCTCGCCGGTTCCCGTGAGCGGGCCGGCCGCGCTGCCGGCCGACAAGGCCGCTTTCGCCGAGCGCTACGGCTTCAACTTCAACCCGGTAGCGGTCTCGGGCATAGCGGGCGGCACGCCCGGCACCTGGGACAAGCTGTTCCGCGAGCATAACCTCGACGAGATCCTGGCCGGCAAGAACATGATAGAGCAGATCCCCGGGGAATGGCGTGAGAAGCAGATAGAGAAGAACATCATCCGCGTGGTGAAGTCCCCGACGGGCAACCACAGCATAGAGAAGATAGATTCGGTGGACCAGGCAATAAAACTGTCCGCCCGCAGCGGGTCGCTGGACATAGAGAAGGAATTCGGCCTGCCTCACACCGTGGCCAAGGCGCTGGACACCACCTTCAAGATGGCCATCGGCGCCGGCGTGCTGGCCCTCAAGGACGCGGGCCTGCCGCTGGTCCATTACTACAAGAAGACCACCACGGGCAGCTACCTGCCCGAAAAATGGGCCCTGCCCGAACCCGCCGCCTCCGAGACCGGCGTAGTGTTCGCCTCGGCCTTCCCGGTGACCGAGTCGCTCCTGAAGGAAGTCACGCATTTCTTCAACCACAAGTACGCCGGCAAGACCGCCGAACAGCTGTGGGGCGTCTATCACCAGATAGTGGACAAGCTGCCCACCGAGGCCGACAAGGCCGGCCTGCGCGCCTGGCTGCAGAAAGAATTCGCGGGCTACCAGCCCGGCGAGAACAAAGACCCGTACTCTTTCAGCCAGAATTTCCTGCTGAAGGTGATCCCGATAGCCGACAGCCAGTTCGCCCAGTGGGTGGGCGCCAAAGGCCCGTCGCTGCACGTGAGCGCGGCCTGCGCCTCCACCACCCAGGCGGTGCACGTGGCCGAAAGCTGGATCCGCGCCGGCAAGTGCAAGCGCGTAGTGGTTATAGCCGCCGACGACATCACCAACGAGACCATCCAGGAATGGACCATGCCCGGCTTCCTGGCCAGCGGCACGGCCACCACCAAGGACAACGTTTCCGAAGCGGCCCTGCCCTTCGACCGCCGCCGCCACGGCCTGATAGCCGGCTCCGGCGCGGTGGGTATGGTAATAGAGGACGAGACCCTGGTGCACGAGCGCGGCATGAAGCCTCTGGCCCGCATCCTGCTTACCGAATGCGCCAACTCCGCCTACCACGTCACCCGCCTGGACACCGAGCACGTGGCCAGCGTAATGGAGAACTTCATAAAGAAAGTGGAGCATGTCTACGGGCTTAAGAAGGAAGAGATAGCCCCGTACACGATGTTCATGTCCCATGAGACCTACACGCCCGCCCGCGGCGGCTCCGCCGCGGCCGAGGTGAAGGCCCTGCGCCGCGCTTTCGGACCCGCCGCCGACCGCGTGGTGGTCAGCAACGTAAAAGGCTTTACCGGCCACTCCATGGGCGCGGGCCTCGAGGACGTGGTAGCCGTGCGCGCGCTCAATACCGGCATCATCCCGCCTATCGCCAACTACCGGGAACCCGATCCGGAACTGGCCGGCATCAACCTGTCGAAGGGCGGCCATTACGACCTGAAATACGCGCTGCGCTTCGCCGCCGGCTTCGGCTCCCACATGGCCATGTCCATGACCGAAAGGGTCTGGAAAGCGGGGGAGTCCCGCTACGAGGACCAGGGGCGCTACAACAGCTGGATAAAGCAGGTTTCAGGCGACCCGGCCGCGGAGCTGGAAGTGGTGCTCAACACGCTGCGCGTTAAGGACAAGAAGACCGCCGGCAAGCCGCCCGTGATGCCCGCCGCGCCGGTCAAAGAACCCGTAGGCGCCGTCGCCGCCCCGGCCCCCAGGCCGGCGCCCGCCGCCGCCGCTCCCCAGCACTACGCCGAGCCCAAACCGGCGCCGGCGCATAAGCCCGCCCCGGCCGGCTTAAGCGAAGAGACCGTCAGGGAAACCGTGCTCGCGATGATCACCGAGAAGACCGGCTACCCCAAGGACATGCTGGAACTCGACCTGGACATGGAAGCCGACCTCGGCATAGACACCGTCAAGCAGGCCGAGCTGTTCGCCGCCATCCGCGAGCATTACAGCATTCCCCGCAAGGACAATATTTCCTTGAAGGACTATCCCACCATCCGCCACTGCATCAAGTTCGTGCTGGGGGAGAAAGCCGGTTCGCCCGTCGCAGCCGCGCCCGTCCATGCCCCTGCGGCGCAGCCGGCGCACGCCGCTCCCGCTCCGAAGGCGGCCCCGGCCCCCGTCCACGCACCCGTGGCCGGCGGTGTCAGCGAGAGCGACGTTAAGGAAAATATCCTTAACATGATCACCGAAAAGACCGGCTACCCCAAAGACATGCTGGAACTCGACCTGGACATGGAAGCCGACCTCGGCATAGACACCGTAAAACAGGCCGAGCTGTTCGCCGCTATCCGCGAGAACTACAGCATTCCCCGCAAGGACAACATCTCCCTGAAGGACTATCCCACCATCCGCCACTGCATCAAGTTCGTGCTGGAAGAGAAAGGGGGGGCCCCGGCCGCCGAAACCGCTCCGGCTCAGGCGCAGGCCGAGCCGCAGCATTACGCCGAGCCCAAACCCGTACAGCCTCACAGCCCCGCCACGTCGGGTGTCAGCGAGAGCGACGTTAAGGAAAATATCCTTAACATGATAACCGAGAAAACCGGCTATCCCAAGGACATGCTGGAGCTGGACCTGGACATGGAGGCCGACCTAGGCATAGACACCGTCAAGCAGGCCGAGCTGTTCGCCGCCATCCGCGAGCATTACAGCATTCCCCGCAAGGACAACATCTCCCTGAAGGACTACCCCACCATCCGCCACTGCATCAAGTTCGTGCTGGAGGAGAAAGCCGGCCCCGTCGCTGCCGCCGCGCCGGCCCAAGCCCCGGCCCCCGCGCACGTTCAGGCGCCGGCACCGCAGCCTGCGCACTCCGCGCCGGCCCCGGCGGTTCACCGCGCGCCCGCCGCTTCCGGAGTCACCGAAGACGCCGTCAAAGAAAGCATTCTCAACATGATAGCCGACAAAACCGGTTATCCCAAGGACATGCTGGAACTCGATCTCGACATGGAGGCCGATCTCGGCATCGACACCGTCAAACAGGCCGAGCTGTTCGCCGCCATGCGCGAGAACTACAGCATCCCGCGCCGTGACAACCTGTCGCTCAAAGACTACCCCACCATCCGCCATTGCATCAAGTTCGTGATGGAGGAGAAAGGGACAACTCCGGCCGTTGCCGCCGCGCCTGTTCAGGCGCCGGCCGAGCCGCAGCATTACGCCGAACCCAAACCGGTGCCGGCGCACCTCCCCGCCGCGTCGGGCGTCGGCGAAGAGGCCGTTAAGGAAAGCATCCTTACCATGATAGCCGACAAGACCGGTTATCCCAAGGACATGCTGGAACTCGATCTCGACATGGAAGCCGACCTCGGCATCGACACCGTAAAACAGGCCGAGCTGTTCGCCGCCATGCGCGAGCATTACAGCATTCCCCGCCGGGACAACCTGTCGCTCAAGGATTACCCCACCATCCGTCACTGCATCAGGTTCGTAATGGAAGAGACCGGCAAAGCGGCCCAGGCCGCCGCGCCGGCCCCCGCCGCAGAACCGGCCAAACCGGCCCGACGCAAAGCCGGCAAGGCCGATCAGCCCGACCTGCTGGACCTGGCGGCGCCAGCCGCCCAGACCGCAGCGGAGCCCCTGCCGGCCCAGAAACCGGCCAGGCAGGAGCATCCCCGGCGCCACATCCGCCACGTGCCGGCCATCATACCCGCCCCGGTCGAACAGGAAGTCATAAAGAAGCTGGCCCCCAAGCGCCCGGTGGCCATCTTCGCCGAAGACCTGGACCTGGCGAAAGCCTTCCGGACAGAGCTCAACAAGCACCGCGCCGACTCCTACATCTTCACCCCGGCCCGGACCAAGGTGAAAGACGCCATCACCGTGGACTTCAAGGACGTCCCGGCCCTGGAAAAGGCCCTGGCCGACTTCGCCTCGGCGCACCCCGACACGCAGGGCGTAGTATACTTGCCGGGCTGCATGGTGAAATCCCTGTCCCAGGAGACGGCCGCGTACGACGACCTCAAGCGTTACGCCCTGCCGCTGTTCCTGGCCGCCAAGCACCTCTCAGGGGGGCTCAATAAAGTGGACCCAGGCCACGCCACCTTCCTGGCGGTGGTCACCACCCTCGACGGCGGCTTCGGCTACCGCACCAGGGACGTCTACGACCCCATCTACGGGGCCATCCACGGCCAGACGCTGTGCCTGCGCAAGGAACTGGAGAAGAGCGCCGTGAAGCTGCTGGACTTCGAGCCCAGTTCCTCCAACCAGGCCATAGTGCAGAAGACCTTCTACGAGATCCTCTATTCCGACAAGCGCCTGGCCATAGGCTACGCCGACGGCAAGCGCTGGACCCTGGTGGGCAAACCGCAGGCCCTGGACAAGTCCAGGAACCTCACGCCGCTGGACGGCCGCAACGTGCTCATCACCGGCGGCGGCCGCGGCCTCGGGGCCATGTTCGCCAGGATGCTCGCCGAGCAGCACCGGGCCAACATCCTCATCCTCGACATCATGGAAATAGGCGACAAGGCCAAGCGCCTGACCGGCATGAGCGACGCCGAGCTGAAGGCCTGGAAGATGGGCGAGCTCTGGAACGAGATAAAAGCCGCCAACGACAAGCCCACCCCGGCGCTGCTCGAGAAGGAATTCACCCGGCTCAAGGACGCCGCCGACATGCACCGGAACATGGAGGCCATCCGCGCCCTCGGCGTGAAAGTGCATTACTACCGCTGCGACCTCACCGACAACGCCATGCTGCGCCAGACCATGGAGAACATCAAGGCCGACTTCGGCTCCATAGACGGGCTGGTGCATTTCGCGGGGCTGGAACGCTCCAAGCTGGCCGTGGACAAGGCTACCGAGGAGTTCGTCCTGATCTTCAACGTGAAGGCCGAATCAGCCGTCAATATGTGGAAATCCGGCGTGGTGAAGGAAAAGGGTTTCTGGGTGATGGCTTCCTCGATCGCCGGCAAGTTCGGCAACCTGGGCCAGACCGACTACGCCGCCGCCTCCGACTACATCGCCAAGTTCTGCGTCAGCCAGCACAACAAGGGCGTGAGGGCGCTCTCCGTGGACATGACCGGCTACGCCCAGATAGGCATGGGCGCGCGCCCCGGAGTGGAAGCCTTCCTGAAATCGCAGGAGATGGAATTCCTCTACCCCGAGGAGGGCATGCAGGCCCTGCTCGACGAATTGGCCTACGGCAAGGTGCCGGAGATCATTCTCTCCGGCAGCCTCGGAAAGCTGGACTGGGACAAGCAGCTGATGTACGAACCCGGCTTTTCCGCCTCCAGTTCCACCGGCCTGCATTTCACGCCCAAGGTGGAAGACCTGCTGAAAGGCGAGAGCCTTTCCGCCGTCAAGGAATTCTCCCTGGAGAGCGACCCGTACCTGGCCGACCACGCCATAAACGGTACGCCCTACGTGCCGGGCGTGATGGGCCTGGAGGCCTTCGCCGAAGCCGCCACCCTCCTGACCGGGACCCATCCCAAAGCTCTCACCGACGTGCGCTTCGCGGTGCCCATAAAACTGCTGCGCGGGCGCCCGGCCGACGTGCGCGTAAAGGGCCTGGTCCTGGGCTCCGGCGCCGGCAGCGAGATCCGCATAGAGTCGGACTTCGTGAGCCCCAAGGGCCTGCGCCTGGGGCAGACCCGCACCCACTTCAAGGGCACGGCGGCCGCGGACGCGCCTTCCGGCTGGAACGCCGGCATGCGCCCGGACCTGCCGAAGTCCAAAAAGTACAAGCACGACGCCGCGGCCATCTACAAGACCTACTTCCACGGGCCCAGTTTCCAGGTGCTCGACGGGGTGCTCGCGGTGGAAAAGAATTCCGTCCTGGCCGTCTTCAAACGCCCGGCGGCCCCGCTGTGGAAGAACGGGACCCAGAAACTGGTCTTCCACCCGCTGGTGTTCGAGGCGCTGTTCCAGGCCTGCGGCTGGCGCGACATCCAGTTCGACAGGTCCATGGCCCTGCCGGACGCCGTGGGCGCGGCCATAGTGTACGACAACGAACCCCAGGACCCGGAGACCCTGTTCCTTTACGGCGTCTTCAAGGGCCGCACCGAGGACAACCGGAGCCTCTACGACGCCTGGGCCTTCGACGCGGACTATAACCTGGCGGCGGAGCTTCGCGATTACGCGATGATCCCGACCCCGATCTGATATCAAGGAACCAGTGATAACCGATAAAGCGCAGGCGGCGGAGGTCCTAACCCAGGAGTGGCCCGGTTGCGGGGTAAGCCTTAAATTCCTGCGGGTAGCGGGCCAGGTCCCGGGCGGCGCGCTCTCCCGGCGGGAGGCCGACGTCTACGGGGCGTTCCGCATAGAGAAGCGCCGCAGCGAATGGCTGGCCGGCCGCCTGGCCGCCAAAGCGGCGCTGGCCGGCATGGGGAAACCGCCCGCGGAACTGGAGATAGGCATGGACCACCTGGGGCGGCCCTGCTGCGCCGGGGCTCTGGTGTCCATCTCCCATTCCAACGGCTGGGCCCTGGCCGCCTTCAGGCCGGGCTCCTCCTTCCTGGGGGCCGACCTGGAGAAGATAGAGAGCAGGCACCCCGCCTGGTACTCCGACTATTTCCACCCGGCGGAACTGCCGCAACCGGACCCTTCCGAAGGCACGCGCCTCTGGGCCATAAAGGAAGCTTTGATGAAAGCCCTCGGGCTGGGCCTGATGGCCGACCCGCTGGATATCCGGGTAGGAGAGCGGATTTCTTTCACGGGCAGGACGCTGGAGCGCTACCGGGACCTGGGCAGCCCGGAGTTCAGCGTGGAAGCCAGGCCGTTCCCCGAGGGTTTCTGGACGGCCGTGGCGGCCGGCAGGGCCCCGTAGCGCGGCGAGTAAAAAGGTAGAATACTAGGAAAGCGAGGTAATACAGCATGGCCGATCTAATGGAAGACCCTATAGCCGGCGGCGCCGCGGCGGCGCAGCAGGCGGCCGGGAAGAAAACCCATCCCAAGAAGGTCCGGGTAGTACCGGAATCGCTCAGGAAATACCGCGAGATCCAGGCGGCCGCCGAAGCCGGCGGGCCTCCTGAAAAAATAGCCGCCCAGAAGGCAAAAGGCAAGCTGACGGCCAGGGAGCGCATCGCCTACCTGGTGGACGAGGGGTCGTTCCAGGAGATAGGCCTGCTCATGGAGAGCCGCTGCACCGACTTCGGCATCAAGGATAAACATATCAAAGGCGACGGCGTCATCACCGGCTTCGGCAAGGTGAACGGCCGCCTGGCCGCCATTTTCTCGGAGGACTTCACGCAGCTGGGCGGCTCGCTGGGCCGTACTCACGCCGACAAGATCACCCGCCTCATGGACATGGCCGCCGACGCCAGGATCCCCGTCATAGGCATCCTGGATTCCGGCGGCGCCCGTATCCAGGAAGGCGTGGATTCCCTGGACGGCTACGGCGAGATCTTCTACCGCAACACCAAGTACTCCGGCATCGTGCCCCAGATCTCCATCATCGTAGGCCCCTGCGCCGGCGGCGCGGTATATTCCCCGGCGCTGACCGATTTCGTCTTCATGGTCAAGGGCTTGAGCAACATGTTCGTGACCGGCCCCGAAGTGGTGAAGGCCGCCACCGGCGAAGAAGTGGATTTCGAAACGCTCGGCGGCTCCATGACCCACGCCTCCAAGTCCGGCGTCTGCCATTTCGTGGCCAACTCCGAACCGGACTGCTACCGGCAGGTCAAGGAACTGATGAGCTTCCTGCCGCAGAACCGCTTCGAAGCGGCCCCGGCGCTGGACACCAAGGACTCCGAAGACCGCAAGATCCCGCTGATGGAGAAACTCTGCGAGGTGGACCCCCGCAAACCCTACCGCGTCAACCACATCATCTGGTGGCTGTCCGACGACCACAAGTTCCTGGAAGTCCACCACGACTACGCCAAGAACATCGTAGTGGGCTTTATCCGCCTGGGCGGCCAGGTAGTGGGCGTGATAGCCAACAACCCGGCCCACATGGCCGGCGCGCTGGACATCAACGCCTCCGACAAGGCGGCGAGGTTCATCCGCTTCGTCAACAACTTCAACATCCCCATCCTGACGCTCGTGGACGTGCCCGGCTACTGGCCCGGCGTGGCCCAGGAGCACGGCGGCATCATCCGCCACGGCGCGAAGCTCCTCTACGCTTACGCCGAAGCCAGCGTGCCCAAGATCACCCTGGTGCTGCGCAAAGCCTACGGCGGCGCCTACATAGCCATGAGTTCCAAGCTGATGGGGGGCGACATCAACTTCTCCCTGCCGTCCGCCGAGATCGCCGTGATGGGCCCGCGCGGCGCCATAGAGATCCTCTACTCCCGCCAGATAAAAGAGGCCAAGGAAGAGGACCGGGAAGCGCTGCGGGTGAAGCTGGCCAAGGAATACTCGGACAAGTTCGCCTCGCCTTACCAGACCGCCTCCATGGGTTCTATCGACGAGGTCATAGAACCCGCCAGGGCCCGCGCCCGCCTGATAGCGGCGTTCCGCGTCCTGGCCGGCAAGCGGCGCCCCGGCGCGCACGAGCGCACCGGCAACATACCGCTGTAACCGGCGGTAACGGCGCAAAGACGGGCCGGCCCTGCGCCGGCCCGTTTTTTTTGCCGCCCCGACGGGGAAGTATTAGCCGCGCTAATAGCCGTTTGAAGGTTTTTTAAATAAAGATGTATTTTTCTTTTTTGTATAATAGATTCATGGATCTTTCGATAAAAATGCTCATAACCGCTGTCGCGGTACCGGTCTTCGGCGCGTTCCTGATACCTTTCGCCGCCCGGATCTCGACCGCCGCCCGGAACGCCTTCGCGGTGCTCCTGGGCCTGTTCACCTTCGTGGCCGCGGCCTCCCTGGCCAGCACCGTGCTGGGCGGACAGACGGCGGACTTCACCCTCAACTTCCCGCGTGGCTTCGACTTAATCCTGCACGCGGACCTGCTCTCGGTCTTCATGGCCTCGGTCTCGGCCTTCGTGAGCGCCGTGATCCTTATCTACTCGCTGGACTATATCTCCCACTACGATAACCAGACCGAGTACTACGCCATGGTGGTCCTCTTCCTGGGCTCCATGATGGGCCTGGTCTTCTCGGCCAACCTCCTCTGGATGTACGTGTTCTGGGAAATGACCGGCTTCGCCAGCTGGCGCCTGGTGGGCTTCTTCCGCTCCGACCGCGACGTGGCCAAGGCCAACAAGACCATACTGGTCACCGTTTTCGGCGCGCTGTGCATGCTCCTCGGCATCATCATGGTCTACTTCGACCACGGCACCCTGGACCTGCGCATGCTCCACGGCCAGGCCATTTCCTACGCGGCCGCGGCCTTCATCCTGGCCGGAATCCTGTCCAAGTCGGCCACCCTGCCCTTCTCCACCTGGCTGCCCGACGCCGGCGTCGCCCCGTCCACGGTAACCTCCCTGCTGCACGCGGCCGTGCTGGTCAAGATCGGCGTCTACGCCTACGCCCGCATTTTCGGCGTGACCTTCGCGGCCCCCGACGCCTTCTCCAACACGGTGCTTTACCTGGCCGGCGCCTCCGCGCTGGTCTCGGCGGGCGCCGCGCTGATAGACACCGACATCAAGCGCATCATCGCCTACTCCACCGTAAGCCAGATCGCCTTCATCTTCCTGGGCCTGGCCAGCGGCAACAAGACGGCCTTCGTGGGCGCGCTGCTCTACATCCTGATGCACAGCGTGGCCAAGGGCGGCCTCTTCCTCTGCGCCGGCATCATAGAGCAGAACACCCACACCAAGGACATCAACAAGATGGGCGGCCTGTTCGCCTCCATGCCGGTCACCGGCACGGCCTTCGCGCTCTGTTCGCTGTCCGTGATGGGCATCCCGCCCTTCGGCGGCTTCTTCAGCAAGTTCCTGGTCTTCTCCGGGGCCGCGCAGAACGGCAACCTCGCCGTGCTGCTGATGTTCCTGGCCGGGGCCGTAATGACCCTGCTCTACCTCGTGCGCCTGTTCTACAAGATCTTCCTCGGAGAACCGGCCGGCCACGGCAGCCCTAAAGAGGGTTCCGTGACCATGGTGGCGAGCGTGATGGCCCTGGCCCTGATAGGCCTGGCCCTCGGCGCGCTCATCTACTATCCGTCCGCGTACGCCGAACTCCTCACCAACACCTTAGGAGTGAACCTGCAATGAACCTGATACTTATACCTATAGTCCTGCCCATAGCGTCCGCCCTGGCGCTGCTCTTCATCAGCGAGCGCACCAAATACCTCAAGGAACTTCTCGCCATAGGCGCGGCGGTGGTCTCCCTGCTGGCGGCGGCCAATATCTTCCTGCAGCCTCCGCCGGACCTGACGCTGCGCTGGCTGGGCAGCTGGCTGGCCTTCTCCCTGCACGCCGACAACCTCAGCGCGTTCCTGCTCCTGGCGGTGTCGCTGTTCTCCGCGGCCATCTCGGTCTATTCCTTCAGCACGCCCAACAAGGGCCCGGCCAAGTGGTTCTTCTTCAACCTGCTGATGACGCAGGGCTTCGCCGCCGGCGCCGCCCTGTCCGACAACCTGGTGGCCATGCTGTTCTTCTGGGAAGGCCTGCTGGTGTTCCTCTACACCTTCATCGCCCTCTCGCAGGATAATCACGCCGCCCGCCGCACCGCCATGAAGGCGTTCCTCATCAACGGCGTCACGGACCTCTGCCTGCTCGTGGGCATAACCATAACGGCCTACATAGCCGGCACCGCCAGCATGAGCGAGATCTCCCGCGACAAGCTCACCCTGGACTACGGCTGGTCCATGTTCGCCTACGTGCTGCTGATGATAGGCGCGGTCTCCAAGGCCGGGGCGTTCCCGTTCCACACCTGGATCCCCGACGCCGCCACCGACTCCAGCGCCTCGTTCATGGCCTACGTGCCGGCGGCCATAGACAAGCTCCTGGGCATCTATTTCCTGGCCCGCGCCAGCGTCTACCTGTTCTCGCTTAACGGGACCATGCAGCTGGTGCTGATGAGCCTCGGCGCGGTCACCATCCTGGTGGCCGTCATGATGGCCTTCGTGCAGAAGGACTACAAGCGCCTGCTGTCGTACCATGCGGTCAGCCAGACCGGGTACATGATCCTGGGCATCGGCACGCTCAACCCCATCGGCATAGCCGGCGGCCTGTTCCACATGATCAACCACGCCACCTACAAATCCTGCCTGTTCATGACGGCGGGCTCGGTGGAGCGGCAGGCCGGCACCACGGACCTGTCCAGGCTCGGCGGCCTGTTCCGGGCCATGCCCGTCACCGGCGTCTGCTTCCTGATAGCCGCGGCCGCCATCTCCGGCATAGCCCCGCTCAACGGCTTCTTCTCCAAGGAACTGGTCTACAAGGGCACGCTGGACACCGGCTACACGGTCTTCTTCCTGGCCGCGGAGCTGGGCTCGTTCCTGACGCTGGCCTCTTTCCTGAAGCTGGGCCACTCGGTCTTCTTCGGCGACTGCCCCGAGGGGCTCAAGGACGCCAAGGAGGCGCCGTTCTCCATGCTGCTGCCGATGACGGCCCTGGCCGCCATCTGCGTGGCTTTCGGCTTCGGCGCGGAACTGCCGCTGAACTGGCTGGTAGTCCCGTCGCTGGCGGGGATGAACATCCCCAACCCGACCATGAGCGGCTTCCACCTGGACAAGCTCTACTTCGTCTCGCTGATAGTGATCCTCGCGGCCGTCATCAACCACATCCTGGGCCTGGCCGCGGGCGGGGGGAAGGCCAGCAAGGCTTCCGACCACATCCACTACGCGCCCGTGCTCAAGGAAACCTACGCGCTGGCCGAACGCCGCGCTTTCGACATCTACGAGCTCGGCATGGACAAAGCCGTCCCCGCCGTCTCGCGGCTACTGTTCAAGGCGGACCGCTTCTTCGACTGGGTGATAGACACGGCGCCCAGTTCGATGGCCGGTTTCCTGGGCGGGACCGCGAGCCGGTTCCATAACGGCTCTTACCCGCTCTACATGGCGCTGACCATCGCCGGCGCCGTCATCTATATCCTGCTGGCAGGAGGACTTAAATAATGGACAAGGGACTTCTCGCGTATCTCCTGATCCCGCTGCTCAGCGCGGTGATAATACCGTTCGCGGCGCGCAGCCGCGCGCGTCTGGCCGACATCCTGGCCAACGTGACCCTGCTGGCCGGCCTGCTCAATCTGGCCTGGCTGGCGCTGCGCCCCTCGGTGATCGCCGGCGGTTTCGCCGATATCCCCGGGGACGGCTTCTCGCTGCTCCTGGTGGGCGCGGTCTACCTGGTGGGCCTGTGCGTCACCTTCTTCTCCGCCTGGTTCATGGAAGATGGGCAGGCCAACCGCCCGGCTTACTACTCCCTGATCCTGGCCTCCGTCTCCGCCATGACCGGCGTGGTCACCACCACGGACTTCTTCACGCTGTACGTTTTCATAGAAGTCCTGGCCGTCACCTCGTTCGCCCTCATCACCACCGACGAGTCGACCAAGGGCATAGAAGGCGCGCTGAAGTACTTCTTCCTGACCTTCCCGGCCTCGGCGCTCATCATCGTGGGTATCTCCATCCTGATGCTCTCGCTGGGCAGCCTCTCTTTCGAGACGCTCAGGATCTTCATGGCGTCCGACGTACCGCCCGGCCCCGTCACTTTCGCGGCCGCCCTCATCATGCTGGGCTTCCTCATCAAGTCCGGCGTGGTGCCGTTCCACGCCTGGACCCCGGACGCCTACCAGGGCGCCTACGCCCCCGTCTCCGCGCACCTGGCCGGCATCGTCACCAAGATCTCCGGCGTCTACGCCGTGGTCAAGCTGGCCACGCTGCTGCGCTTCTTCGACGGCCGCGCCGCGGCCCTGTCGGAGATGCTGATGTTCCTGGGCCTGCTGTCCATCGCCGTGGGCGCGCTGGCCGCGCTGCGGCAGAAGGACTTCAAGCGCATGCTCGCCTTCTCCAGCATCAGCCAGGTGGGCTACATAGTGCTGGCGGCCGGCCTCGGCACGCCGCTGGCCATCATGGGCGCCATCTTCCACCTGGTCAACCACGCCACCTTCAAGACGGTGCTGTTCCTCAACAGCGCCAGCCTGGAAAAGTCCGCCGGCACCACCGACATGGAAAAGCTGGGGGGGATGGAGCACTCCATGCCCTGGACCTCCTGGACCTCGGTGATAGCCCTGCTCTCCACCGCGGGCGTGCCGCCGCTGTCGGGCTTCTGGAGCAAACTCCTTATAATCCTGGCGCTGTGGGAAGCCGGCCTGCGCGGCTACGCCGCCCTGGCGCTGCTCTTCAGCCTGGTGACCCTCGCCTACTTCATGGTGATGCAGCGCAAAGTCTTCTTCGGCAAGAAGACCCAGGCCGCAGAAAGCGCCCCCGAAGTCGGCGCCCCGCTGCTGGCCCCGGTGGTGCTGATGAGCGCCCTGATAGTGGCCCTGGGCCTGCTGTTCCCCTACTTCTACGCCTACGCTAAGATGGTGGCGGAAAGGATATTGTTATGACCTACCACAACCTGCTGTTCGTCCTCGCGGTCTTCTTCGCCCTCTGGGCCGTGACGGCTAAAAAGCTCCTGACCTCGGCCATAATGCTGGCCCTGCTCAGCGTCACCGTCTCGCTGATCTTCTTCGACCTCGGCGCCCCCTGGGCCGGCGTATTCGAACTGTCCGTCTGCGCCGGGCTCATCACCGTGCTGTTCATAGGCGCGGTCAGCCTGATCCGCAGCGACGAGGAGAAGCACCCCGAGGGCCGCGCCCGCTTCTACGCGCTGCCCCTGGCCCTGGCCGCCTTCGGCATAGCCGCCTGGTTCTACCTGCCGCCGTTCCTGGAGGAACTGGCGTCCTGGAGGCGCATGGCCGCCGGCACCACCACGCTGGGCCTCGCCATCTGGGACCTGCGCCGGCCCGACCTGCTGGGCCAGATCCTGATGCTGGCCAGCGGCGTCTTCGTTATCAAGTCGGTATTCCCGAGGAGGACCGAGAAATGAGCGTCTTCGCGATGGATTGGTACCTGATAGGCCTGCTGTTCTTCGTGGGCTTCTACTGCATGCTGGCGTCCCGCAGCATCGTGCGCCAGCTCATCGGCCTGGAGATCATCTCCAAGGCCGCCATGCTGACCGTCATCTCCGCCGGCGCGCTGACCGCCAACCTGGTCCTCGCGCAGGCCCTGCTGATCACCATGATCGTCATCGAGGTGGTGGTGGTGGCCGCGGGCCTGGCGCTGCTGGTCAAGACCTTCCGCGTCAACGGCAACGCCGACATCTGGCGCCTGGACAGCCTCAAAGGATAAATTATGATGGACCTCCTTCTCTTCCCTCCCGTGGCCTTCGTCATCTCGCTCCTCTTCGTAATGGGGCTGTCGGCGCTGCTGAGCCCGCTGTCCGCCAAACCGGCCCGGGTGCCGGGGTCGGCCAAACACAAGCCCTACGGCTGCGGCGAAGACGTCTCCGCGGACCAGGCCAAGGCCATCCCCGATTACCAGGGCTTCTTCCCGTTCGCGATCTTCTTCACGCTGCTGCACGTGGCCGGCCTGATGCTCGCCACCTGGAGCTTCAACCCGCTGTCCGCCGGCATAGAACTGGTGGGCGGCTACATAGCGGCCGTGGTGGTGATACTGGCAATCCTCTTCGTCGGATAATACAATGAAAACCATAGACAAACTGATAACCTGGTCGCTGCTCAAGTCCCCCTGGATCCTGCACTTCAACTCCGGGGCCTGCAACGGCTGCGACATCGAGATAGTGGACGCGCTGACGCCCAAGTACGACGTGGAGCGCTTCGGCATGGTGCTCAAGGCCACGCCCCGCCACGCCGACATCCTGGTGGTCAGCGGCCCCATCACCCGCCAGCAGGCCAAGCGCCTCAAGACCATCTACGACCAGATGCCGGAGCCCAAGTTCGTGATGG
This sequence comes from Elusimicrobiales bacterium, assembly GCA_023701245.1. Classification (GTDB taxonomy): domain Bacteria; phylum Elusimicrobiota; class Elusimicrobia; order Elusimicrobiales; family UBA9959; genus UBA9959. The sequence continues at coordinate 8,014 of JAMPXK010000022.1, read as the reverse complement.
CCATAGGCGCCTGCGGCTGCTCCGGCGGCGTGTTCGACGGCTGCTACGGCGTGGTGCCGGGCAGCGTCGGCTCGGTGCTGCCGGTGAGCGTCTACATCCCCGGCTGCCCGGTCCGCCCCGAAGCCATCATAGACGGCGTCGTGAAGATGATACAGAGCGTGGAAGCCGCTTCCAAATAAAAAGGAACAGAATATGAGCGAATTTGCCAGAGAAGAAAAAGTCAAAGCCGACATAGAAGCCAAATTCGCCGGGGCCGTGACCAACGCCTCGGTGCAGCGCAAGAACCGCGTCTGGCTGGAACTGGAGCCCTCCAGGCTGCCGGAACTGCTGGCCTGGCTGAAAGCGGCCGGTTTCGACCACCTCGCCACCGTGACCGGTTTCGACGAGGGGGAGAACCTGGGCGCCCACTACCACATGACCGACACCAAAATGCTGGTCAACGTGAAAGTGAAGACCCCGCGCACCAACCCCGTGCTCCCCAGCGTGCTCAAGGTGTTCCCCGGCGCCCTCTCCTACGAGCTGGAACTGCAGGACATGCTGGGCATAAAGGTGGAAGGCCTGCCGCCCGGCCGCCGCTACCCGCTCGACGACGACTTCCCCACGGACCAGTACCCGCTGCGCAAGGACTGGAAAGTGGAAGAATACCTGGCTAAGAACCCGCTTTTCCCCACGGAGGCCAAATAACATGTCGAAAATAACCATTCCCCTGGGTCCCCAGCATCCCGCCCTCAAAGAACCGGAGAATTTCATGCTCGTGCTGGAAGGCGAGCAGATCACCGGCGCCACGGTGAACCTGGGCTACAACCACCGCGGTATGGAGAAGGCCGCTGAGAACCGCACCTACATCCAGAACCTTTACCTCATAGAGCGCGTCTGCGGCATCTGCTCCCACTCCCACACCACCACCTATATCACCAACGTGGAAGAGCTGGCCAAGTGCGAGACCCCCAAGAGGGCCCTCGCCATCCGCACGCTCTTCGCCGAACTCGAGCGCGTGCACAGCCACCTGCTGTGGCTGGGCGTGGCCGGCTACGAGATGGGCTTCGAGACGCTGTTCATGTACACCTGGCGCGACCGCGAGCAGGTACTGGACTGCCTGGAGATGCTCAGCGGCAACCGCGTCCACTACTCCATCAACACCATAGGCGGCGTGCGCCGCGACATTTCCGCCGAGCAGAAGGCGGGGGTGATCAAGCGCATAGACTACCTCATAGAGCGCACTAACTATTACATCAAGCTGGCCCTGGAGGAACCCACGGTGGCCGCCCGCACCGCCAACGTCGGCAAGCTGCCGCCGGAAGTGGCCATAGAGCGCGGCGCGGTGGGCCCCACGGCCCGGGCGTCCGGCATAGCGCGCGACGTCCGCAAGGACGAGCCCTACCTCATCTACAACGAACTGGACTTCAAGCTCATCACGCACAACACCAACGACGTCTTCGGGCGCCTGGTGGTGCGCGCGCTGGAACTGGTGGAGTCCTACAAGATGATCAAGGAAGTGCTCAACAACCTCCCCGAGGGCCCCATAGCGGTGAAGGTGCCCATGCGCATAGCTCCCGGCGAGTGCGTGAACCACTACGAAGCGCCCCGCGGCGAGGATATCCACTATCTCAAGGCCAACGGCACCGACAAGCCCGAGCGCCTGAAAGTGCGCGCCCCCACCCTGGCCAACCTCCAGAGCGTGGCCTACATGATGGAAGGCGGCTGGCTGGCCGACGTACCGCTGGTGATAGCCGCCATCGACCCGTGCATGTCCTGCACGGACCGCGCCGTGGTCTGGGACCCCAAGAAGGGCCGCAAGCAGGTCTACGGCTGGGAAGAACTGCGCAAACTGAGCATAGAGCAGTACAAGCGCCGCGGCGTGGACTTCACCCGGCTGTGATACAAGGATAACGTAATGGAATCGATAATACCCCTCGCATACCTCATAATCTTCCCGGGCTTCCTGTTCCTGGCCGTTTACGGGATGTTCCTGCAGTGGGTGGACCGCAAGCTCTGCGCGGTGATGCAGAACCGCATGGGCCCCCCGTGGTTCCAGCCGTTCGCGGACTTCATTAAGCTGCTGGCCAAGGAAGTGATAGTGCCGGACGCGGCGGACTCCGCCATGTTCCGCGCCCTGCCCTACTTCGCCATGGCGGCGGTGATAACGGCGCTGGTCTCCATCCCCGTGTCCGGGCCGGCGGCCCTCTTCAGCTACCAGGGCGACCTGGTGGCGGTGATCTACCTGCTGACCATTCCCACGGTGACGTTCTTCCTGGCCGGCTGGAGTTCCACCAGCCCCTACTCCACCGTCGGCTCCATGCGCGTGCTCACGCAGCTCTTCGCCTACGAAGTGCCGCTGATGCTCTCGCTGATAGGCCCCGCGATCCTCGCGGGCTCCTGGAACATCTCGGAGATCGCCGCTTTCTTTACGGCGCACCCGGTGCTGATCCCGTCGCAGCTGCTGGGCTTCCTGGCGGCGCTTATAGCTCTTCAGGTCAAGCTCGAACGCATGCCTTTCGACATCCCTCACGCCAAGAACGAGATCGTGGGCGGCCAGTTCACGGAATACTCCGGCAGGCTGCTCAACTTCTTCCTGCTCGCGGTGGACATGGAACTGGTCGTGGGCGCGGCGCTCGTCAACGCCGTCTTCCTCGGCGGCTCGCTGGGTTTCGCGGGCTGGGCCGGGATAGGCGTGTTCCTGGGCAAGACGCTGTTCATCACGTTCCTGCTGGCCCTGCTGAAGGTGCTGATGGCCCGTATCCGCATAGAGCAGATGATCAACTTCTGCTGGAAGTACCTGGCCCCGGTGGCGATGGCGCAGGTGGCTTTCGACATCTTCCTTAAGTTCAAATTAGGATAACTCCATGAAAAAACCCGCAAGAGTTTTCAGCGAAGTGATAAAGCACCTTTTCAAGAAGCCGGCCACCTGCGGCTATCCTTTCGAGAAGGCCCATATCTACCCCAACTTCCGCGGCCGCATCGCCTTCGAGTCGGACAAGTGCATAGGCTGCCAGATGTGCGTGCGCGTCTGCCCGGCCAAGGCCATAGAGATCCCGCTGTCGGCCGAGCAGCCGGCGGCCCCGGCGCCCGTGGAGGGCCAGCCCCCGGTGGCGGCCAAGAAGAAGTTCGACTGCATCATGAAGCTGGACCACTGCGTGTACTGCGCGCAGTGCGTGGAGGTCTGCCCCAAGAAGGCCCTCATCATGACCCAGGACTTTGAACTGGCCAGCGTGGACAAGAAGCAGCTGCGCAGGCATTACAAGTAACCGCCAGCCGCCCGTCCGAAGAAGCCGGCCACGCGCCGGCTTCTTTATTTCCCCTCTATGAATAGCCGGTCTGGCATAAAAAACATGCAAGAACTGTTACCAGATACACTCATCCGCATAACTACCGCTTCGTGGAGCGCCGGGGCGAGGCTTACACGCGCCCCGGAGTTCTCCATCCGCAAACTGACCTAACACCGAGGTCTTCCGCATCTATCCCACATACCGAGCGCATCACTCGCTAAACGCATGAATTTAGCCAGTCCGCCGCTCCTAAGCATCCCGGCACCCCGAAATAGGTCCTTTGCCTCATGCGCAGATACGCGGGCCTTTGTACAATCGGGAATACCGCAAGTGACACGTGAAAAGGTCTCCGGACGCGACACACCTTGCAGAATGAGCTGTGCCAAGAAGGAAGCACAGAAGGGAGTTGTTATGAATAAGCAATGGGCTGGTATTTTGGCAGGTGCAGTTATAGCGCTCTTTGTTTTCTTTGCCACGAAACAGAAATCTACCGTTAGGCCTTTGGCTCTCAGAGACGCCGTTAGTGACAATACGGCTCTTGAACAACTTTCGAAGTCAGATTACGTTCGGGGCGTAAAACCGTCCGATGTGGATTTGACCCATGGGAAGACAGAAAACCAACAGATTCCTGCGCAGGTCGCCGCCAGTTTCACGGCGGTTGATATTCCGGATACGAAGGGAATATTCGCAGGGACGACACGTGAATTGGCGTATGGCGACCCTTTGTATGATTCGGTGCATGTTATGATACATGACACCGGGTGGTGTACGGCATTCATGATAGGGGATAAATGGGCCATTACGGCAGCCCACTGCATAGTCAAGAAGAACCCATTGGGGATAAAAATAGACAGAATAAAGACCTTCAGGGAGAGGCTGCCGATAAAACAAGTATTCGTGTCCTCGAATTATGAGGCCGTCTCTCCTTTTGTTAAGCGCGGGGATTTTGCATTACTGGAACTGCACACTAAGGCGCCAGAAGACATCCCCTTCAGTGTATTGGCAGACAGCGAGGAAATATCTGTAGGGATGAAAGCCATCACCATAGGATATCCGGCCCATGCATACAATGGGCGATATAGAGTAGTCGGCGAAGAGTGTAGCGTGCGTAAAATTGTTGAAGATTCTATTTACACGGACTGTCCTTTGTCACGAGGCAATTCCGGCGGCCCTCTTTTTGTGTTAACCGCGTCAGGGTGGAAGGTCGCCGGAGTTGTCTCAACCCAGTACATCAAAGAGAATGGAACAATGGTACTTGATGCGCCATACTCTCACAAAACAGCAAATCATGCCACGAACATAACACTATATTCCAAAAAGATTTTCCGCACCATGGAAGCGGTTGCAGGTGAAAATGACTAGATTTGTGCAATAGAGGACAAGCGCCGACACTTGTGCATACCCGACAGAACTTGCGATTACAGGTAGACGACTAAGCAGCCGGATACCTGTTGTGTAGTACGCGGCGGCAGAGGCCCTGGCCGCATATACTGAACTAAAAGATCGCCACAGCGACTTCTCCTGTTTCCCTACAGGCTGTGAAATCTTTTATAATTAGGGTATGAATTTAAACTCCCTCGAGACCTGGTTCGACTCCAGTCTGGTGCTGGGCAATACGCCGGCCGCTTACGGGTACGCCCTGGTGGCCTTCGGCGTGGCCCTGGCACTGCTCTACCTCGTCAAGAACATCGGCGTCAGCCGCCTCAAGACCCTGGCCGAACGGACCGAAACCGACCTAGACGACCTCGCCATAGGCCTCATAGAGAAGTTCCGCTGGTTCGAGTACCAGCTGGTGGCCGTCTACATAGCCGTGCGCTACCTTAACCGTGCGCCAGCTTTCGACAAAGTTCTGCACTTCGTGCTGCTCGTGGTCTTCACCTACAGGGCCATCACCCTCGCCCAGGACCTGCTCACCTACTGGATCAACAAGGTAGCCTCGCAGCGGGCCCTGGACGGCCAGGCCAAGACCTCCGTGGTAAAGAGCACCCAGGTGATCCTGCGCACCCTCGTCTGGGTAGCCGCGGTGCTGTTCGTGCTGGACAACCTCGGCGTCAACATCTCCGCCGTGCTCACCGGTCTGGGCATCGGCGGCGTGGCCGTGGCCCTGGCCGCCCAGGCCATCCTCGGCGACCTGTTCAACTTTTTCGTCATCCTGCTCGACAAGCCGTTCGCCATAGGCGACTTCATAGTCTCCGACGCGGTCTCCGGCACCATAGAGCACGTGGGCCTCAAGTCCACCCGCATCCGCAGCATCTCCGGGGAGATGGTGGTGGTCTCCAACTCCAACCTGCTGGGGTCGCGCATCCGCAACTACAAGGACCTCACCAAGCGGCGCATCCTTTTCAAGACCGGCATAGTCTACGGCACCCGCCCGGAAATACTCAGGAACATCCCCGCCGCGGTGAAGAAGGCCGTACTGGCCGTGCCCAAGGCGGAATTCGACCGCTGCAACCTGGTCAACTGCGGGGATTTCTCGCTGGACTTCGAGACCGTGTATTATCTCACCGAGCCGGACTATAACGCCTACATGGCCGCCCACGAAAAGACCCTCCTGGGCGTGCTGGAAGGCCTGGCCGCCGCCGGAGCCGAGCTGGCTTACCCGACCCAGACCGTTTTGGTAAAGAAGTAGTCAGGAGGAAAAAATGAAAAGAGCCATATTAGCAGCCTTCGCGCTGGCCCTCATGGCCGGTGTCGCCGGCGCCGCGGACATAGCCGTGGTCAACGGCAAGAAGATAACCCGCGAAGAACTCACCAAGAAACTCTGGTGGCAGTACGGCGCCCAGGGTCTGTCCGACCTTATAGACGAAAAGCTCCTGATGGAAGAGGCCGGCCGCATGGGCCTCACCGCCGACCCCAAAGAAATAGAAGCCCGGTTCAACAGCCTGGCCGCCGGTTACCCCGACAAGGTCCAGTTCGAGAAGAACCTGAAATCCGTAGGCTGGTCCGCGGCCGACCTCAAGGACCTTATCCGGCGCCAGCTCACCATCCGCGCCACGGTGGCCGCCTCCAGGCGCCTGACCGTCACGGACGCGGAAGCCAAGGACTTCTTCGACAAGAACAAGGACAAACTGGGCCTGCCCGAGTCCGTGAAGCTCAGCCAGATCTTCGTCAACAGCAAGGCCGAGGCCGACGACGCCTACGACCTGCTGACCTCGGTGGGCGCGGATTTCGCCAAGCTCTCCAGCCTCAAGTCCGCCGACGCCAACCTCCGCAAGAACAACGGCGCCATCGGCGTCATCTCCAAGGGCATGCTCCTGCCCGAGATCGAAAAAGAGGTCTTCGCCCTGGCCCCCGGCCAGTACACCAAGCCCATGGCTACCGGCACCGGCTTCAGCATCTTCAAAGCAGAAGAACGCAAACCCGGCCAGGCGGCCGCTTTCGAGACGGTAAAAGAGGACGTCAAGACCGCCCTGCTCAACCAGGCCATAACCCAGAACCTACCGCTGCTGGCCGGCGAACTGCGCCAGAAAGCCAAAATAGAAGTGATGAAGTAACCCTCAGGCTTAGGCCGCGGGACAAAAAGAAGGCGGGCCGGAATCTCCGGCCCGCCTTCTTTTATCAGATTCGACTTTACGCTCAAAAGTCACGTATCTTCACGACATCGCAAGACACCGAAAACAGAGCAGAGTCCCTCTGCTTTTGAGTAATCCCGTAAGCCGCCGCTGTTTCCAAATTCAGTTCGAGCAGGGGGAAACAGTTATGGAATTCAAGCGCAGACGCCCGAAGAAGTCCCCGCCGCATGAATATCTTCTCTCCGGCCGCGCTCGCGCTTTCCCCGAATTCCTGGAACTTCCGCAGGATCGCATCTGGAATAAGATTCCCTTGAGGGTATTCCAGCATCGCACCAGCCATCAGGCATTTATACGTCCCATCTTTCTGCCGCTTAATCAACTTTGCCTCGGCTAATTTTCGAAAGGCGAGCCTGGCCAGTGCGCAAGAAACGCCCATTTTACGCGCCAGTGCCGCGCTAGACCACGCCGCAGTATCATTAAGCAGGGCATTCCAACAAAGCCAAGTCGCTCTGTTGCTCACAATGACCGCCATTTGTTCCGGACTAATAAAGAATTTTTTCTTGGACAAAAGTTTTTTTACGGTTTTATTAAGAGGTGACGCCACTGCATGGACAGGGGGGACATTCAAGAACGGCTCCAACATATCCCTGAATGGTTCATCCCCGAGAGTTGCTCTAAGCCAGGCTGAAACAAGTTGCATGGCAGAAGAACTCTTTACTACCAGCCGGAGGGCATGGATATATATCCCCAGGTTCCTAAAAGGAGGCAAAAGTCTGCCTTGCTCGATAAGGAGATACATCCGGTATGAGACCTTTAGGACAGGCTTTCCACCGTTCGAATGATAGAACCGATAAGCAGTCTTAAACCCAGCCTCTTTTCTTAGTCTCCGTAAAGTTTCCGAAAATACGGTCCGCATATCCCCTCCAGACATTAGTTAAATTCAATCATAATAGCGACGGCGGCCGATAGCGAGCAAATCGCTCTCTAGCGCGGTTCGCATAGTTTAATCTACTATTTTGAGGAGGGGAAATATAAGCATCAGATCTCACTGCGAAGTTCGGTTACGAGGAGAACCATGGCACGGTATATCTATACGGTTCAGGACGCCCAGGGAACGGTAACTACCGGGGCGGTGGATTCCGAAGACGAAGATTCAGCGGTACAATCCCTGCAGTCCAAGGGTTTGTTCATCCTGTCCATCCAGTCCGAGGCCGTAAAGTCCAAGGGCATCTTAAG
>JAMPXK010000021.1 GCA_023701245.1 Elusimicrobiales bacterium | reverse complement strand
CCCCCGCGCCGGGACCCTACCCCGCGCGCGCCCCCCTTGCCTATCCCCCGTCGGTCTTTTCCGCCGCCAACATAGCCGCGGACATAGACTACCTCTCCGGCCTGCCCGGGGGCCGGGGGCCGGGTTCTCCAGGCGCGGCCAGGGCCGCGCGGCACATAGCCGGCATCTTCGCCGCCGCAGGCCTGAAGCCTTTCGAAGGCGCGGACTTCCGGACCAAGGCAGGCGTCCTGGGTGTGCTCAAGGGCGCTTCTAAAAGCGCCGAGACCCTGGTGCTCTGCGCCCATTACGACGGCCTGCCGCAGGCCGACGGGGCCGTCTTCCCCGGCGCGGACGACAACGCTTCCGGCGTGGCCCTGCTGCTGGAACTGGCGCGCTACTACGGGGCGCGCCGGCCCGAACGCGCCATCGTCTTCGCCGCCTTCGACGGGGAAGAGCGGGGCCGCCTGGGCTCCAAGGCCTTCCTGGCCGCCCTGCCCGAACCGCAGCGCGCTTCCGTCAACGCGGCGCTCAACTTCGACACGGTCGGCCGGCTGGGCGCCGGCAAGGTGCTGGTACTGGGCTCGTCCTCTTCGGACAAATGGGTGCACATTTTCCGCGGCGCGGGGTTCGTGACCGGCACCGAGTATGACCTGGTAAAGGAGGACCTGGACTCCAGCGACCAGGCCAGTTTTATCGAAGCAGGCATCCCGGCGGTGCAGTTCTTCAGCGGCCCGCACGCGGACTACCACAAGCCGTCCGATACGGCCGACAGGACCGACGCAAGGGGTATAGTGAAGCTGGCGGAATTCGCCAGGGAGGCGATAGATTACCTTGCCGGGGAGTCGCAGCCGCTTACACGCCCGCCGGGCCGCGCGCCCGCCGCAACGGGCCCGCGCCAGGAGCGCCGGGCCGCCACCGGGCTGGTGCCCGACTTCGGTTTCCAGGGAGAGGGCGTAAGGGCCCAGGACATTACTCCCGGCTCGCCTTTGGCCGCGGCAGGGCTCAAGCCCGGCGACGTGGTCACCGGCATCGACGGGGAGGGAACACCGGACCTAAGGACGTATTCAGAGGCGCTGAAAAAGTTCAGCCCCGGGCAAAAAGTGCGCGTGGCCTACGTTTCCGACGGGGCGCAAAAGACCGCGGAGATAGAACTGGCGGCGCGCTAGGGCCGTCAGTCCACCTTGCAGGTGTTTATACCGAGCAGTTTATACAGCCCGCAATAACCTATCAGGCCGGTAATGATGGCCGCGCCGGCGGCCACGGCCAGTATGTATACGGCCGGCCCCTCGGCCTTATAGGCCGCGAAGAGCAGCGCGAACCCCGTCACCGCGCGTATTACCCTGTCCAGTTGTCCTACGTTCTTGGTAAACATACCGCCTCCTAAACCGCTAAAGAGTCCTGCACGGCCTTGAGCATGGCCGGCTCCGGCTGGGCGCCTACCAGGTGCACCTTGTCGTTGACCACTATCTTGGGCACGCCTTCCACGGCGTACTTCTCCGCCAGCTGCGGGAATTCCGTGGCTTCCACCATTTCCGCGGTGATCTGCGGGCAGGCCAGCGCGAACTTGTGTGCCAGCACCACCGCCGCCGGGCAATAGGGGCACGTGGGCGTTACGAAGACCTTGATGTTCACCGGCGCCGCTACGGCGGCCAGGGCTGCCAGCGTTTCCGGTTTCAGGTCCGTGCCGGGGGCGGCGGAGTTCTTGAGCGCTTCCAGCAGGGAAACGAATTCGTACCCGGCGGGAATGCCGAAGAACCTTACCCGGGCGCCTTTGGGCCCCTCTATGACCGCGGCGGGGCTCAGGGTGATGCCGTAAGCGGCGGCCTTTTCCGTATCGGTAACGCGGTTAAAAACTTCCAGCTTCACCTTGGGCGACAGGGCGGCCACTTCCTTTAAAAAATCCTCGGCGGGACCGCAGGTCTGGCAAAGCAGCGTCTCTTTGAAGAACACGATCTTCACTTCGGTCTCCAGCGCGTCCAGGCGCTTCTTCACTTCGTCCGCGGTCTGCTGGTCCATGAAAGCCATAAGTATCTCTCCTTTATCCCTTCCCTTGTTAGATGCCCCGTTCCCCTAAAAAGTTTCACCTGCCGGTCCGGGCAGGGGTATGGGCCCGTCGGGCACGCGGTCGCGCACACCGTGCGCGCCGCTCGTGTCTCCCTCGCCGCGCTGCGCAAGCGGCTTCGGTCCGACACGGCCCGCCGAACCCATACCCCTGCCCGTACCGGAAGCGGGAACCCAAACAAAAAGGCATCCCTGCGGATGCCTTACATGTTGCCCTTACATCTTACCTTACTTAGAGGACGTTGAGCACGCCAAGAAAGTCGGCCGGCGGATCGGCCTCGAAACTGACCGGTTTGCAGGTCTTCATGTCGTTGAAGCGCAGCTTCCAGGCGTGCAGCATAAGGCGCGGGTATTTGGCCTGCTTGGCCGCGTCGCCGTACATAGGGTCGCCTATCACCGGGTGGCCGATGGAATAGAGATGCGCCCTGATCTGGTGGCGCCGCCCCGTGGCGATAGAGACGTCCAGCACCGTAGCCGTCTTGTGGCGTTCCAGCACCTCGTAGTTCGTCACCGACGCCTTCCCGTCGAAAACCACAGACACCCGCCCGGACCCGCGCTGCTTCAGCGGCTTATCTATCTCCCCCCGCTTGTCCGCCACCTTGCCCTCCACCACCACCAGATAATGCTTCTCCACGGCGCGCGTTTCGAACAGGCCGGAATAATAGCGGTGCGCCTTTTCGGTGCGCGCGAACAGGATCAGGCCGCTGGCGTCGCGGTCCAGGCGGTGCACCACGAAAACTTTGCCGAAGCGCTGGTGAAGCAGGCCTACCAGGTGCTTCTCCTTGGCCAGGTCGCCGCGGGCGGGCATGGTCAGCACGCCGGAGTGCTTGTTGATCACCAGCAGGTCCGGCGTCTCGCGCACCACTTCGAATGCATTTTTCATGCGGCGTGAAAGTCCTTTTTATAAGTCTCGCCCGCCACTATCGACGTAACGCCGCCGAGCAGCAGGTAGATCATGGCTATGAAGATGGCCGCCGTCAGCCCGATGGAGTCCGATACCACGCCGAGCAGGAACGGCGAGATGGCGTCGCCCAGCGCGTGGATGATGAAGATGTCCAGGGCGAAGGCCATGGACCGCATGGTCACCGGCACCACTTCCACTATGGCCGCGTGGTAGGGGCCGGAATAGGCGAAGACGAAGAACTCGGCGAAGAACAGCATGGCCAGCGCCAGGTTAAGGTCCGACGTCATGAGGGCCGCCACGCCGAACGGGATGCTGAGGAAAAAGCTCATGTAGCCGACTATGAAATAGGAGCGCTTGGTGCGCTTGTGCAGCCAGTCCGCGGCCCAGCCGCCGGCGAAATTGCCCGCCAGGCCCGCGGCCACCGTGACCGCCCCGAAGAGGAACCCGGCCTTGGCCACCGACACGCCGAACGTGCGCACGAAATAAGACGGCATCCAGGCGGCCATGCCGCCCACGGAGAAGGTGCCTATGGACTGCGCCAGGCAGATCAGCAGGAAAGTGCGGTTCTTGAGCAGCGCCTTGTAGCCGGAGAAGGCGATATGCTCGGAGCGCTGGGTCTTCTCGGGCGTTTCTTTAAGGAAAAGGGCGATGATCCCCAGCAGCATGCCGGGCACCGCTACGATAAAGAAGGCGTTGCGCCAGCCGAAATGCTGTCCCAGGAAACCGCCCAGCAGGTAACCTACCGCGCTGCCGGCGGGAATGGCCAGCGCGTAGAGTGCCATGATCCTGGCCCGGCGCTCCACGGGGAACCATTCGGCCAGGAAAGAGGGGCACACCGTGCCGTAGCCGGCCTCGCCCACGCCTACCGCCGAGCGGGTCATGATCAGCTGGCCGTAATTCTTCACCAGGCCGCTGAACAGGGTGGAGATGCTCCAGAAAATGGCGCTGGCGCCTATGATAACGGGCCGGCGCACCCGGTCGCCGAAATAACCCACAAAAGGTGCCACGCACATGTAGACGATCATGAACGACGAAGCCAGGAAACCCAGCTGGGCGTCGGAAAGGCGCAGGTCGGCCTTGAGCAGCGGGAAGACCGCGTAGAGCACCTGCCGGTCTATGTAATTGAAGAGGCTGAGGCCGAAAACGAGGAAGAGGACCTTGCGGGGGTAGTTGGAAGCTGTCATCGTCACCATAATGATAGCAAAATGGTAATATATAGCGTCAGCAAAAGCCGCACGCCAGCCCATTTTTGGAGGACCAAATGAAGAAAACCGCGAAGAAACCCGCCCATAAAACTTCCAGCCTCGCCTACGACAACAAGAACGGCTACGAAAAGGTCTCCCCCGCCGACCTGAAGCATTGTGAAGAGGTCAACAAGGCTTACATAGAATATATCGGCAAGGCCAAGACCGAGCGCGAAGCGCACGACGAAGCCATCCTCCTGTTGGAAGCCGCAGGCTTCCAGGACATGCGCAACTACGAGAAGACCGGGCAGAAACTCCCCCCCGGCTCTAAGGTTTACCGCTCCAGCGAGGGCAAGACCCTGATGGCCATAGTGGTGGGCAAGAAACCCCTGGAACAGGGCATGCACATAGTAGGCGGCCATACCGACGCCCCCCGCATAGACCTCAAACAGAACCCGCTCTACGAGAACACGGGCATGGCCCTGCTCGACACCCATTACTACGGCGGCATCAAGAAGTACCAGTGGGTCACCATCCCGCTGGCGCTGCACGGCGTCTTCGTTAAGCCCGACGGCAAAAAGGTAAAGGTCAATATCGGCGAGGACCCTTCCGACCCGGTGCTCTGCATCACCGACCTGCTGCCGCACCTGGCCGCGGACCAGTACAAGAAGACGCTGGGCGAAGCCATCCCCGGCGAAGGCCTGGACGTGGTAGCCGGCTCCATCCCTTCCTCCGATAAAGACAAGAAAGAGAAGGTGAAGCACAATATCCTGGCCCTGCTCAACAAGAAGTACGGCGTCACCGAGGCAGACTTCCAGTCGGCCGAGCTCGAGATAGTCCCGGCCGCCGCCCCCCGCGAAGCGGGCCTCGACCGCTCCATGGTGCTGGCCTACGGCCACGACGACCGCGTCTGCGCCTATACCGGCCTGAAGGCCATCCTGGACCTGAAAGGCATCCCCGAGTACACCTCCTGTGTGCTGCTCTGCGACAAGGAGGAGATAGGTTCCGTCGGCGCCACCGGCATGGCCTCCAACCTCTTCGAGAACGCCTCCGCGGAACTGCTCAACCTCACCACGCCCGCCTACAGCGAACTGGCCCTGAAACGCGCGCTGCACAACTCCTGGATGATCTCCGCCGACGTCAACGTGCTGTTCGACCCCATGTTCCCCACCGTGTGCGAGAAACGCAACGCCGCGCTCCTCAACCACGGCGTCTGCGTGTCCAAGTACGGCGGCGCCCGCGGCAAATCCGGCTCTTCCGACGCCTCGGCCGAGTTCATGGCGCATATCCGCCGCATCTTCGACCGCAACAACGTGGTCTGGCAGACCGGCGAGCTGGGCAAGGTGGACCAGGGCGGCGGCGGCACTATCGCCCAGTTCATGGCCCGCTACGGCATGCAGGTGGTGGACTGCGGCGTGGGCCTGTTCTCCATGCACGCCCCCATGGAACTGGCCGGCAAGCTTGACATCTACATGGCCTACAAGGGCTACCTGGCCTTCCTGAAGGACGGGCGGAAATAAGAGGCCGGCCACATGACGATAAAGCTCTTCGTAACCGGCGGCACCTTCGACAAGGAGTATAACGAGCTCAACGGCGAGCTTTTCTTCCGCAAGACGCATCTGGAAGAAATGCTGCGCCTGGGGCGCTCGCGCCTGCCCGTGAAGGTGAAGACGCTGATGATGATAGACAGCCTGCTGATGAAGCCGGCCCACCGCGGCCGCATCCTCAGGGAATGCCTGACCGCCAAGGAAAAGCACATCGTCGTCACGCACGGCACCGACACCATGCCCGAAACGGCGCGCCTCCTGGGCCGCAACATTACCGACAAGACCGTGGTGCTGACCGGCGCCATGGTGCCTTACAAGTTCGGCTCCTCTGACGGGATGTTCAACCTGGGTTCGGCGCTCTCCTTCGCGCAGGTGCTGCCGCCCGGCGTGTATATCGCCATGAACGGCAGGTTCTTCAACTGGAACAATGTGCGCAAGAACAAGGCCAAGGGCGAGTTCGAAGAGATCAAGTAGCCCGCCGCGAGGATAAAAAAAGCCCGGGAAGTCCCGGGCTTTTTCTTTTAGCAGCGGCGCTTAAAAGAACCGGCGGGCCTTCTCCCAGCGCGCCCGGCTGGCCTCGTTGGAGAACACCGCCTCTTTGCCGGCGCCGTCTATCCAGACCGCGGAAGTGCCCTTCAGTTTGGACAGGAGGGAGAAGGTGTTCTCCCTGCCCATCACGGCCAGCACGGAGGAGGACAGGAAGCTTTCGTCCTCGATCTTCGGGAAATAGACCACCAGGTTGGAGAAATTTTCCAGCGGGTAGCCGGTCTTGATGTCCAGGATATGGGAATAGAGCTTGCCCTCTATCTGCACGAAATGTTCCCGCCCCGAGGAGGACATGACCACGCCGTCCTCGAAGTTCAGGCTGCCGAAGACCTTGTCGTCGTCGAAAGGGTCCTTGATGTCGTAGCGCCAGGCGCGCTTGCCGAACGCCAGCATGTTGCTGCCCAGGCGCAGTTCCACCGGGTACCCCGGGGCCATGTCCTTTAGTATCCGGGCGGCCCGCGCGAAGCAATAGCCGCGCAGGATGCCGCCCATGTTGATCTGGACCGGCCGGGAGAACCGCACCAGTTTGCGCTGGTGGTCCACCTGTATATGCCCCGACCCCATGTTGGCCAGCGCCTTGGAGATATCCTCTTTGGCCGGCATCTTGCGGGTGGACGCGGCCTCCTTCCAGATAGGCCACAACGGCGCGAAAGTTATGTCGAAAGCCCCGCCGGTAAGGCGGTAGTAGTCCAGGGAAAGCTGCAGCAGGCGCAGGAATTCCTCGTCCACCTTCACCCACTCCCCATAGGCCTTCTTGTTGACCACGGAGGTCTGGCTGTACTTGTCGCTGAAACTGAATTCGGAAGAGATGCGTTCCCATTCCCCCAGCACGGCGTCGGCGATCTGTTTGCCCTGCGCCTCCCCGGCCCCGTAGACCTTCACCTGCGCGGGCACGTTCATGAGGAACACGCTCTGGGTATAGGCGGGCTCCTCCTTTTGGCCGCAGGCGCAAAGCAGCGCAGCAAAGGACAAGGCTAGATAGCTGGCGGACGGTTTCACGTTTTCCCCCTTAACATATCATAAAAATACATTTTTTACCCTGCCATTTCAATACGGGGCGAACCGATATTTATAAAGAGGGCGGATATTTGGTATCCTGAAAACGTCTTAACTTTCCCCCAGGAAGGCACACACAATGAAAAAAACATTCATCCTCCTCATGCTGCTCGGGCTCCAGGCGCCTGTTTTTGCCGCGGCTCCCGCCGCCAAAGCCGGCACCTCCGCCTCGGCGGAACTCTCCGATCTGGCCGGCGAGCTCGGCAAGGGCGTAAAGGCCTCTCCCGGCATCAAACTCGCCGTCCTGGCTTTCCCTTATACCAGCGAAAAGGCCTCCGAAGGCCCGGTGGTGGTGCAGGAGCGCCTGACCACCCTGCTGGCCGGCAATAAGAAGGTCGTACTGATAGAGCGCGGCCTGATGAAGAAGGTCATGGAAGAGCTTAAACTCCAGGCCTCCGGTGCGGTGGACGAGGAGACCGTCAAGAAACTGGGCAAGATGCTCGGCGCGGACGCGGTAGTGACCGGCACGCTCAACGACCTGCAGGAAGGCAATTGCGAAGTGAACGCCCGCGTGGTGGAGACGGAAAGCGGCAAGATCCTGGCCGCGGCCTCCGCCCTGGTCACAAAGACCTGGTCCGACACCGGGGCCACGGCGGTCAAACCTCCCCAGGACTACGGCTCCAAGCCGCTGGTCCAGGTGGCCATACTGCTGGACACCTCCAACTCCATGGACGGGCTCATCAACCAGGCCCGCTCCCAGGTCTGGAAAATAGTCAACGAACTCGTCTCTTCGGAAAAGAGCGGCTCCCGCCCCGTTATAGAAGTCGCCCTTTACGAATACGGGAATTCCACCCTGTCCGCCGGGTCCGGCTGGATACGCCAGGTGCTGCCTTTCACCCAGGACCTCGACAGTGTCGCCAAGGAACTTTTCGCGCTGCGCACCAACGGCGGCGAGGAATTCTGCGGCCAGGCCATCAAGGCCGCCGTGACCGAACTGAAGTGGAGCCCCAAGACCGACGTCTACAAGGCCATTTTCATAGCCGGCAACGAACCTTTCACCCAGGGCACCGTGCCCTACCAGGACGCCGTGGCCAAAGCCAAGGCCAAAGGCATCTTCGTCAACACCGTCTACTGCGGGGCCAGGCAGCGCGGTCTGGCGGAGCAGTGGAAGGCCGGCGCGGACCTGGCCGAAGGCGATTACGCCAATATAGACCAGTCCCTGACCGCCTACGCCATCGCGGCGCCGCAGGACGACCGGATCAGCGAACTCAGCAGCAAACTTAACGACACCTACGTGGCCTACGGGGCCAACGGCCAGAGCAAGATGGCGGCCAAGCGGGAAGTAAGCAACATGGCCAGGAGCGCAGGCAAGGGCATAGCGGCCGAACGCGCGGCCTTCCAGGCCGCCGCTCCCGGCGCAGCCATGGCGGACTCCTCCTGGGACGTTGTGTCCGCGGTGGAGAGCGGCGCGGTGAACCGCGACGAGATAAAGAAAGAACAGCTGCCGGAAGAACTCAAGGCCATGGACAAGGCCGCGCTGGACAAATACCTGGACGGCAAACTGGCCGAGCGCAAGAAGATAAAGGAAGAGATCAACCGCCTCCAGACCGAGCGCAAGGTGTACCTGGCGCAGGAAGAGAAGAAACAGGCCGGCGCCAACACCCTGGATAAAGCCATGATAGACACTATCCGCCGCCAGGCAGTAAAGCGCGGCTACAAGTTCTCAGAATAAGCGATGCGTTACCGCCGCCGGCTCCTCCTGTTCCTGCTGCTGCTGCCGGCGACCGCCCGGGCCGCCGGACCCTCCATAGAGGAGAAGGCGGCCCAGCTGCTGATAGCCGCGGCCGACGCGGCCGATATCTCCACGGTCACCGCCGCCGTAAAAGCGGGGTTGGGCGGCGTCCAGCTGCAGTGGGGGTCCTACTCGCTGGAAGACACCCGCCGTCTTACCGCCGCGCTGCAGGAGGCCGCGCCGGGCGCCCCGCTCTTTATCGCCGTGGACTACGAGGGCGGCAGCGTCTACGTGCCCACCACCC
Organism: Elusimicrobiales bacterium; assembly: GCA_023701245.1. Lineage (GTDB taxonomy): Bacteria > Elusimicrobiota > Elusimicrobia > Elusimicrobiales > UBA9959 > UBA9959. Next base: position 29,482 of record JAMPXK010000021.1, on the reverse strand, counting down.
TCGGCCTGCTGGAACTGCCCACCAACATGATGCTGGGCGCGGCCGCCGACGAGAACAATACCGCCACCCTCTTCTACCTGGCCGGCAAGGAACTGCGCCGGGCCGGCATAAACCTGGCCTTCGGCCCGGTCCTGGACGTCAACACCAACCCCAAGAACCCCATAATCGGCATCCGCTCATTAGGTTCGGACCCGGAGCAGGCGGCGCGCCTGGGCGGTGCCATCATCAACGGGCTCAAGGCGGCGGGAGTGGTGGCCGTGGCCAAACATTTCCCCGGCCACGGCGCCGCCGCCCAGGATTCACATAAGACCCTGCCCGAGATAGCCCTTTCCACGGCCGACCTGGCCGCCGTGCACCTGGTCCCGTTCCGCGCGGCGATCCGCCTCGGGGTCCCGGGCATCATGACCGCGCATATCCTCTACCCTGCCCTGGACGCCCGCAACCCGGCTACGCTTTCCCCGGCGGTACTGGGCGGCCTGCTGAAGCGGGAGCTGGGATACGGAGGGCTGGTTTTCACCGACAGCCTGGACATGAGCGCCATTACCTCGCGCCGCAGCGTGCGCAAGGCCGCGGCGGCCGCGCTCAAGGCCGGCGCCGACGTGCTGCTGATAGGCAAGGCCGACCCGGCACCGGTCATTCGGGAGATAGCCGCGCAGGTGCGCGCCGGGCGCATCAGCCAGGAACGCCTCGATGACGCTTACGCCCGGGTCCTGGCGGCAAAGCGGGCGGCGGGCCTGTTCTCCCCCGCCGAGACCTCCTCGCCGTTCGACAAGGCCTACGTGCAAATAACCGGGGACCTGTCACGCCGCGGTCTTACCCTGGTAAAGAACGACGGGCTGCTCCCCCTGCCCCGGGACAAAAAGATCGCCGTCATCATTTTCGCCCCGCAGCGCTTCGCCGACAACGCCATCCACCTCTACCGGGTACTGCTGGAGAACGGCTACCAGGCCAGCCAGTACCTTTTCGACATCCGCCTTAAGCCGGGAGAAAAGGAGCAGATACGGCTGGCGGCGGCGCAGGCGGATATCCTGGTGCTGGGCAGTTTCCAGTGGGCCGCCGGCCAGAACATAGGCCAGCGCGAGATCATCACCGAACTCGCGGCGGGCAAGCCCTCGGTACTGCTCAGCCTCATGAACCCCTACGACCTGGCCGGCTACCCGCAGGCGCGCGCCGCCCTGGCCCTCTACGGCATGACCGCGCCGTCCATGGCGGCCGCCGGCGAAGCCTTGAGCGGCCTGCTTGAGCCGGCCGGGCAGCTACCCGTACACCTTTCAAAATGAAACCCCTGCGCACCACTCTCATCGTCGTCCTGACCGTAGCCGCCGCGCTGGCCGCGCGCCGCTGGCTGGGCGAACCCATCTACATCGCCAGCGACTCCATGGCCCCCACCCTGACCAAGGGGCACCACCTTATCCTGGACAAGCTCACCTACCGCTTCCGCGCGCCGCGCCGCGGCGAGATCCTGGCCTTCAGGTCGCCCGTCGGCGAGGACCATGAGTCGGTAAAGCGCGTCATCGCCCTGCCCGGCGACACGGTGGAGCTCCGCCAGAAGCGGGTCTACCTTAACGGTGAGTCCCAACTGGAGTTCTACGTGCATTACTCCCGCCCGGACGAGGCCCTGGCCGGGGACACGCTGGGCCCCCTCACCGTCCCGGAAGGAGCCTTGTTCGTGCTGGGCGACAACCGGGACAACTCCAACGATTCCGCCTCGTGGAAGGACCCCGCCACGGGGGAGCCCCTGTACTTCCTCCCCCTCTCCGCCGTGACCGGCCGGGTGCGCGGCATTTACTGAGATTTTTTTATTTGTATAATTGAAGTCAGTTAACAGCCGCCCAAGGAGAGAGCATGTCACCAAGGATAATCAGTTTCGTCGGGATGTTCGTGCTGCTGGCGATAGCCTGGCTCTTCAGCAAGAACCGCAAGGCCATCAACTATAAAACCGTTCTTACCGGCACCATGCTGCAGGTCATTTTCGCCATAATCATCCTCAAGGTCCCGCTCGGGCGCCAGGCCTTCCAGTTCTTCAACGACGTCATTATAAAGCTCCTGTCCTTCTCAGATGAAGGCGCTAAATTCCTCTTCGGCAGCCTTATCAACAACCAGTCCCTGGGGTTCCTCTTCGCCTTCCAGGTGCTGCCCACCATAATCTTCTTCTCCTCCCTGATGGCCGTGCTCTACTACCTGGGCATCATGCAGAAAATAGTGCTCGTCTTCGCCAAGGTGATGGCCAGGTTCATGGGTACCTCCGGGGCGGAGTCCCTGTCGGCCAGCGCCAATATTTTCGTCGGCCAGACCGAGGCCCCCCTCGTGATACGGCCTTACGTGGCCACCATGACCAATTCCGAACTGATGGCCGTGATGACCGGCGGCATGGCCACCATAGCCGGCGGCGTGATGGCCGCCTATGTAGGCATACTGATGGGCTACCTGCCCAATATCGCCGGGCATTTGCTGGCGGCTTCCATCATGTCCGCCCCGGCGGCCCTGGTAATGGCCAAGATACTGGTCCCCGAGACCGAGGAGCCCAAAACGCGGGGCGTGGTAAAAATGCAGCTGGAGATCACCGACGCCAACGTTATCGACGCCGCCGCCAACGGCGCCACGGTAGGCCTGCAGCTGGCCCTCAACGTGGGCGGCTGCCTCGTGGCCTTCATGGCCATCCTGGCCCTGGCCAACTTCCTTACCGGCTACGTGGGAGGCCTGTTCAACTTCCCGCAGCTTACGCTGGAGATGATCTTCGGCTGGATCTTTACGCCCCTGGCCTGGATCATGGGCGTGCCCTCGGGCGAGGTACAGCAGGTGGCCAACTGGATGGGCCAGAAGACGGTGCTCAACGAGTTCGTGGCCTACTTCAACATGGCGAATTACCTCAAGGCCAACCCCGGGGTCATGAGCGAGCGCTCCGTCGTCATCGCTTCCTACGCGCTCTGCGGCTTCTCCAACTTCCTGTCCATAGCCATCCAGATCGGCGGTATCGGCGGCATAGCCCCCGAGCGCCGCCACGACCTGGCCCGCCTCGGCCTGTACGCCGTGCTCGCCGGCTCGCTCGCCTGCTTCATGACGGCCACCATAGCCGGCTTCCTGTTGTAAGCGCCTCCGGGCAAATAAAAAAGGGCGGAAAGTTCCGCCCTTTTTTCATTTGAGGCTTACAGGTCAGGGGGTTTTCCAGAGTTTAACGGACTTGTCCTTGGAACCTGAAGCCAGGGTTTTACCGTCGGGAAAGAAGACCACGGCCTCCACGCTGTCGGTGTGGCCGGGGTACTGTTTCAGCGCGGCGCGGGTCTTGCCGGGCTGCAGGGACCAGAGCTTCACCAGGTTATCCATCCCGCCGCTGGCGATATATTTATTATCCGGGGAAACGGCAACCGCCCGCACGCCGCCCTTGTGGGCCATGTAGCCGTTGACCAGTTTTCCGTCGCTCAGGCGCCAGACCTTCAGGGTGCCGTCCATGCTGGCGGACACCGCGTAGTTGCCGTCGCTGGTAATGGCGGCCGAACGCACCGGCTCCTTATGGGCCTTTATAGAGCGTATCAGGCGTGAATCAGCCACGTTCCATACGGCCAGGGAGCCGTCCCCGTTGCCGGCCAGCAGGTAATTGCCGTTGGGCCCCGGCACCAGGGAATAGACGTTCTCCACCGGGGCCTTCATGGTATGGATGGCATTGGCCTCCGGGAAACTCCAGACGCCTATGGAATTATAGCCGCCGCTGGCCACATATTCCCCCGTCGGTGAGAACCGGACGCCGTACATGCTGTAACTCTGCCCCTGGATGGTCTTGAAATTGGCGCCGGAGGGCACCTTCCAGATCTCTATGGTCTGGTTGCCCAGGGACGCCAGGTATTCCCCGTCGGGAGAAAAATCCAGCCCCCAGACGCCGTCCGTGTGGCCGCCCATGGTCTTCTTGAGCTTGCCGGTCTTTACCGTCCACAGCGCCACGTTGGTATCCAGCCCGGCCGAGGCCAGGTACTGCCCGTCCGGGGAAACGGCCAGGCATTCCACGGCGGCGCTGTGCCAGGCCAGGGTCTTGAGCGGGGTTTCGGGCGCGGCCCAGAGCGGCGCCAGCAAAAGCATTATCAGGGAGTTTAACATGGCATCCTCCTGCGATAGTTATATTCTACACTATCGCCCCGCTGGTGAAAAAATATTCTAGAATTGGTTTATGGCGCTGAAGCTGCTGATCAATTCCCTTTACCGGGGCGGAGCGGAAAAACAGCTGGCCGCCCTGGCCGGCCTCCTCCCGGCGCAGGCGCTGTTCCTGCTGGAGAACGAGATAGCCCAGGCCACCGCCCTGTCCCCCGTGCCCCTTTCCTCGCACAACTCCCGCACCAGCTCCCTGGTAAAAACGGCGGCCATTCCCCTCTACGCGCGCAAGCTCGCCTCCCTGGCCGGCCGCGGCGACACCGTGCTGTCTTTCATGGAGCGGGCCAATATCGTCAACGTGCTCGCCGCCCGGCGCGGCGGCCACCGGTCCGTGATCTGCGAACGGACGCGCCCCTCGGGCGAGTTCTCCGGGCTGCGCGGCCTGCTGATGGCGCCGCTGATAAAGCGCTTTTATCCCCTGGCCGACATCATCGTGGCCAACTCGCAGGGTGTAAAACAGGACCTCGCGGAGAATTTCGCCATCCCCGCCGCAAAGATCCGCGTCATCCAGAACGGCTGCGATACGGCCGGCATACAGGCCCTGGCCGCCGAGCCGCTGCCGGCCGGCTGGCAGCGGGTTTACGAGCGGCCCGTGGTGGCCACCAGCGGGCGCCTTACGGCCGCCAAGGGGCAATGGCACCTGCTGAGGATCTTCAGGGGAGTCAGGGACGCGGTGCCGGGAGCGGCGCTGGTGCTGGCGGGCGATGGCGAGCTGAAGGGCTACCTGGCGCGCCTGGCGGCCCGGCTCGGGCTCAAGGTCTTCGCCGGCGGCGGGGAGCCGCCGCCCGACGCCGATGTTTACTTTGCCGGCTTCAGGGAGAACCCCTACCCTTTCCTGGCCAAAGCGCGCCTGTTCGCCTTCACTTCGCTCTGGGAAGGCTTTCCTAACGCGCTGGTAGAGGCCCTGGCCTGCGGCGTGCCCGTGATGGCCGCCGACTGCGCCGCCGGCCCCAGGGAGATCCTGGCCCCCGCCTCCCCGCCGTCCTGTTCCGGCCTTCCCGAACCTTCGCCCTACGGCCTGCTCATGCCGGCGCTGTCCGGCAGCAGGTCGCCCGACGCCGAAACGCAGGAAGAGGAAGCTCTCTGGGAAGTGGAGATGGCCCGGCTGCTGGGGGACGCGGCGCTGCTCGCGCGCTACCGCGCGGCCGGTCTTAAACGGGCAGGCGACTTCGAACTTGCCAGGGCCGCCCGGCTCTGGCGCGAACTCCTGGGCTGCTGACCCCTGGTCTTTATTCTTTGCCCTTCTTGCGGCTGCGCGCCGCCCGGCGCGGCGTCTCCAGGCGTATCTCGGCCGGCTCGGACCAGGGGCCGTAGGCGGCCCCGTCGGAACCCATCACCCGCATGAAGTAGACGGCGTCCGCCTTTACCGGCAGGCCGGAGACCTTGTAGGAACAGGTGTCGGTAAATACGTCGGCCAGCGGCGGTTCGAAAGCGGCGGTCTCGGAGACCTGCAGGCGGTAATATTTGAAAGGGCCGGAGGGCCCCCAGTAAATGTTCTTGGAAAAGGTCTTCTCGCCGGGCGCGTTTGGCGCGTCCAGCCCCTTGCGCACCGAAGCCCCGGGCCGGGAAACGGCGAAGGTGTAGGTTTCGGAAAAAGCCCCGTCCTTCATTTCCCCGTTATTGAGGCCCAGCACGCCGGCCACCCGCCAGTAATAGACCCCGTCCTTCCAGAAGGCGGGCTGGATGACGTAGCTGTTGGCCGCGGTCTTGGCGTCTACCAGCAGCGTCGAGAATTCCTGGGTCTGGCTTATCTGCAGGCGGTAATAGAGCGCTTTCATGACGGCGTTCCAGTTCAGGACAAGCGCTTCCTTCTTCTTGGCGGCCCGCCGCACGGAAGAGCTGACCACCAGCGGCGCCTCGGGCGGGTCCTCCACGAAGCGTTTGTTCCAGGCGTTCACGGCGAAGACCGCCCGCTCCCCGTAGCGGGCAAAGGAGCTCCAGTCCTCCACTTTTTCCCGGTAGACCAGCGCCCCGTATTTTTCCTTCAGGGTGCCGTCCATGGCGGCGGGGATGTAGCCGACAAAGACGCTGGGCGGATAGGAGTCCAGCAGCTTGGCGCCGCCTTTATCGAGGAGTTCCCGGAACTCCTTGTCGAAAGCGGTCTTCTCCGAAGGCAGGACCAGGAGGGCGTTGGTCTGGGGCGCCTCGGCATAAACGCCCTGCCCTGGCGCGGCGGCGAGGGCCAGGAGGCAGATCAGCGGCAGTTTGAACGTTTTCATATCAAGTTCCCGGACCGGTTTGGTAGAATTTAACTATGACCGACAGGCGCCTTGCAAAAAACACCGACTGGGTGGAGCCGGAACTTATAGAACCCGGCGGCGGGCCCGCGCGCGGCGGCGGCTTTTACGCCCCCCCGCCGCAGAGTCCCGGCCTGCTGACCCGCCTGAAGGTGCTGGCCGCCGCGGGCCTGGGCCTGGCCGCCCTGGCGCTGCTGGCGCTGGGCGCCCTGCTCACCTCTACCGTCATAGGCGCCATCATTGGCATCCCGCTCATGCTCGCCGGCGCGGCGCTCTTCTTCACGCTCTTCAAACTGCTTTCCCTGGGCTCCCGCTCGTCTTTCATCATCCGCCGCTTCTAGGCCCAGTCCGGCCCGGGGGGTATGGCCCCGTCGGGCACGCGGTCGCGCACACCGTGCGCGCCGCTCGTGTCTCCCTCGCCGCGCTGCGCAAGCGGCTTCAGTCCGACACGGCCCGCCGAAACCATACCCCCCGGGCCGGACCTAGGCTCACTTCACGTTGATGACCATGCCGGCCGAGTGGGCCGCGAATTCAGGGGCGTACATGGACTGCATCACCGCCGCGCCCAGCCGGAACCGGCCCGGCGTAGTGGGACGCAGCCGGTACTTCAGCACGTACTCGCCGTGCGGCAGCCACTCCACGAAGAAGTTGGTCAGGGAATCACGCGGCTCCTCGTAGCGGCCCAGGCCGTCCCACTGCCAGCCGCTGTTAAGCGCTTCCGCCTCGAAACCCGCCGCCTTCGGGTCCTTGATGTGCACGTATTCGAACTGGCTGCGCGTGTTCACCGTCAGGTGAACTTCCACCTGGTCCCCCACGGCCACCGTGTCGCCCGAGGCCAGGGGCCTGAGCTGGTAAACGCCGCCGGCCTTCTCGCGGAGGAAATACCTGCGCGACACGTTCATCAGGCCCGCCGGCGACTCTTCCGCCGTCTTGTCCGAAGTATAGACGCCCGTGAACGAAGCGAAGGCCAGGCCGGGCCCGCGCTTTTCCACCACGGGGGCCAGGTCCTTTTTAGAGATCTCCCCGCCGTACTTGGACCAGCGCAGCGGCTTGGCCACCCAGTCGAAAGGCTTCAGGTCCGCCTGCTCGCTCAGGGCCCCCCACTTTACGGTAAAGACGTCGCCCTTATCCAGGGAGCCCCGCGTCTTCATCACGTCCAGCAGCGAATAGATCGCGGCGGCCGAGGCCTTGGTGGATTTCCACTCGTTGGCCTTGCGGTTGAACAGCAGCCAGCGGGCCAGGCCCGCCACCCGGGGGTCCTTCGGACGCACCGCCAGCAGCGTACGCAGGATAAAGGCGTGCTTTTCCACCGTGTCGTTGTACCAGCGCCAGGAGATCTTCTCCGGGGTCCAGTACACCCCGGCGATATCGTCGGTGCGCGCCCCGTCCATGGCCCGGTCCAGGTAGCTCTGGGCCTTCTCCCCCTCCCCCAGGCGCAGGTAGACGTAGGCCGCGTAGGCCTTGCCGAAGGCCGTCATGGCGTTGGCGTGCTTGTCGGCGTAATCCACCCAGGCCTTGGCGTAGGTGCGCGCGGTGCGGCTTTCCGCCCAGCTTTCGGGGAACGCGGTCACCACGTAAGCCGCGTACAGGATAAGGGAAGTCTGCTCTTCTTCCGGCTTCAGGTGGGACGGCACTTCGGCCAGGACATAGGCCAGGGCCCGCCGCGCCATCTCCTGCGGCACGTCCACGCCGTAGCGGGCAGCCTCGGCCAGCCCCTCCAGCACGTAAAGCGTCAGGTAGAGGCTGGCGTGGCCGCCGGGGAACCAGGGGAAGGACCCGTCGGGCGACTGGTAGGCCTTCAGCTTCGTGAGCGAGTCCTCCTTTTCTGCCGCGACGGTCCCGGGGTCCAGCATATCCGTCACGGGCCAGTAAGCCTGGCGGCCGCGGGACTCGCGCTCCCACGGCGTCTCCATCAGGCTCATCAGGCGCACCGGGTTATCACGCTCCCACTCCGGAGTTATCGTGGAGCGCTTGGGCACTTTCCCCGCCGCGGCGGCCAGTTCCGGGTACTTCCGGTAGAAGGCGTTGGTAATGGCCAGCGGAACGTACCGGTTAAGCAGCTGTTCGGTGCACTCGTACGGATAGGTCACCAGGAAAGGCAGGCTGTTGAGCACCGTGAGTATCAGCTGCGGCTGTATCTCCAGGTGCAGCGCCTCTACCTGGCGGCCGGGGTCCGGCGCCAGCAGCTCCGGCAGCTCGAATTTTTTAGACGCGTTGCCGTCGAGGGCCGCCACCCCGGAGACGATCAGGCGCTCGCGGGAAGGCAGCAGGGGCAGATCGTTCTCCTGGGCGTCGGAGAGGCGGCCGGCCCGGGCCACGGCCCGGACCTTGTAGGCGCCGGTGCCGGCCGGGGCGGTGATATCCCAGTACAGGGCCTGCGTCCCGCCGGCCTTTACGGTGAACGGCCTGGCCGCGGCATCGGCCTTGAAGTCCGCCAGCGCGTCGCGCCCGTCGCGCGAAACGGCCAGGGTCACTTGCCCGGACAACTCCCCCCTGGTATCGTTGGTCACCACCGCCGTCAGGCGGGAAACGTCGCCCTCGCGGAAGAAGCGCGGGATATCCAGGCGCACCATGAGGTCTTTCTTGGTCACGGTCTCCGCCGTCAGCGAACCGCGCCGCGCGTCGCGCGTCAGCAGGTAGGACGTTATCTTCCAGGCAGTCAGGCGCTCGGGGATCCTGAAAGAGAAAGCGGCCTCGCCCTTCAGGACTTTCATCTGCGGGTTGTAGTAAGCCGTCTCGGAAAAGTCGGTACGGACCTTGGGCTCCGGGGCAGCTTCTTTTTTTAGCGAGTCGGAAGCCGCGGCCTTGGTCTTCATGCCGGGGGCCGCCGGAGGAGGCCCTCCCGCCCTGCTGGCGAACCCTTCCGCCGCCGCGCCGGACAGTTCGCTCTGCACCATATCAGGGGAAAGGTTGGCGTCCATCGAATCTTCGAACATCATGGACTTGGCGGCGAAGATACTATTCCGCTGGGAACCGATCATGGAGGAGGCTATGCGCAGGGAAGCCATACGCTCCTGCACGGCGGCTTTGCGGAAAGCGTCGAGCATGCGCTGGATCACGCCGGTCCTGACCGGCAGAGCTATGGCGTAAGGCGTGAACAAAGAGCCCTGGCCGCCTGCGTCCGACGGGCGTCCCGGGTAGAGGTGCTCGCCCCAGAACCCCTCGTCCTTGCCGTAATACTCCAGGGACCGGTCGAAGATCTTTACCAGCGCTTCGCCGGAAACCGGCTTGCCCGCCGCGTCGCTGGCCTTCAGGCGCCAGGAAACCTTCTGCCCCGGCGCCAGCGAGGCGCTGCTGTCCAGGGAAAGCCTCAGGTTTTTGTCCGTGCGCGGCACATCCGCGTAGCCCATGGCGGAATAAACGCGGAAACCGCCGGCGCCCAGCCAGCGCAGGCCGAACCCGCCGCGGTGCTCCCTGCCCACCTTCAGAGCAAAGAGCGACAGGCCGCCTTCCGGAAGTACCCGGCGCGAAAGCACGAAATTGCCGGCCAGGAGTTCCACGTACCGGGAGCCTTTCAGCGCGGAAGCGCCTACGAGGACCCTCGCGGTCTCGCCCGGCTGGTAGGAGCCGCGTTCAAAAAGGGCCACGGCAGGCAGTTTCAGCGCGGCATTACGCCCCGCCTCGGCCGCGGCGCTGACCAGCACCAGCTCGCCGGCGCTCTCCCCGCCCCAGGGATCTTTGGCTTTAAGCCGCAGGCGGTAGGCGCCGGGGGCCAGGGGTTTTAGCTTAAGTTTGGCGGGAGCGTCCTTGGAGAAGACCAGCCTGCCGCTCTCCGCCAGTTTGCCGTCGGGCACCTGGCTGAAAGCCCGCTCCAGCGACGGGTTTTCTCCGAAACTGCCCCATTGCTGCGCCTCCTGGTCCTCGGCGGGAGCCTTTTCCAGCCGGTACAGGAAAAAGTCCGCCTGCCCGGCCTGCTGCACGTCGTTGAGGTCCATCAGGCGCGCGGTAAGGGCGGCCGGCGCGTCTGGCGTGAAAAAACCGGCGTCGGCCGTAACGTCGAACATCAAGGTCTTGGCCCCGGCCCTGTAGGCGCGGGTATCGGTTATGGTGCGGCCGCCGGCGTCCCTGGCCTCCGCCTCTACCTGGTAGGAAGAGGGATAGTCCGCGTAGGCGCCGCTTTCCGGCTGGGGAGTAAAGGCGACCGTGAACCGCCCGTCCTCTCCCGCCTTCAGGTCCCCGGCCGCCACTTCTACGGGCGCCGAGGCTCCGTAGAACCAGCCCCAGTACCAGCAGTACCACGGGATATAGCGCGACCGGGTCACGCGGTATTTCACCTGGGCGCCCGGCACCGGCGAGCCGAAATAATATTTCACGTCCCCGGAGATCTCCGCCTTCTCGCCGTAGCGGAAGGGGCGGGCCGCGGCCGCCAGCTTGACTTCGAACTCGGGGCGCTTGTATTCCTCCACCCCGAACCGGGCCGCGCCGCTGAAACTGCCGCCGTAGTCGGCTATTTCGGCGGTGAGGGTATACTGCCCCAGCAGGCGGCCCTGCGGCACGCTGAAACCGGCCGCGGCGCTGCCCAGGCCCGTAAGGGGCAGGGCTTTAGAGTAGACTTCCTCCCAGTTGGCGTCACGGGCGATGACCCGGACCTTGGCCTGGCCGGCGTAGGTGCGCAGCCCGCGGGGCCTGCGTTCCAGGACGGTGACCTTGAACTTCACTTCCTGGCCCGGGCGGTAAACCGGCCTGTCGGTCTCGACGTAAAGGCTGAGCGGGGCGGGCACGGAAAGCCCGGCCTGCACCGGGGAATTCCAGTAGGCGTAGGCTCCGCCGTGAGCCAGCAGCGGGTCCAGCGAGAAATACTGGTGGGACGGGTAAGCCACGCGCACCTGCTGGGAAAAAGAGGCCGTTCCGTCCTGCCCGGTCCGGAGCTGCACCCGCTCCCAGTCGGAATCGTATTTGTTGTAATAGGCGTCTATCCCGGCGTCGGCCAGGGGGCGCCCGGTAAGCGCGTTGACGGCGTAAAGGCGGAACAGCTCCCGGTCGGTGGTCCTGCGCGGGTCCGCGGGCTCGTAGATGAACTCCTCGGGATCCCCCGCCAGGCCGGCCGTGCCCAGCAGGAAAATGTCTGTGATGTTCACGGTAACGGCGCGGATCAGGGACGAGCCGTCCTCGAAACCGGAGTCGCCGGACGCCACTATGACGTAAAGGCCCTTCTTGAAAGCGGGCGAGCGCACCTGCTCCTGCTTGTGCTCGTAGGGGGCCGGGTAAGCGACCTTGGTTTCCCACTCCGCAAAGGCTTTGCGCCCGAGGAAATAGCGCACGGCCTCCTCGCGCATGTACTTTACGCGGTTCCAGCCGCGCTCGGCGTAAGTGCCAATGGCGGTGAGTTCCGCCGGGGTGGTCCTGTAGGCGCGGAAATAGACCGCCGGCAGGTTGCGGGCGGTCACCTGCAGTATCTTTTCCCCGGGCGGCGGGGCGAAAGACGCGGCCAGTTCCAGGCTGGGCAGTTCTATCTCCGCCCTCAGCTTGGCGCAGCGGCCGGCGGGATTGGAACCGGCGGAGGCGGCTTCGGCCCTCCGGCAAAGGTCTACGGCGGCCTTATAGTCGGGCTTCTGCCTGGCCAGGTCGGCCGCGTGGTACAGCGCCCAGGCGCGGGCCAGCGCGCTGGAGAAAGAATCCCCCCAGCCCTTCAGGGTGGCGAGCGCCAGTTCGCGGGCCTTAACGGGGTCCGGCTGGCTCAGGGCCTCCGGGTGCTCGAAGGCCAGCATCAGCCGCCGCACGCGCCAATAATCCTTTACGAATTCACCCTCGGCGGCCAGGCCGGCGGCGGCCTCCAGAATGGCGGCGGCCTTCAGCGCCCGAGCCAGGGTCGGGGCGTAGTCGGCCCCGTAGGCGGCGCGCAGCAGCGCCGTGGCGTCGGAGGTGGCGGCGCCTTCCTGCGGCTGCGAGACCAGCCAACTGGTCCAGCGCAGCACGGCGAAGTCCCAGAGCGTGGGCGTATAGGCCAGTTCCGCGCCTTTGAGGTTGACGAAATAATCCTGGGTCGCCAGCTTGCTGCCGGCCAGGGCGCGGCGCAGCGGCCAGAGCGCGTCGTAATCGGCGTCCACGCGGCCGCGCCACTGCGCGGCGGTAAGTTTGGTGACGTCCTCCGTGCCTTTCTGCTCGTCGGAAGGCAGGGTATGGCCGTAGCGGTCCAGGAACTGCCGGCCCGTTTCCGCGCGGAGCAGCAGCAGCCGGCCCCGCCAGAGCGAGTCCGCGGGCAGTTTCACGGCCGCCAGGCGCTGCGCGGCTTCGCCGTAGCGCGACAGGAGGCTCTCGCACTCCGCAACGCGGTACAGGGCCTTCAGCCCGGGGTCTCCCGGGAGTTTGAGCGCTCCCGTATAGGCCGTCAGGGCTTCCTGGTACAGCCCCTTCTCGAAAAGCCCGTCGGCCTTTACCAGCCCGTCGTTGGCGGCCCAGGCCTGCCCCGCACACAGCGCCAGCGCAAGAATGATCTTCATGTTTCTCCCCCGTGGGCCGCCGCGCGGCCCTAAAATTCTCCCAGCAGTATCTGCTCCAGCTCCAGTTCCACGCCCGACGCGGCCTTTACGCGCGCCTTCACTTCGCCTATCAGGGCGTAGATGTCGGCGGCCGTGGCCCCGCCGGCGTTCACTATGAAGCCCGCGTGTTTGGCCGACACCGCCGCGCCGCCCACGCGCAGGCCCTTGAGGCCGGCCGCGTCTATCAGCCGCGACGCGTAATCTCCCGGCGGCCGCTTGAAAACGCTGCCGGCGGAAGGCAGGTCCAGCGGCTGCTTGACCTCCCGCGAGGCCAGCACGCAGGACCGGTCCTGCAGCAGCACGCCCGGCTCGCCCGGCGTGAACTCGAAACTGGCTGAAATTATTATCAGGCGTTCCAGGCCTTGCGTGCTGCGGTAGCCGTGGGGAATATCCTTCTTTTCCAGGCGCACGGGCCGGCCTTCGGGGTCCAGCGCCTCCACGGCCTTAAGCCGGTCGAAAGTTTCCTGGCCGAAAGCGCCGGCGTTCATGCGCACCGCGCCCCCCACGGAACCGGGTATCCCGGAGGTCTTTTCCAAGCCGGCCAGCCCTTTCTCCGCGGACAGGCGGGCCACCAGGTCCCAGGGCGCGCCGGCCTGCGCCGTAATGACGGCTCCCCGGGCTTCCACCCCGGAGAGCCTCCCGGTCAGGGCGGTCACGCCCGGCAGTCCTTTGTCGCTCACCAGCACGTTGGACCCGCCGCCCAGCACGGTAAGTGGCGCGTTATTGGCGCGGCACCAGGCGGCAAGCCAGGAGAATTCCTCGGGCGAGCAGGGTTCGGCCAGCGCTTCGGCCGCCCCGCCGGCCTTGTAAGTGGTAAAGCCCGCCGCCGGCGCCCCCAAAACGCAGCGCTCGCCGAACTTGGCTTTAAGCTGGGAATAGTCAGGCATTCGCGGGAACCTCCGGGAATTTGCGGCGGCCGTCCTTCAGGCCCACCAGGTAGACTCCGGCGAGTATCAGCAGGCCTCCGAAGAAAGCGGGGATGGCGGCTTTCTCCCCCAGGAGCAGGTAGGAGGCGAGCATCGCCGAGAACGGCTGCAGGTAGATGAAATAGGAGGCCTTCACGCCGCCAAGCCCCTCCACGGCGCTGTTCCAGAAAAGGTAGCCTACCGCCGAAGAGAGAACCCCGAGGTAGGCGAGCCCGGCCCAGCCCCGCGAGCTGACGGCGGCGAAATCCGCCGGCCCGCCGCCCAGCAGCCAGGCGGGCAGCACGCTCGCCAGCGCCACCAGCATGGTGGCCGCCGTCACCTTGGCCTGCGGCCAGTCCTTCAGCCAGCGCTGGGCGAAGAGCACGTAAAAGGTCCAGTCCACGCAGCTGACCAGGAAGATCAGGTCGCCTTTAGTGGACGGCAGCACGAAGGCGCCGGCCCCGGACCGCCCGAAGACCACCAGGAGCGTTCCCGCCGTACCCAGGGCGAAAGCCGCAAGTTTGAAGAACCCCAGGCGCTCGCCGAGCGCGGCCGCGAGCCCCGCCACCATGATGGGAATGGTACAGATCAGCCAGCCCGCGTTGGAGGCCAGGGTTGACTTCAGCGCGTAGGCCTGGATATACTGCTGGGCGGAAACCCCCAGCACGGAAAGAACGAAAAGCCGCCACAGCGTAACGCCGCGGAAGTCCTTGAAAGCCAGGCGCGCCCCGCCAAAGAGGACCAGCAGCGCTATGCCTATGGCGGCGCGCGACACCACTATGGTCAGCGGGGCCACCTCGGTCATCAGCTGCTTGGTAAAAGGATAAGACGCCCCCCACACCGCCGTAGCGGCGGCCGCGCGGAAATAAAGGGCTGCGGAGCTGTGTTCGGAGTCGGGCATCAGGTAAAAAGCCCCGCCGGCGCGCTGAGCGGCCGGCGGGGCGTCGGAACAGTTTACTTCGAAAGGACCTTCTTGATGCGGCGGAAGGCCCAGTCTATCTCGTTCTGCGTGATCACGAGCGGCGGCGCGAAACGGATCACGTGGTCGTGCGTCTCTTTGGCCAGCAGGCCCAGGGCCATCAGCTGCTCGCAGTAAGGGCGCGCCGCGCAATCCATCTCCACGCCTATGAGCAGGCCTTTGCCGCGCACTTCCTTGATGTGCTTGCCCTTGATAGAGCGCAGCTTCTCCATGAAGTACTTGCCCATTTCGTAGGAGTTCTCCACCAGTTTTTCTTCCGTCAGCACCTTCAGTGCCTCGCGGGCCACCGCGCACGCGAGCGGGTTGCCGCCGAACGTGCTGCCATGGTCGCCGGGGTTGAACACGCCCAGCACTTCCTTGGAGGCCACCACGGCGGAGATCGGCATCACGCCGCCGCCGAGGGCTTTGCCCATTACGAGCATGTCGGCCTTAACGCCTTCGTAGTCGCAGGCGAACTTTTTACCGCTGCGGCCGAAGCCGGTCTGTATCTCGTCGGCCACGAACAGCACGCGGTTGGCCTTGCACAGCTCGTAGGCGGCTTTCAGGTAGCCGGCCGGCGGAACTATTATCCCGGCCTCCCCCTGGATGGGCTCCACTATAAAGGCGCAGGTATTGGGGGTGATGGCCTTTTTAAGGGCCTCTATATCGCCGTAGGGCACGTTGACGAAGCCCGGGGTGAACGGCCCGAAGCCGTCCTTGTACTGCGGCTCGGTGGACCAGGATACTATGCTGATGGTGCGGCCGTGGAAGTTATTGGTCACGCCGATGATCTCGGCCTTGTCGTTCGGGATGCCTTTTACCTTGTAGCCCCACTTGCGCACGGCTTTCAGCGCGGTCTCCACGGCTTCGGCGCCGGTGTTCATAGGCAGCGCCATCTCGTAGCCGGTGAACTCGCACAGTTCTTTCAGGAACGGGCCCAGCTGGGCGTTGTTGAAGGCGCGCGAGGTCAGCGTGACCTGCTTTGCCTGCTCGACGAGCGCCTTGATGACGCGCGGGTGGCGGTGGCCGTGGTTCAGCGCGGAGTAGGCGCTGAGCATGTCCATGTACTTGTTGCCCTCGGGGTCTTTCACCCACACGCCCTTGGCGGTGGAAATTACTATCGGAAGCGGGTGGTAGTTATTGGCGCCGTATTTCTCGGCCACCTCTATCAGCCTGCTGCTCTCGGTGTTCCCGGTCTGGTTGGTTTCCATGATGATCTCCTTTTTGATTGGAGCGGCCCTGCCGTAAAGCTGCCAGCCTCCCGAATGCTTAAAACTTGGCGCCGGCGCCCAGCGAATAGCCGGTCTCGCCGTGCAGGATATTGTACGCCCCGTAGACGTAAAGCAGCGGCAGCGGCGACAGACGCACGCCCAGCGTGTAGCGCGGCTTGGAGATAGTGGCGTCCACCCCGTTGAGGGCGGCGTTCACGTTCTTTATCTCCAGGGTGGTCCTGTCTATGCCCACCCCCACGTACGGCTTTATCACCGGGATATCGAAAGAGGCCGCCGCGTCCAGCGACAGGTGGCTGCCCTTGAAATAATCGTAGTCGATCACGTCGTAGTAGGCGCTCACGGACACGTCCGGGATGAACTTGGTAAGGGTGCCGCTCTTGATGATCTCTTTGCGCAGACCGCCGCCGATCACGGAGAAGCCGGAGTAGCCCGTGCCGCGCACCATCACGTCCGCGCCCAAAAAAGGCAGGGCGGCGCCGGCATGCAGCATGGCCGCGCCGAAGGCGTTCACGTCAGCGTCGCGCAGGAGGCGGTTGCTGTTGGAAGGTTTGGCCTGCACCGTGGCCGCCAGGCCGGCCTCGAAGCCGGGGAACCCGAGCCCGCGGCCGGAGTTGAAGTCGTTGCCGCCTATCACGCCGCCGAGGTCCATGGCGAAAGGCTTGAGCAGGGCCTCGCCCTGCGCGGCTATCTGGGCCTTAAAATCCTCGAAAGGGTCGGCCTTGGCCCCGGCCGCGAGCAGCGGCAGCAGGCACAGCGAAAGCATAAGTTTTTTCATTTTTCCTCCAGGAACCCGTATTTCTATCTATATTATTACAAATAACGGCGTGCCATTGGAACCCCCGGCGCGCCCCCGGCTTTTTGCTATCATTTACGCATGAGTTTCCTGCCCGCTACCGCGGAAGAAATGCGCCGGCTCGGCTGGGACGCCGCCGATGTCATCCTGGTCACGGGCGACGCCTACGTGGACCACCCCTCTTTCGCCATGGCCCTCCTGGGCCGCGTCCTGGAGGCCGAAGGCCTGAAAGTGGCCATCCTGGCCCAGCCGCGCTGGGATTCCGCCGCCGACTTCAAACAGTTCGGCAAGCCCCGCCTGTTCTTCGGCGTCTCCGCCGGGAACATGGACTCCATGATCAACAAGTACACGCACAACCGCAAGGTGCGTTCCTCGGACGATTTCTCCCCCGGCGCCCGGGCCGGCCTGCGCCCGGACAGGGCCACCATCATCTACTCCCAGCGCTGCCGCGAGGCCTACCCCGACGCGCCGCTGGTAATAGGCGGCATAGAGGCCACCATGCGCCGCTTCGCGCATTACGATTACTGGTCGGATAAAGTACGCAAGAGCGTGCTGCTGGACTCCAAGGCGGACCTGCTCGTCTACGGCATGGGCGAGCGGCAGGCGCGCGAGATCGCCGCCCGTCTGAAAGGCGGAGAAAAGATACAGGACCTGCGCGATATCCGCGGCACGGCCTATCCTCTCGGCGCCAAAGAAGCCGCGGCCCTCGCCATACCCGGCGCGGTGGAAATGCCGACCGCCGGCGAGGTCTCGGGCGACCGCGTCAAGTTCTCCCAGGCCACCCGGCTCATCTACGAGAATTCGAACCCCTACAACGCCGCTGTCCTCGTCCAGAAGAGCGAAGGCAGGGCCGTGGTGCAGAATCCCCCCGCCCTGCCGCTGACCACGCCGGAAATGGACGCCGTCTACGGCCTGCCGTTCAGCAAGCGCGCCCACCCGTCGTACAAAGAGCCCATCCCCGCGCTCGAGATGATAAAAGATTCCATCGTCATCCACCGCGGCTGCTTCGGCGGCTGCGCCTTCTGTTCGCTCACCCTGCACCAGGGCAGGTTCATCCAGAGCCGTTCTCCGGGATCGGTGGAGAAAGAGGCCGCCGCGCTGCTCGACACCCCGCGCCACCCCGGCAATATCTCGGACCTCGGCGCCCCGTCGGCCAATATGTATGAAATGCGCGGCAAGGACATGGAGGTCTGCAAGGCCTGCAAAAAGCTCTCCTGCGTGCACCCGGTCATCTGCCCGAACCTCAACACGGACCACAAGCCGCTGCTCGCGCTCATGCGCCGTGTGCGCGCCCTCAAGGGCCTGAAGAAAGCTTTCGTCGCCAGCGGCATCCGCATGGACCTGGCGCTCAAATGCGGGGAGTACATCTCGGAGATAGCGCGCTTCCACACCGGCGGCCAGCTCAAGGTGGCGCCCGAGCACATTTCCCCCAAGGTCCTCTCGGTGATGAAGAAGCCCTCCGTCGAGGTCTTCAAGGACTTCGCGGACAAGTTCCTCGCCGAATCGAAAAAAGCGGGTAAAGAGCAGTACCTGGTGCTCTACTTCATCTCGGCGCATCCCGGCTCCACCCTGGCCGACATGGCGGACCTGGCCGTGTTCCTCAAGGAACGCAACATCCGCCCGCAGCAGATCAACGATTTCCTGCCCGCCCCCATGGAGCTGGCCACGTCCATCTATTTCACCGGCCTGGACCCGTTCACCCTGGAGCCGGTCTATGTCCCCAAAAAAGAAATGGAGCGGCGCATGCAGCGCGCACTCCTGCAGTACTACAAACCCGAGAACCGCTCCCTCATCCTCAAAGCCCTTCGCGACATCAACCGCCCCGACCTAATCAAGAAACTCCTCTAGCGCTAAAAAGCACCCGCAAGAGTTAGCTACGGGCCCTGTCGCAGGGGCAGGAACGCAAAACGCGCTCGGCCACACCGTGGCCTCGCTCCGCGATTCGGCCCTCGCGCTTATGCAAGCTCGGGCCTCACGAGGGTTTTGCTAACCCTGCCCCTGCGCCCGTGCCAATATACGATTTACTTGGAGTGGTGCTTTTTGAGGAATTCTAGGAGTTCGGCGCCGTAGAGGGACGCCTTTTCGGCGCCCAGGCCGCGGATGGAGTGCAGGTCCTCTATGGAGCGGATCTGCGCCAGCGCCACGCGCTCCATCACGTCGTTGCCCATGATGGCCTCTGGCAGCATGTTGCGGCGGGCGGCGGTCTCTTTGCGCCAGAGCTTCAGCGCCTTGAACTTCACCTTCACCGATTCGAAATACGCCCGCTTCTCGCGCGACACTTCGCGCCGGGGCACGTGGTACTCCGGCGCCTTCAGCCCCTTCTGCAGGGCCTCGCGGATCCACGGCCCGTGCGCGCCCATCACATAGGCGCTGACGCCCTTGAAAATAGACAGGTTATGCAGGCCCTCCCGCGGGGCCACGGAAAGGCGCAGCATCAGGTCCTCGCTGATCACCTTGAACGGCGGGGTATTCTTCTTTATCGCCGCCACTTCGCGCGCGATATAGAGTTCGCGCAGCACAGCCAGGCCGCGCCCGTTGAGCTGCCGCGCGCCCTTCAGCGTCAGGAAGCCCGACTCGTCGAAACGCATCGGCGTGGGCTCGATCTTGCAGATCTGGGCGAACTGGCCCGTGGCTTCCTCCAGCTTGCCCTTCTTCTCCAGGTCCGCGCCCAGGATGTCCCGCAGCTTCTTAAGGTGGATGGTGTCGCAGCTGGCGTAGTCCAGCATCTCCTTCGTGAGGGGGCGCTTGCCCCAGTCCGCCTTCTGGAACTTCTTGTTCAGTTCCAGCCCGAAGAACTCCCCCACCATGCTGTCCAGGCCGCACTTGATGATGCCCAGGTACTTGGCCGCCACCATCACGTCGAAAATATTCACGAACACGCACTTGAGCGCGCCCTTGAAGACGCGGATATCGGAATCCGCCGAATGAAAGATCTTCTCTATGGCCGGATCGGCGAAGAGCGGCAGGATGGGCTTGATGTCCACGGCGAGGGTATCCACCACGGCGTTGATATGTTCGCTCGACAGCTGCATGAGGCAGAGCTTCTCTTTGTAGGCGTAGAGGCTGTTGGACTCGGTGTCGATGGAAAGATATTTGTGAGTGGCCAGCTTGGCCACCAGGTCGTTGAATTCGGCCTGCTTATCGATGAAAGAGTAACTCATGGTAAAATATAATAACATTATGAGGGGAGGGCCGAACAGGGCACGATGACCACGCTGATCTTCAACAAGCCTTACGGGGTGCTGTCGCAGTTCACCCCGGAGGACGGGCACGTCTCGCTGGCCGCCTTCGGCCTGCCCGCCGGCGTCTATCCCGCCGGCCGCCTGGACGCCGACAGCGAAGGCCTGCTGCTGCTCACCTCCGACGGCGCCCTGCAGGCCAGGGTAGCCGACCCCCGGCACAAACTGCCCAAGACCTACTGGGCGCAGGTAGAGCGCGAAATAACGCCGGAGGCTCTGGCGCGCCTGCGCGCCGGCGTTACCCTTAACGACGGGCCTACCCTGCCCTGCGGGGCCAGGGCCCTGCCCGACCCGGGCCTGGCGCCGCGCGTGCCCCCGGTCCGCTTCCGCAAGACCGTGCCCACGTCCTGGGCAGAGCTGGTGCTGAAAGAAGGCCGCAACCGCCAGGTCAGGCGCATGCTGGCTTCGGTGGGCTTCCCCGTGCTGCGGCTGGTGCGCAGCGCCATAGGGCCGCTCACCCTGCAAGGCCTGGAACCGGGCCTTTGGCGCCCGCTGACGCGGGCCGAACTATCAAAACTGAGAGGCATATCATGAGCATACCGCCGCGCATAGGTTTTATCGGGCTGGGAATAATGGGCAGCGCCATGGCGCGCAACCTGCTGAAAGCCGGCTACCAGGTCTGCGTCTACAACCGCACCCGGCAGCGCACCACCCAGTTCGCCGACGCCGGTTGCGAAGTGGCCCACACCCCCCGCGCCCTGGCCAAGGCCTCCGACACGGTCATAACCATGGTCTCGGACCCTGCCGCCATGGACGCGGTACTGGAAGGCCCCGAAGGCGTGCTCCAGGCTTTCGCCGGCGGCAACACCCTCATCAACATGAGCACCCTCTCGCCCGCCTACACCGCGGCCCTGGCCCGCAAATGCTATGTGGCAGGCGTCACTTTCCTGGACTGCCCTGTTTCCGGCTCCAAGCCGGCGGCCGAAAGCGCCCAGCTGGTCATCCTGGCCGGCGGCGACAAGGCCGCGGTGGAAAAGTATACCCCGGTGCTCAGGGCCATGGGCAAGGCCGTGGTCTACGCCGGGCCGGCGCCCGCCGGCACCGCGCTCAAGCTCTGCGTCAACCTGATAGTCGCCCAGCTTACCACGGCACTGGCGGAAGCCGCCGCCCTGGCCCAGGCGCAGGCCCTGGACCCCGCCCTCATTTTCGAGGCGCTGGCCCAGAACCCGGCCCTCAACTGCGCCTACTTCGGCCTTAAGAAGGACAATATCCTCAACAAGGATTACCCGCCGGCTTTCCCCCTCAAGCACATGCTCAAGGACGCCCGGTTCATGCTGGCCGAAGCCGCCGCCTCCCGGCTGCACCTGCCGGTCACGGCCGCCGCCGAGGCCCTGATGGCCGAAGCCGCCGCCGCCGGCTACGGCGACAAGGACCTGAGCGCCATCCACCTCGCCCTCACCGCCCCCCTGCGGGGCTAACCCCGCGCCTCTTGCCCGGAGCCGCGGTTTTTTGCTAAAGTTAGTCTTGACTAACTTAATCAGCCCGGCACCACAAGGACGCGATGAAAGAGCTTTCCCCCAGCCTGGAAGACTACCTGGAAGCGGTCTACACCCTCAGCCGCCCGGAGGGCTTTGCCCGCGCCAGCCGCGTCAGCGCGCTGCTAAAGGTCTCCAAGCCCTCGGTCAGCGCGGCCATGCGGACGCTCGGCGCGCGCGGCCTGGTGGACCAGCAGCGCTACGCCTGCATCCGCCTTACGCCGGCCGGCCTCAAGGCCGGCGCCGAGATCGCCGGCCGCCACAGCCTGCTAAAGGATTTTTTCACCGCCATCCTGGGCCTGGAAGAAAAGAAAGCGGAGCAGGACGCCTGCAGGGCGGAGCACGCCCTCAGCCGCGAAGCCCTGCTGCGCCTTGGCCGGCTCTCGCTCTTCCTTAAAGCGCGGCCGCGAGGCGCGCTGCTGGCGGCGGCCAGGACCTGCGTGCGCGGGAGGACCTGCAAATGAAACCCTCTCCCCCTTTAACTCTCGTGGCCATGCGCGAGGACGAAGCCGGCTACATCGTGGAGGTGGACGGCGGGGCGGATTTCCAGGCCAAGCTCAGGGCCATGGGCCTCTACGCGGGCCGCCACATCACCAAGCGCTCCCGGGAACGCTCCGGCGGCCCCGTGGTAGTGGAGGTCATGGGCACAAGAGTGGCCCTCGGCCGCGGCATGGCCGCAAAGGTCTCGGTAAAGGTAAAATCGCGCCGCATCCTGCTGGCCGGCAACCCCAACGTGGGCAAGAGCGTGGTCTTCTCGCGCCTGACCGGCCTGGAGGTCATCTCCTCCAATTACCCGGGCACCACCGTGGAATATACCGCCGGCCACACCGTGCTGGCCGGAGAGCGTTTTTCCGTGGTGGACGTACCCGGCGCCTACAGCCACGCCGCCACCAACAAAGCGGAGGAAGTGGCGCGCGACATCCTGGCCGAAGAGGATAAAGCGCTCATCCTCAACGTGGTGGACGCCACCAACCTGGAGCGCAACCTCTTCTACACCCTGGAACTGGCCTCGCTCTGCTCCCCGCTGGTCATCCTGCTCAACAAGTGGGACATCGCCCGCCGCAAGGGCGTGGAGATCGACCCCGCCTCCCTCGGGCGCCACCTCGGCGTGCGCGTGATCCCTTTCGTAGCCACCACCGGCGAGGGCCTGTCGGGCCTCAAGACGGCGGTGGAGGATTTCAACGCCGGCCGCCTGCCGGCCCCGGCCTGCCTGCCCTCCGACCCCGACGAAAAGTGGAAGCTCATAGGCCGCATCTCCGCCGAATGCCAGAAGATAGTGCACAAGCACGCCACGTTCCTGGAAAAACTGGAGGACATCACCTCCCGCCCCTCCACCGGCCTGCCGTTCGCGGCGGGCGTGCTGCTGGGGGTCTTCCTGGCCATCCGGTTCGTCGGCGAGAACCTGATCTCCCGCGTGCTGGACCCGCTCTTCCAGGCGGCCTGGCTGCCGCTGGTCACCAAGGCCCTGGCCGGCCTGCAGGACGGCAGCGCCCTCAAGCTCCTGCTCCTGGGCTCCAGCCCGGTCCCGATGGAATCTTTCGGCCTGCTGACCACCGGCCTCTACATCCCCTTCGTCACCGTGCTGCCCTATATAGTCTCCTTCTACGCCGCGCTGGGCGTGCTGGAGGACATCGGCTACCTGCCGCGCCTGGCCGTCATGCTCGACAGTTCCATGCACCGGGTCGGCCTGCACGGCTACGGCACCATCCCCCTCATGCTGGGCCTGGGCTGCAAAGTGCCGGCTATCCTGGCCGCGCGCGTGCTGGAAACTCCGCGCGAAAGAGTCATAGCCACAGCGCTCACGCTGGCGCTGGCCCCCTGCATGCCGCAGACGGCCATGATCTTCAGCCTGCTCTCGCCGTACCCGCTCAAGTACACGCTGGCGGTCTTCGCCGCCATCGCCGCCGCCGGCATCGCGGCCTCGCTTTTGCTCTCGCGCCTGCTCAAGGGCGAAACCCCGGAACTGTTCCTGGAGATCCCCCCCTACCAGGCGCCCTGCTGCCGGGTGATGGGCAAGAAGCTCTACTTCCGCGTGAAGGATTTCCTGCTCGAAGCCGTCCCCATGATCGTCGCCGGCGTCGGGGTGATAGCCCTGCTGGACCTCAGCGGCGTCCTCGCCGGGGTCGCGGCCTTCTTTAAGCCGGCGGTCACCGGCCTGCTGGGCCTGCCCGGGGAGACCGTCTCCGTCATGGTGCTCGGCTTCCTGCGCAAGGACGTTTCCATCGCCATGCTTACGCCGTTCGCGCTCTCCCCCGGCTCCATCGTGGTCGCCAGCGTTTTCCTCAGCCTCTACCTGCCCTGCCTTGGCAGCTTCCTGGTAACGGTGCGGGAACTGGGCCCCAGGGACGCCGCCCGGGTCTTCGCCGTAAATTTCCTGGCGGCGCTGCTCTTCGCTTCGGCTTTGAATGTGCTCGTAAGAATCCTATAATTGAAGACACCTTATGGGCTTCTTCAAGGACATGCGCGCCGGTCTCTCCCGCAACGTCACCTTCCTGGGCGTGGTCAGCGGCCTCACCGACATCTCCAGCGAGATGCTCTACCCCATAGTGCCGGTTTTCCTCACCTCGGTGCTGGGCGCGCCCATGCAGGTCGTGGGCCTGATAGAAGGCCTGGCCGAAGCCACCGCCAGCTTCGTGAAGATCCTCGGCGGGCGCCTGTCCGACAGGGTAGGCCGCCGCAAGCCGTTCGTCGTGGCCGGGTACTCTCTCTCCGCCGTTTCCAAACCCCTGCTGGCCCTGGCCGCCAGCTGGCAGTTCGTGCTGTTCTCGCGGTTCGTGGACCGGGTAGGCAAAGGGCTGCGCACTTCGGCGCGCGACGCGCTCATAGCCGGCTCGGTGGACAAGGCGCACTGGGGCAAGGCCTTCGGCTTTCACCGGGCCATGGACACGCTGGGCGCCGCGCTGGGCCCGCTGACCGCGCTGGCGCTGATCCACTTCATGGGCGCGGAGAAACCGGATTACCGCTTCATCTTCCTGGCCGCCTTCCTCCCCGCCCTGCTCGGCGTGGGAGTGCTGGTCTGGTTCGTAAAGGAAGCCGCGCAGCCCCGCCCCGCCGGCTCGGCCGCGCCGGCGCCCATGAGCGCCGACTTCAAGGTCTTCGTGGCGCTCTACGCCGTTTTCGCCCTGGGAAATTCCAGCGATGTGTTCCTCATCATGAAGGCCAGGACGCTGGGCTTCACCCTTACCCAGGTCATCCTAGCCTACACGGCCTACAACCTGGTCTACGCCCTGCTGGCCTCGCCGGCCGGCTGGCTCGCCGACCGCCTGGGCAAGGTGCGCACCATGCGTTTCGGCTTTCTCGTTTTCGCGCTGGTCTATGCCGGCTTCGCCCTGGCCGACAGGCCCTGGATGCTGTGGGCCCTGTTCGCCCTCTACGGCTTCTACGGGGCCTTCAGCGAGGGTATAGCCAAGGCGGTTATCGCCCACCTCAGCACGGCGGAGAACCGCGGCGCCGCCATGGGCTACTTCCAGGGCACGCTCGGCTTCCTCACTTTCGCGGCCAGCGCCCTGGCCGGCCTGCTCTGGGACGGCGTCTCCCCCGCGGCGCCATTTATCGCGGGGGCGGCCTGCGCGCTGCTGGCCGGGGCCGCGCTGACGTTCTGGACAGCCCGCAAACAACTGCAGTTCTGACGGAGAACCATGAAAAACCTGCTCGCCGAAGTTTTAAAGCACGAAGTGTACCCCGCCATGGGCTGCACCGAACCTGTGGCGGTGGCCTTCGCGGCCGCCACCGCGGCCAGCCTTCTCAAAGGCCGGACCACCGCGGTCCTGGTAAAGACGGACCCGGGCACCTACAAGAACGGCCTGGCTGTGGCCATTCCCAACACCCGCGGGAAAAAGGGCAACCTGCTCGCGGCCGCCATCGGGGCCGTGGTACGCAAACCGGAGCTCGGGGCGGAACTTTTCAAAGGTTTGCCCGCCGCCCGGCTTAAAGAGGCGTCGGCCCTGCTGCGCGCCGGCAAGACCCGCATAGAAGTGGACTACGCCCGCCGCGGCATCTATATCGCCGCCGAAGTGCGCGCCGGCCGGGACAAAGCCGTCTGCGTCCTGGAGGGCAGCCACAAGCAGGTGGCCCTGCTCCGACACAACGGCAAGACCATCATTAAGGCTTCGCGTCCCGGCGGCAGGACCGCCCAGCCCTATAAGGAAGCCCTGCGCAAGGCCAGTTTCAAAGACCTTTTCAAGGCGGCGCAAACCGTCACACCGCAGCAGCTCGCTTACATAAAGCGGGGCGTGGAGATGAACCTCGCCGCCGCGCAGGCCGGGCTGAAGCTCAAAAAAGTGGGTTATTACATAGAGGACCTGATCGGCAAGGGCTACCTCAAGCGCGACATCCTCTCCAACGCCAAGCTCACCGCCGCCGCCGCCACCGACGCGCGCATGGCGGGCTCACCCGTGCCCGTTATGTCCAGCGGCGAATCCGGCAACCAGGGGGTGGTGGCCGTCCTCATCCCGTGGCTGGTGGGCAAGGCTTTCGGCGTGCCGGAAGGGCGCATCCTCAAGAGCATCGCCCTCTCGCACTTGGTCAATTCCTACATCAAGGTCTTCACCGGAGAGCTCGCCCCCATCTGCGGCTGCGCCGTGGCCGCCGGGGTAGGCGCTTCCGTGGCCGTGGTCTGGCAGCGCGCCGGCGCCGACCGCCGCAAGGCCGCCCTGGCCGTCAACACCGTCATCAGCGACATCGGCGGCATGCTCTGCGACGGCGCCAAGAGCGGCTGCGCGCTCAAGGTCGCGTCCTCGGCGGACTCGGCCATCCGGGCGGCCTGGATGGCCAGCAACGGCGAAGGCATCACCGACGAGGAAGGCTTTATCGGCAGCTCGGCGGAACAGACCATCAGGAACATCTCCCGCATTTCCAGCCTCGGCATGGACAAGGTAGACAGGATAATACTGGACATCATGTCGGAGAAGCGCCGGTGACCGGGTTCGCGGTCGCCCTGACCGCCGCCGCGGCCGACCCCGGCCCCGCCGCGGACTATCTCTGCGCCGCGCGGGGCCTGGGGCGGGCGGCCGCCGTGCAGCTGCTGCGCGCCAACCCCGGTTTTCTCGGGCGGGCTCTTACCCTTGAGGCGGCAGGCGCGCTGAAGGCCTCGGCCGCCGAGGCCGGCCTGCCCTGCGCCGTTCTCGCCGAAGACGAACTCATTTCTCCGCCGGCCCCGGTTAAAGCCCTCAAGGCGGCCCCTTCGGCCGCGGGACTCAGCGTACAGGCCGGCGGCGCGGCCGTTTTCATCAGATACGAGGAGCTCCGCGTGCTCTCGGCCGCGGCTTACGACGCGCCCCTCCCGGCCTCGGACCTTACCCCGCTCAAGCAAAGCCTTTTTTCGCAGGTGCTGGCCGCGGCCGGGGCCCCCGTCCCTCCCGTGCCGGCACGCGCGCTGGAAACGTTCTTCCGCGCGGACCTGGTGACTTCGGAAGGCCTGCGCATCCTCCTTGAGCCGGAAAACCTGGACTTTTCCGCCCTTCCCGGCCGCGGCCCGGCCAGCCTGGAGAACTTCCGGCTCCTGCTGGCGACGATCTCCGCCCCGGCCTTCTTTGCGGCCCGCAACCTCTTCGTAACGTCCTTCCTGGCCGGCCGGCCGCTCGCGCCGCTCAAAGTGGCCGGCCCGGAGGCGGCCGACCTGGAACTTTCCCGCCTGCTCGCCCTTCAAAAGCGTCCCGACGCCGGGTAATGCCGGGAGCGCCCGCACTATACTATAATTACAGCAATGGAAAAGCATCACCCAGCCAACAACCGGTTCTTCGCGCTGCACGCCCATTTCTACCAGCCGCCGCGCGAGAACCCGTGGACCTGCAGGATCGACCCTCAACCTTCGGCCTGGCCTTTCCACGACTGGAACTCGCGCATCGCCCGCGAATGCTACCTTCCCAACGCCTGCGCCAGGATCAACGACTCCGCCGGGCGCGTGCTGGAACTGTCCAACAATTACCTTCACATGAACTTCAATTTCGGGCCCACGCTTTTCTCCTGGCTCGAAAAGCATTACCCGTTCTATTACGCCAAGGTCCTGCGCGCGGCGCGGGAATCCCGGGAGAAGACCGGCCACTCCAACGCCATAGCCCAGGCCTACAACCACATGATCATGCCGCTGGCCTCCTTCCAGGACCAGCTGACCCAGGCGCTGTGGGGCATCAAGGATTTCGAACGCCGCTTCGGGTTCCGGCCCGAGGCGATGTGGCTGCCGGAAACCGCCGCCTCCGACGACACCCTGCGCCTGCTCGTCGACCTCGGCATGAAGTACGTCATCCTGTCGCCCTACCAGGCGGACCGCGTAAAGCCGCACGGCGCCAAGGACTGGCAGGACGCCTCCTCGGGGAATTTCGACCATACCCGGCCCTACCTCTGGCAGGACACGCTGCCCGACGGCTCCAGGGTCAAGGGCCGCAGCATCGCGGTCTTCTTTTACGACGGCCCCCTCTCCAAGGCGGCGGCCTTCGAGGGCCTTGCCAAGAATTCCTCGGTCTTCGCCGACCGCGTAGAAGCCTGCTATAAGCCCGCCCACCACGGGCCCCAGCTGGTAAGTCTGGCCGTGGACGGCGAGACTTTCGGCCACCATCACAAATTCGGCGACATGACCTTGGCCCACGCCTTCCTGCACGAACTCAAGCGCCGCGGCATCCGCGCGGTCAACTTTTCCCAGTACCTGGAACTCCACCCGCCCGTGGACGAGGTCCGCATAAAGCCGGGCCCCGACGGCGAGGGCACCTCTTGGAGCTGCGCCCACGGGGTGCGCCGCTGGAAAGGCGGCTGCGACTGCGGCCGCGAGGAGAACGCCAGCCTCAACTGGCGCCTGCCCCTGCGGGCGGCGCTCAACAGCCTGCGCGACGCCGCCGGAGACGTCTACGCGGCCGAAGGCGCCAAGTTCTTCCGCGCGCCCTGGGACGCCCGCAACGATTACGCGGACCTGCTCCTGGACCGCTCGGCCCGGGCCCGCGAGGCCTTCTTCGCCAAACACGCCGTGCGCCCCCTCGACAAGGCCGCCGAAGCCCGGGCGCTGGCCCTGCTGGAGATGCAGAAGAACGCCATGTTCATGTTCACCAGCTGCGGCTGGTTCTTCTCCGACATCTCCAGGATAGAGGCCGTACAGAACCTGCGCTACGCCGCCCGCGTCGTAGAGGAACTGCGGGACCTCGGCTTCGAGAACGCCGACCGCGGCTTCCTCTCGCTCTTGGCCATGGCCCATTCCAACTACCCGGAAGCCGGGGACGGCCTGGCCCTCTTCCAGAAGGCGGCGGAGGAAAGCCGCCTCGCCCGGCAGAAGGCCGCGGCCCTGATGATCTCCGAGGCCATGCTCTGCGCGGGCGAGACCTGCCTGCCCGAGGAAGTAAAGACCGAGCAGCGGCTGGAAAAGAACGGCGTTCTGTGCCTGCGCGGCAGCGTGGCCGCGCCCGGGCCCGACGGAGAACAGCGCCTGGACTTCTGCTACCTGCGGCGCGACGAGCAATTCCCCCTCATGTTCTTCTCCCGGCCCGGGGCCCATTCGCTTTTCGCCGAAGTTTTCGCCCTCGGTTCCCCGGAAGAGATCCAGACCGCCCTGGAGAAAGCCCCGGGCGCGGTCAAGGTCACGTTCGACGACCTGTCCTGGGAGGAGCGCACGCTTTACGCCTGGTTCCTGGCCAACGCCGCCAGGCACAGCCACTCCGCGGCCATCAACAAGATCCTGGATGATTACCTCTACCTCCTGGCCCGTCTCCCCGGCAAGGCCCTGGCCTCCTGGGCGCCCCTGCGCGCCCAGGCTGCCGGCTACGCCAGGCAGGCGGCGGAACTGGCCTTCCTCAGGGCCCTGCAGGGCGGCAGCCCTGAGCTGGAGAAACTGGCGGCCCTGGCCGCGCGCCTTAAGGCCGCCGGCCTGGAAGCAGGTTTCGACCCGGCCCCGGAAGCGGCCGCGGCGCTGGCGCTGCGCGTAGGCGCCGCCGCCCTGGCAGATCCTTCCCCCGCCCGGCTAAAGGACCTGCTGTGGCTGCTGCACACGGCGCGCGACCTGGCCTCGTCGGACCTCCTTTTCCACCTCCAGAACTGCCTGATGG
>JAMPXK010000082.1 GCA_023701245.1 Elusimicrobiales bacterium | reverse complement strand
GAGGGCCCGCGCCCGATCCTGCGCGGGCGGTTTGGCGCGGATTTAATGTAGAATAAACCGATATGGCGACACTATTTTCCGTTTCACTGGTGCAGCTGCGCAAGGCCGCGGGGTTCCCTACCGCTTACCGGTTCTTTCACGACAACGGCGGCAAGCACGTGCTGGGGGCGTCTTACCGGCAGTACCTGCTCTGGGAGCAGGGCAAAGCCCTGCCCCCGGTGCCTTCGCTGGCGCGCCTGGTGCCGGCGCTGAAACTGCTGCCCAAAAGCGTGCCGCTGGGCGGGCTGGTGGCCGCCTGGCTAAAGACCATGGCCGGGGAAGAATTCTATGACGAGGTGCTTAAGCCTTTCGTGTCGGTGAAAGAAAATACGCCGGGGCTGTCGCCGCTGCATAAGGCCATGGACCGGGCGCTGAACGACAAGAAGTACCCGCTCAGCGTGGAGCAGGCCACAAGCATACTCTCCACCCTGGAACATTACAAGGCTTTCCTGTTCATGATAAACGATACCGGCGCCTGGTCCGATACGGCTTTTGCCGGCGGCATCGGCATAGGCAAGCCCGCGGCGGCGCGGGTGATCCGCGACTTCGCGCGGCTGGGGCTGCTGAAGAAGACCAAAGGCGGACTGTTCCAGTGCCCGCTGACGGACCGCATGCTGGAATTCCCGCGCGCCGAAATAATGCCGGCAGGTTACGGCGACAGGATGGAGAAGTACCAGGAAGAGCTGCTGGCTTCCGGCGTCAGCGCCTGGCACCGGCTGGGCTTCGTGCGGGCGGACGGCAGGGACTTCGCCGCCTTCTACCCCATGATGAGCCTGAACATGTCCACCGCCCAGACTTACGCCATTACCGAAAAGACCGAACATTCGGCCATGTTCGCCGTTGAAGGCCGTATAGTGAAGCTGCGGGATTTCTGAGACAGGCCCGGGGCAGGAAAAAGAACGGCGCGACAGGGGTCGCGCCGTTCTTTTTTCTCCTGGCCGCGGCGGTTAAACCTTTATTTCCGCCAGGAGTTTTTTGGTGCCGTGCTGTAGGATGTTGACCACCGTGGAATCCTTGCCTATGGCCTTTTTCCATTCGGTGGCTATGAGGGTGAGCAGTTCCACCTGCTGTTCCCTGGAGAGGTTGCCGAAACGCTGGTCCACGTAAAGGGCCAGGGCGTCTTCGCTGTAGCCTACGTCCGTCACGCCTACCGTGTCCAGGTCCTTGGCCGCTTTCTGCTTGATCTTCTGGATGGTCTCGTCCTTGACGTTGACGAAACCGGATTCTATAACGGGAGCGACGTATTCGGGCTGCTTTTTTTCGGCGTGGGGGCGCGCCGCGAGGGTGCTGACGGCGGCGAAAGCGGCCGAGACGAAAACCAGCTTGAGCAGCAGGGAGGCGGGCTTGGCGGCCATGCCGGACTTGGTCCTTGCGCCTAGTTTAACGCCGCAGTTGGGGCAGGTTTTAACCTTTTCCTCCGCGAGCGCCATGCATTTATAACACTTTTTCGCCGTACCCATTGTTGTCTCCACTTTCCGGTGATGTTTCTGGACAGCCCTGACATTATACCAACTTCGGGGAGGCGGGGTAAGTTTTGTAGAATTATGAGATCTTCGGCTACGGTGCATTATGAAAATAATTATACTTATATTTTTGACCTCGCTGACCTGCGCCGCGGCCGGCGTCCAGGCGGCGCCCCCGCCCGTCCGGAAGGGCGCGGCCAAAGACGTGAAGGCTACGACGGAGCCGGAAGCCCGCGGTCTGCCTGTTTTGGCCGAAAAAGCGCAGCCGGAAGCGGAAGGCGCCGGGGCCGCCGAGGACGGGACGCCGGCGGAAACCACGACCGAGGTCCAGGCCGGAGAGGAAACGGAAGAGCCGGCCGCTCCCGGCGGCGGGGCCGGTCTTTCCCAGGGCGAAAAGATAGAGGGTGCCGAGGCGGCGGGCGCGCCCGCGGCAAAGACGTCGGCGGCCGCGCTGCCAAAGGCGGAGGGAAGCCTGGGCGGCGGCCTGGGCGCGGGCGTGGCCTGCAAGGACAGCATCCCGGCGCTGGCAGGGGTTAAAAGCGAGCCCCTGCCGTCCTGGGACTGGCTCAGCGGCCGGGTGGTATACTTCAGCCTGAAGCCCAACGAGGCGCTGAGCTACAAGTTCACGGCCCCGGACAAAGGTTATATCAGGTTCGTCACGCAGGAGGCGACCAACGCCAGGCAGGTGAACCTGCTGATCTCGGTTTCGGAGACGCCCTGCGATTTCGACGCCAGGAAGGCGGCCGCCAATGTGCGCGGCAAATGCCATGCCATGATGAAGTTCCCGCAGGTGGACGCCGTGATAAGCGGCGCCGTGGACGGGTGCAGACTGCAGGCGGGAAAAACTTACTATTTCAATATCAGGACGTACCTGGACAACCCCGTGCGCGACGCCTGCGCCGCGGAACTCCCGTTCTTCAGGTCCGTCAACCAGCAGCCGCTCTGCGGCGGCATCTTCGCGGCCAAGTACTATAAGTAAACCGAAACTTTTTCGGGTTTTTGCGCGCAAAAGAACCGCCGGGGCAGTCCCCGGCGGTTCTTGTTTGGCTGGAGGAAAGCGCGCGGCGCGCTATTGCCAGTCTTCGCCGCTGCCCGGTTTCATGGGCAGGTCGTGGAGACTGATGTCGTAGCGGTACGTCTTGCCTTTGTGGCGGTAAGTAAAACAGCCGTCCTTCTGGGCGCTGAAATTAAAGCCCGCGCCCCACCACCGGTAACCCGGCACCTCGCCCACGGTATTGGCCGCGCTGGCGGGGTTCTGGAAGACCGTCAGGTCCCCGGAGGGCTTGATGGGCCCCGCGATATTGCGGTTGGCGCGCCTGAAAAGGAGGGCCTCTTCCTGGATAGGCTGGTTATCCTGCAGGAACTTGAGCTGTTCCGCGGTGTGATAGAAGATCTGTATGGCCGGGTCGCTGAGCATCTCCTCGTACATCCGGGAGGTCTGGTCGTTGGGGTACGTGGCGTACTTGGACTCCCAGAGGGCGTCGGGGATGAGCAGGTGCGAGTGGCCCATGTCGGGAAAGAAGACGGCGTCCGCGTAGCCCAGCTGCAGCGCGCGCTCTATCTGCCAGCGCAGGGCGTCGATCAGCGCGGGGCCTATCTTTACCGGCGCTTCATCCTCCCTGGTGGAGGGAAGCACCAGGCTATTGGCTTTCTTGTCCCAGTAAGCGCGCTTGTCCAGCCGCTTGGGGGAGACGTACATCTCGTCGAAACGCTCCATCATCTCCTTCATGGGGTAGTTCCAGTGGAAATCGGACTGGTAGATCACCTCTTCGCCGGCGGCGGGCGGGGCGCAGCGGGGGTCCGCCTGCCGGGGGGCCTCGGCCTGCGGCGCGGCGCGCACCGCCTTTGCGGCGGGCGCCGGGGCTTGGGCGGGCGCGGTCAGGCCGGACAGCTGGTCGGCGGCCTGGCCGGAGTTAGGGGCATCCTTCAGGTCGGAAGGCGGGCGGGTATCGCGCAGGCCGGCCGCGGCCAGCAGGAGCAGCGGGGCCAGCAAGGCGGCCAAAGCGAGGGGTTTCCAGGTTTTCATAAAGTTACCTCAACGTGATGGAGTCGTAATTCAAGTATAGCAGAGGGCAAAAAGTTGTCAAGAGTCCGCGGGTCCGGAGGGCCCAAGAGGGCAGGGGCCCTATTTCAGGCCGGCATTGCCCGGAATGCCCTTATGGGTAGGGGCGGCGGAGGGTAAACTATAACATGGCTAAACACAACAGGCCGGCCTTGCCGGCGTTCATCCTGCTCCTCGCTTTTCCCTCCTTTGTCTTCGCAAATTCAACCGGCCCCATGCTCTCGGACAGCACGCTTAAAGCCGCTGCCGTCATAGGCAACGGGGCTTACGGCGATTTCCCGGCCGTGCTGCCGGTAGTCCCGGAACCGGCCGGCCCGCATAAGCCGCCGCCTGATCCCAAGTTCATAGAAAAGGCCTCTGTTTACAGCGGGTATGTCGCCACGCTCTACCAGATGCTGAAGGCCAAGCTGGAGGATTCCGGGGTGCTGCCCGGTACTCAGGCCGTCCCGTCTTTCGAGGAAATTTCCGGCAAGGTGATAGCGGCGGTAAAAGCTTCCCGGTATGTGCCGCGCGGCCCCGGGCAGGGGTCGCTGCTGCGCGACGCCGGGTTTCTGGCGGAGATGGAAGGGCTTTCCCGGGCGCGGTTCCTGGACGGCAACACCTCCGACTTCCTCATAAACGGAGAGATCTCCTTTGCCGTAAAAGACTCCCTTATCAAGAACGCGAAGAAAAGCGTTTATATAGGCAGTTATTCCTTTCACGACGACGTTACCGGCTTCGAAACGGCCGACATGCTGATAGCCAAGAAGCGCGAGGGCGTGGAAGTGAAGGTGATCCTGGACAGCAAGGTGATCTACACGTCCGGCGCGCGCGCGGTAAAACGCATGCGCGACGCCGGGGTAGAGGTGCTGCGCTATAAGGACCCCAAACGCAAAGGCGACTACTGGCACATGAAGATGCTGCTGGTGGACGACAAGTTCGCCATAGTGGGGGGCATGAATTACAGCGACCATTATTCTCACAAGAACCCGGATGGCCCCCAGTGGCGAGATACCGACGTGCTCTACACGGGGCCTGCCGCAGGAGAGACCCGCCGGATCTTTTCCGGTATCTGGAATTCGGAAGTGGAAAAGGGCTCCCTGCCCCTGACCCGCATAGCTCCGCCCGCAGGGGCTCCGGCCGCGGCCGGCACCGCCCGGGTGGCTGTGATCTTCCAGGACCCGCCTGTTTACGATCCGCCGATACTGCTCAACATAGTGAAGGCCATCTACGGCGCTTCGGAGCGGATAAACATAGAGAATCCCTATTATGTGGCGGTGCCCGCCATAACCCGGGCCATACTGGAAGCGCGTGCCCGGGGTGTAGAGGTGAATATCCTCACCAACTCCAAAAAAAGCATAGACGCCGAGGCCAAGCCCATGGCGGATATCATCATAAAGGGCCTGCTGCCGCTGGTGCCGGCCGGGGTGAACGTGTACCTGAAGAAGGGCGAGACGCTGCATTCCAAGTTCATGACCGTTGACGGGGTGTACTGCTCCATAGGCTCCTACAACTTCCATCCCAGGAGCGAAAGGTACGACACAGAGATGAACGTGAGCATCCTGGATACGGCCTCCGTGGCCAAGCTGGACGCGGCCTTTGCCGACGACCTCGCCGCGGCCGACAGGATACGGACCGTGGACGATCTGGGCTATGAACCGGGCTGGCTGTCCAAGATAGTGGGGAAATACTTCTATTCCGAGCTTTCGCCGGCCAAGCCGGCGCTGCGTTAAGGAGCTGACCATGAAAAAAACCTTGCTGCCTTTGCTGACGCTGCTGCTGGCCGGGAGCGCTTTTGCCTCTCCCGCTTCCGACCTGGACGTTTCAAAGGAGGTCCTGCTGCGGGAGATCGCCGCGCAGGCCTATGATTCAGGCGCCCAATTCCCCAAGGCCAGGGCCGCCGCCCTGGAGGGGGAACTGATACGGGCCGTGGGAGCGTTATCCTCCGGAGCCGGCAAGTCCGGCGGATATGACGCCGCCGGGGCCGATATCAGGGCCGTCAATTCCGTGTGGGCTCTGGGCGAGATAGGCGGCGCGGACGCCGAACGGGCGCTTCTGAAGGCGCTGCCTGCGGCGGACCGCACCATGCGTCTGAACATAGCGGCCGCCCTGGACAAGATAAGCGAGCGCGCCGGCGGCGTGAGGCGCGACGGGGACGAACTGGAGGAGGCCGCCGGCCATATGGAACCAGGCGATATCCTTTTCCGCAAGGGCTACTTCGGGGTGCTGAACTCCGCGATAGGCGCGCAGACCGTGGGGCATGTGGGTGTTTACGCCGGCCAGGAAAACGGCCGGCCCATGGTGATAGAAGGGTGGCTGCCCGTCAGGAAGGTCACGCTGCGCGTATTCGTGGCCGCCTGGCCGTTCTACGGGAACTATACCACTTCTCCGGAGCCTACGCCGGCGCAGCGCGGCGCCATCGTGGAGTATGCGCGGGCCCAGTTGGGCAAGAAGTACGATATGGCCCATACCATTCAGAAGGGGCCGGAGAAATTCGATTGTGTGGGACTGGCCGAGGCGGCCTATGAGGCGGCGGGGCTGGATCCCACCCCGAACGAGTTCGAGACGGGCTGGGGCTGGCCTCTTACTCCTACCGAGCAGTACGAGCACACCGTACCCAACTTCTGATTAAGACGCCGGGTAAATGAAAAACCGCCGGGGCAGCCCGGCGGTTTTATTTCAGGCGGTCAGAACCAGGGGAGCCAGGGGACTTCGCGGGTGATGCAGTGTACGGCGCCGCCGAACTGGATGGCGTCGAAAGCGAACACTTTTACCACTTTGAAGCCGAGGCCCTCGTAGATGGCGGCCGCGGCGTCGTCGCGGGCCTTCAGCGGCTGGGTATAGCCGTACTTCCTGTCGTAATAGGTTGGCATGAAGATGGTGTTGTTGACGCGCAGGGAGTTGGTGTAGCTGTAGATGCGCACGGCTTCCTCTCCGGGGATGTCGGCGTTGGGCACGCGCACCACGCGAAAACCCGCCGAGGAGAATTTGGCGGCGGCTTCGTCCATGGCCTTCTTGGCCTTGGCGTTGAGGGAATCCGAGACCAGTACGGTGTTGTTGCCGAAGTACTTGGCGTAAATGTCCAGGTGGCCCGTGCTCTCGCCGGGGATCATTGGCATCCAGATCATTTTAGTGCCGCGCAGGCGGGCGAGGATCTCTTTTTCCAGGGCGGGCTTGGTCCAGTCCTTGTTGTCTTTTATGACCTTGTCGCTCATGAAGATGCGGCCCTGTTCGTCGGCCATGAAGTTGCCGAACTCCAGCTTGACCCTGGATTTTTCCAGCGGCAGGCCGAAGCCCTTGGCCAGTTCGGAGGCGAAGGCCTCCGACTGCGGCCGCTCGGCGTAATAGGAGAACTGCACCATGCGGGCCTTGCCGGCCTCGTCCACTACCACCTCGGGCAGGAAGTCCCGGGTCCAGGGGGATTCCATGACGTACTTCCAGGCCACGAAGCGCTTGGAATCGAAATCCGCCTTGAACTTTTCGTAATAGGGATTGTCGCCGGGGAAAACTATGATGGCCTTTACGTCCTTGGGGAGTTTCGCGAGGATGGCCTCGTGCATGGTCATGATGCCCTGGAAGTAGTCCGGCGTGGAAAGCACTATGTAGCCGGTGCGGGCGTTCTCGGTCATCGGGCCCAGGGGGCGGGCCGCCTTCAGCGGTACCGGGACGGCCGGGACTTCCTGAAGGGAGAGCAGGGCCGGGGAGAGGGAATTTTCAAAAGTGGAGGCAGGCAGGGCCGGGGCGAACAGCAGGGGCAGCATGGCCGAAAGGAGGAATCTCTTCATAGTTATAATTCTGGCACTAATAGCGGGCGGGCGATAGGTCCTTCAGGGGAAGGCGGGCGGCGTTATTGGGCCCACCTTTTCCCTGGGCCTTGAGCTCCGTCGTGGGCCGAAGGGCCCGCAGGCGCCTGGGCCTAAAGGGAAAATTTCTGTTGACTGGGGTCAATTGATTTTGCACAATTCCCTTAAGAAGTTAAATCCCACGCGGTGGACACTAGGAGTTGTGCATGATAAAGATGATTGCGACGCTGGTCCTGGCTCTCGCCATGGTCCCGGCCAATGCGGCTAATATCAGTTTCGACGCCCCCGGGCGCAGCGTGCTGCCCGCCATAACCGGCATGGAGATGCCCTCCCGCTCGGTCCTTATGCCCCAGGCGGTAAACCCCTTCGAGCGCTTCGCCGCGGAGAAGATAGTAGGCGGCGTGCAGGCGACCAAGGGCGAGTTCCCCTTCATAGTTTCCCTGAAGAGCTCCTACGGCAGCCACTTCTGCGGCGGCTCGCTCATCAAGAAGAACTGGGTGCTGACCGCAGCGCATTGCGTCGAGGGCGGCTACCTTAAGGGCGTCACCATCGGCCTGCACAACCAGAGCGACACCGTGGGCGTGGAGAAGTTCACCGTCCTCGAGATCATCAAGAACCCCGGCTGGGACACCAACACGATGGACAACGACTTCGCGCTGGTCAAGCTCTCCGGCGATTCCAAGTTCGCGCCGATAGCGCTCAACACCAAAGAGATCACCAAGGCCGACTTCGTGACCGCCGGCTGGGGCACCACCAGCGAGGGCGGCGGCGTCTCCAAGATCCTGATGAAGGTCTCGGTGCCCTTCGTCGACAAAGCCACCTGCTCCGCGGCTTACGACGGCATAACCGACAGCATGATCTGCGCCGGTTATAAGGAAGGCGGCAAGGATTCCTGCCAGGGCGACAGCGGCGGCCCCCTTATAGTGGGCACCGGCGCCAACATGGCCCTCGCGGGCGTGGTGAGCTGGGGCGAAGGCTGCGCCCGCCCCAACAAGTACGGCGTTTACTCCAAGGTGAACG
>JAMPXK010000020.1 GCA_023701245.1 Elusimicrobiales bacterium | reverse complement strand
TCGCCGGGTCCAGCCAGTAATGCGGGTTGCCGTATATGTGGATGTCGCCCATGGAGGCGTCTATTTTCCCCTCGGGCTTCTCCAATAGCGGCACCCCGGCCGAGGCGTCCACGTAACCCGGCGCGCCGTAGAACAGCTGTTTGTTCTTGGCCGCGTTTATAAGGCTGTCCATCCACATGTCCAGGTCCAGTCCCACGCGCACCACCAGGTCCGCCTTCTTCAGTTTGAAGACCATGCTGGGGCGCGGCTCCACCATGTGCAGGTCCTGGTCTCCGGAAGCGAGGCTCTCCGCTTTAACTTCGGAGCCTCCGAGCCGCTCGCAGACATACTTCAGGTCGGTGGAGGCGGTCACTACTTTTATTTCCGCGCGCGCGGCGCCGGCCCAGAGGGCCAGCGCGGCGGCGGTCAAGAATATTTTTTTCATGGCTTTGTCCTTATTCCAGTTCATGGCTGTGCGGGCCCAGGCCGAAGATCAGCTGCACCCAGCCCTCGTCGGCCTTCTCGCCGGAGAGATTGATGTGCTTGTACTGCGCGCGCAGCAGCGTGACCTCGGTAAGGCGGCGGGTGGCTATAAGGGAATAGTCCCGCTCATAGGTTATGGTAGGGAAGGCGTTCTCCGCGTAGTCGAAGCGCGCGCCGAAGTCCCAGTACTTGGACGGGCGATAGTTGGCCAGGAAGTACAGGCCGTCGCGCTTTAGCTTGCCCACCGGCACTTCGCGCACCAGGCGCAGGTATTCGCCCTGCAGCGTCAGGCGCTTGTAGGTGGAGGGCCAGAACTTAAGGGTAAAGTCCGCCCCGGTGAGCTTTATATTATCCTGATGCTCAGCCCAGTGGCTGCCTTTGCCCTTCAGGCCGCTCACGCCCAGTTCCAGTTCGGCGCCGGAAGAAAGCGGAAAGGCCATATTGAGGCGCGCGGTGTATACCTTGCCCGCCGGCGAGAATTCCTCGGTCTCCTCAGGGGCCAGCACGGCGGTCACGGTGCTGCCGTCCACGTCCAGCACGTCCGCGGTATTGCCCGCCTCCACATGATCCTCGTGTGCGGCGGCGTTCCAGGCCCCGGCCTGCACCTGCGCGTAGAAAGGCAGCGGCAGCAGGTACTTCAGACCCGCGCCCTGCGGGTTGAAGGCGTGGGTGCCCAGGAAGTTGGTGAGCGCGGCGGGCTGGTCGGCCATGGGGCGTGTATGATTGTGGGTTTTGTTCATCTTGCCGAACTCTGCGTTAACTTTACCCACCTGGGCGGACAAGCCATCTGCCAAGCGCAGGAAAGACACCTTGGCTTCGCAGATCTCGCTGTGGTATTCCTCCCCTTCCTTATGAAGGGCCAGGAAGACTTCGGCCTTCATTTCCGGGTAGAGATAACCCTGGAACGCGGTTTCTACTTCCTTGAACTCCAGCTTGTCGCGGGTGTCATCCGTCTTATTGGAACTGGTATGCCCGTCTATAACGCCTACCAGGCTTATGTCCGGCAGGTTGGCCGGCGTGCCGCGCATGCCCTGCGGCGGCGTTCCGGCTTCCTGGGCGGCGGCGATGCCGCAAAGTCCTAAAACTAGCGATAAAATAATATTTCTCTTCATAAATCTCCTTGGTATGTTAACTGCCCCCCAAAAAGGCAGCAGCTGCCTTTTGGGAGGTTGAATGATCGGTAAAAAAGGTAGCAGGTACCTTTTTAGCGGGGAGGAGCGCGGCCGAGGAAGGCCGCTATGAACGGAGTTTCTGCCGGCAGCCCGGGGAGGGCGGCCGCTGTCGCTACAAAATTATCGGGGCGGACAAGTAATTCGCTGCCGCAGTCGGAGTTAAGTTCCGGCGCGCCGGCCACGGCGCAGACCTGGCAATTGTCGGCCGCCTCGTGGGCGGGGCCGAGCATGTGCAGGTCCCAGGCCCCCGCGGCTACGGCCGCGAAGGCGAGGCACAACAATGTTTTTACCGCCCGGAACTTCATATGGATATTTTAACTTTTTTTAAATTTGTCCGCGGGCGGCCGCTGGCGCCGGCCGGCGGAGAAAGAGACGGCCCCGGCGGGGCAGGCCGCCAGGCAGTCGCCGCAGGAGAAGCAGTCAGGTATTACGCGGTCGCGCTTCAGTATGGCGCCCATTACAGTGGAAGGGCAGGCCTGCTCGCAGGCACCGCAGGCCGTGCACTTGGCGTAATCCACCTTCACCTTGTACACGCTGATCTTTTCGGCGAGCCAGCCCACCAGCCCGAAAGGGCAGAGCAAATGGCACCAGGGCCGGTACAGGAACAAGGACGCCGCCAGCAGCAGGGTCACGAACCCGGCGCCCCAGATGGTGAGGGCCAGCGGGCTATAGATCTTGAAAGGGTCCACCGGGGCTATGATGTCGCTGCCCATCATGGCGCCCAGCGCCAGCGCTACGAAGAAGAGCACGCGCACCGTATTGGTGAACGTGAAAGGCAGCCGCCAGCGCTTGAGGCCCGCGGCCTGGCCAAGCCGGAAGTACAGGTCCTGCAGCACGCCGAGCTGGCAGCCCCAGGAGCAGATGAACTTGTTGGCCAGCACCACCAGCAGCAGGAATATGCCCAGCGCCTTCAGGCGAGGCGGGAATATTGCGCCGCTTTGCCCGTAGAGCACTACGGCGTCCTTTACGGTGCCCATGGGGCTGGGGTCGGCGCCCAGGGCCACGCCGAAAATGAGCACGCCGGCGAAGTAGAGCCAGTTGCGCAGGGCGCCTTTCACCAGGCCGCGGCGCAGCAGCGGGAACACCACCAGAAGGAAGGCTGCCCACATCACGAATTTCAGGATTATCTTCAGCCAGTTCTTGGAGGCGGCCTCGTTATACAAGGCCAGCTCGCGCTCCACCGAGGCCCGCAGCCCGTCGGGCGGCAGGGCTTTCATGTCATAGTAGGGAAAACCGCCTTCGCGGCTGCCAAAGGACGCGGTAACCACTTCCAGCGGCAGATCATTGGCCGCGGCGAATTCGGCGGCGGTCATCCCCTGCGAATACACCAGCGGCCCGGAGAGGTTGGCTTTCGACTGCTTTTCCCCCCACAGACGCGAGGAAAGCAGCGAACCCGCTATTACAAGCGCCGCCAGCGCCGCCGCGGCGGTCAGGACTTTAACTCTTTTACTCATAATGCGGGTCCGTCTCCTTTAAGCAGGCTGCTGGTCAGTGGCAGCCATGCCCCTGGCAGCAGTCGGAGGGGAGGATCTCCGGCAGCTGCTGTTTCTTGAACATGTCGAGGGCCTGGGACAGCGGGCCCTGGGGGGCGCGGTAGGCCTTGATGCCGCCGGCATTGAGGTGCTGCAGGGCGCGCGCGCCTATGCCGCCCACTATTATGGCGGAAACGCTCTTGCCGGCTATGGCGCCGAGCGGGTTGCACTGGCCGTGCTCGTGGTGCTGGTTGCCGTTGTCCAGGAATTCCACCTTGCCGCTCTCTATTTCGCAGATGGCGAAGAAGGGGGCGCTGCCGAAATGGCCGTAAACCACCGACTTCAGGCCGTCGCTGTTCTCAACCGGGATGCAGATGTTCATTTGTGTTCTCCTCCGCAATGGGGGCGGGCCAGTTCCTCGGGCCCGCCTTCTATCTTAAGGGCTTTGCCGTTCACCACGGCGTCGGCCAGCTTCCGCCTGGCGGAAGCGAGTATGTTGCCGAAAGTCTGCCGGGAGACCTTCATGGCGGCCGCGGCGGCGCGCTGGTCCTTGCGGGCCAGGTCGGCGTGCTCCAGCGCCTGCAGCTCGTCCAGCCCCAGCACCGTCTCTTCCAGCTCGCAAAGGGGCACCGCGCGCGGCTTAAAGTAATAAGCGCGCGGGCGGGCGGTGATCTTTCTTTTTTTGCAGGGCCTGGGCATGGCTGGTTATTGGCATATGCCAATAACTATATTCTAACAGCTTACGCGGGCCCGGTCAACAGTTTAGATGAACCTGACGCTTAGGCCGCATTTAAGCACGCGGCCGGGCAGCGGGTAATACCCGTTTATGGTATCGGCGGTCTGGGCGTAGTGTTCGTCCAGGAGGTTCTCCGCGCCGGCGAACACTTCGAACCTGTCGAGCTTGCGGGAAAGGTACAGGTCCGCCGTAAAATAAGACGGGAGCTTGAGCCCGCCGCTGTCCGCCGCCGTATACTGGCGCGCGCTGTAATAGGCCTTGGTACCCACGTCGAACCAGGCGGTTTTCAGCATGGCGTCCAGCGTGAAGCGGTGCTTGGGGCTGAAGGCGAGCGGCTTGTAGCCGCCGGCGGCGCCGCGGCCTTTGCTGATATTGTAAGCGTAACCCAGCCCGGCGCTGAAAGCGGAGCTTTTGTAGCCCAGCCCCGCCTCAACGCCTCTGTTGAAAGCCGAGTCCAGGTTATAGGCGGCCCAGCTCTTGGCAGGGTCGAGCGCTATGCGGTCCCTGACGTCGGCGTAGTAGGCGGCCAGGCGCGCCCAGACGCCGCAGGCGAAATTGCCGGCCGCGGCCGCCTGCGTCTGCCAGGAATGTTCCGGCCTCAGGTCCGGCGAGCGGTCCGCCGCCGGCACCCACGGATTGTAAAGGTCGGCGAAGGTGGGCGCCTGCCAGGCCCGGCCGGTCTGGGCGGAGAACTTCCACACATAGTCCGGGGCGTACACCACCGCCAGCCTCGGGCTGGCCTGGTGGGCATAGGCCACGTTGCGGTCATAGCGCAGCGACGGAATAAAGGTAAGCCCTTTAGCCGGCTCCAGCGCCCACTGCGCGAACAGGCCGGCGTTCTGCCTGAAATGATCGCCGTAGGTGTCTGACTTGAGCAGGCTTTTGTCGTATTCCACGCCGGCCTCGCCCCGGCCGGCAAAAGAAACGGCCAGGCGCGCGTTATGCGTCAGCACGCGGCTGAGTTCGTCGCCCCAGCTGGTGTGAGAGAACAGCCGGTTGACGCCGGACCCGCCGGAAAGGGACAGGCCGGCGCCGCCGCCCAAGGGGACCTCGAACGCGGCCTGGCCGAGGCCGAGGCTAGAGCGCTGCAGGTCCGTGAGGGAATTGGCGGTCCGCTCCCTGCTGCCGTTCCAATCTTCTATT
The DNA here is from genome assembly GCA_023701245.1 of Elusimicrobiales bacterium. Taxonomy (GTDB): domain Bacteria; phylum Elusimicrobiota; class Elusimicrobia; order Elusimicrobiales; family UBA9959; genus UBA9959. Next base: position 34,920 of record JAMPXK010000020.1, on the reverse strand, counting down.
GCCGCCGGCGTGCCGCCGGGCACGCCGTTGCGGGAATTGTTGCGCAGCAGGCTGACGGAGAACGCGCCGCCGCCCAGCGGCATCTCGGCCCGGCCGCCGAAAGATTCCTTGCGCCAGGCGGAGTTCTGCTGGAAGCCGTCGGAAGCGTCCCTGGAAGCGGTAAAGGAAGTTTTGGCGAAACGCCTGCCGTTCATAAAGGCCAGCGCCGTTGAGTTGCCGCCATAGGAGGCCAGGCCGGAGGAGAGGTCCGCCCTTGTAACGCCCGCGGCGGGTTTGCGGCTGATGAAATTCATGATCCCGCCCTCGGCGTCGGCCCCCTGCACGGAAGACCAGGCGCCGGGCAGTATCTCCACCCGCTCCAGACCCCCGGCCGGCAGGGCGGACAGGTCCACCGTGCCGGTAAGGTCGGCCGGCACGCGCAGGCCGTCGTAGAACACCGCGGTCTGCTTGGCCTGGAAGCCGCGCAGCCCGGCCGTGGCCAGGCCGCCGGCGCCGTTGGCGCGCCGCAGCAGCACCGGCAGGGCCGAGTCTACCAGGTCGGCCGCGGAGCCCGTGGCGCCGGCGAGCGGGCCGGTAATATAAATATCCCCGGCGTCGGCCGGCCTGGGCAGTGCCTTTAGGGCCGTTTTGCTTATGGCAAGGTAAACCTCGCCGTTCTGCTGTGAATTGGCCCGGGGAACTAAAAGGGCCGGTATAAGTATAAGGAACGCCGCTATCGCTGTTCTCATTTTTCCTCCCGCGAGAGTTGCCGCGCCAAAAAGGCGGCTCCTCCACCGGGTGGAAAAGGCCGTCCCTCGCAGGCTGCGACAGTTCAGGCGGTAGACCGGGCTAATTCCGTCAGGGACGGACATCACCGTTGCGGGGCAGCCCCGGATTCTTACCGGGTTCCTCCGCCGGAACATTAGAATTATACCACATCGTAAAAAACCGGGCCCGCGGGTACGCCCCGGGGCCCGGCTCGCGCGCGAGACCGCGCGGCTTGGCTTAAGCGGCCTTGCGCTTGCCTACGTGACGGTCTATGTACATCAGCGAGCCCTTGGACTCGCCTACCATCTTGAGCTGCTGCAGGATGGCGTCCACATTGGCTTCTTCTTCCACCTGCTCGGCTACCGGATCGTACGCGGCGCGGCCTACTTTTCGCTCCCCACCTGGCCTCAGTCTGTCAGACAGGAAGGGGCAAATCAACAAGCGGCATTTAATATAATTCCTTATATGAAAGCCACTCCCGCCAACGAAAAGTTCTACTGGAATTCCCGCGCCGCCAATTACCCGCAGCCTTTCGAGCGGGAAATGATCACCAAGTCCCGCCGCATCATCAAGCTAGCCGAAGGCCTGGGAATAAAGTTCGCCGGCAAACGCCTGCTGGACATTGGCTGCGGCACCGGCAATTACGCCCTGCCGCTGGCGGCCCGGGCCAAAAACGTGACCGGGGTGGACGGTTCCCCTGGCATGCTACGCGTCTTCAGGGCGCAGGCGCGCGCGCACGGCATAAAGAACGCGCGGGCCATAGTTTCCAAATGGAAGACCCTGCCCGGCCGCGTCACGGCCGGAAAATTCGACATAGCCCTGGCCAGCATGACCATGGCCGTGCACGACAAGGCGGAAGTTTTAAAGATGGAGCGCTCCGCCGCCCAGTGCGTCTATATCGGCTGGGCGGGCGTACGGCGCAACGCGTTCCTGGAAAAGATCTACCGCCATCACGGCCTGGCTTACAAGGCGCCGCCGGGCGCGGACCTGGTGCTGCCCGTATTAAAAGCGCTGGGCCGCAAGTTCAAACTCAAGTATATACGCGACGGCTGGACCAAGGCCATGACTCCGGCGGAGACCCTGAAAGAAATAGAAGTGGCTATGAAAGTGAACGGGGCTCGGCCGGACTATAAGTGGCTGGGACCTCTGCTGATGAGAACGGCCCGCGGCGGGGTCATAACGCAGCGCACCCTGGCCCGCAAGGCGATCATTGTCTGGCAGGCCCCCTGACAGGCCGCCCGGGCCCGAAAAGCCCCGGCGCCGGGGCTTTTTTTATTTAGCCTGAAACTTTTTGCCCCCCTCCCGCATCTCATATGTGTAGGGGAAAAAACTGGAGGCAGTAATGAAGAAAGTTCTGACCGCTTTTATCCTGTTCGCCGCAACCCCGGCAACTGCCGGGGTTACTCTTGGCGAAGCCGTAGAAAAGGGCCTTAAGGCCGATAATCTCCTTAAAGAACAGGCCGCCGCCGTTACCGGCGCCCGGGCCGGCCTTTCCCAGGCGCGCCTTGCCCGCCTGGGCGGCTTCAAGCTCAAAGGCATGTACACGGACGGCACCGACCCGGTTTACGCTTTCGCCACGGCCATGAAGCAGGGCACTTTCTCCATGGCTTCCATGGCCACCATCAACGATCCCGACCCGGCCCGCAACTACATGGCCGGCATAGAGGCCGGGGTGCCGCTGTTCACGGGTTTTGCCGTGAGCAATTCGGTAAAAATGGGCCGGCTGAGAGCCGAGGCCGCCCAGCACGGCTATGAAAGGGCCAAGGCGGGCGTCACTTTCAAGATCACCTATCAGTGGCTCACCGTGCTGCTGCGCGAACGCCTGGCCGGCCTGGCCGGGGAAACCGTGCGCGCGGCCGAGGCCGAGCTGAAGACGGCCCAGATGTTGAAGGACAAGGGCATGGTGCTGGGTTCCGACTATTACGGCGCGGAGGCCATTCTTTCTACCCTGCGCGGCTACAAAGTAAACTGGGACAAAGGCCTGGAGCTGGAACGGCAGCGCCTGGCCAGCACGCTGGGCCTGGACTCCGCGGCTGAAGTGGGGGCGGACGGCGAACTTAAGGAAACCAACTACCCCGCCCGCGCCGCCGCCGGCGCCCGGCGCGACGTGCTGGCCCTGGAAAAAGCGGCCGAGATCTATAAGACCGGCGAGGCCATGCAGGCCAATTCCGTGCTGCCAGTGGTAGAAGCTTTCGGCTCCTGGGAAACCAATTCCGAAAGCTTGAGCGAGTTCCGCGACAACCGCATGCTGGGCCTGCGCCTCACCATCCCGCTGGGCGACCCCGGCTATTTCGCCCGCAAGGACGCGGCGCGCGCCCAGGCCAGCATGGCCGCCAGCCGCGCGGCCGAGGCCCGCCGCCAGGCCGGCCTGGAAGCGGCCGAAGCGCTGAACAACTATAATGCCGCCCGCGAAACGCTGCCGGTGGCCAAAGAGACCGTGGAGAAAGCCCGGCAGTCGCTGGAGCTGTTCCGCCCGCTGTACCGCCAGGGCCGCCAGAGCGTGCTGGAAGTGCTGCGCGCCCAGGCCGCGGTGCTGCAGGCCGAAGCCGCCTACTACGAAACCCTCTACAAACTCAACCTCTACCACGCCGGGCTGCTGCTGGCGTCGGAAACCCTCGACAGCGCGGCCGTAGCGGAAATGTCCGCCGGCCTGGCGAAGTAAACGGAGAACCACATGCAGAACACCGAACACAAATACGGACTGGCCGGCCGCATGGCCGCGGGGTTTATAGGCTCGCGCCTCACCCCCATCCTCATCATCACCTTCATCCTGCTGGGCGTTTTTTCCACCTTCAAGCTGCCGCGCGAAGAGGAACCCCAGATCAACGTGCCCATGTTCGATATCATGGTGCCTTTCTACGGGGCCGCCCCCGCGGAAATAGAGAAGCACCTGGTGGAAGTGGGCGAGCGCAAGCTGTGGGAGATCCCCGGCGTGGAATACATCTACTCCATAGCGTATCCCAACTTCGCCATGTTCACGGTGCGCTTCAAGGTGGGCACCGCTCCCGAGGACGCGGCCAACCTCATCTACACCAAGACGCTCGACAATAAGGACCTGTTCCCCAAGGCCGCCGGCGAGCCGCTCATTAAATTCCGCGCCATAGACGACGTGCCGGTGCTGGCCCTCACCCTGTGGGGCGAGGGGCGCGACGGCTACGCCCTGCGCCGCGCCGCCGCGCGCATCCAGACCGAACTCAACTCGGTGCCCAACGTTTCGGAAACCCGCATCATAGGCGGGCATAAGCGCCAGTTCATAGTGCATTTCGACCCGGCCGCCCTGGCCCGCCACCGCCTCACCCCGCCCATGCTCGCCGGGGTCATCAAGATGTCCAACGCCTCGCTGCCCGCCGGCCACTACAATAACGGCGACACCAAGCTGCTGGCCGAGACCGACGCCTTCATACGCAGCGCCGACGACCTGAAGAACATCGTGATAGGCGTGTACGACGGCCGCCCCGTGCGGCTTTCGGAGATCGCCGATGTGAAGGACGGCCCCGACGAGGACGAACGCTCCGTCACCATGCTGGCCGGCCCCGCCTCGCCGGTAAAGCTGACCGGCGGCAAGGACGCAGTGACCATTTCCGTGGCCAAGCGCCGCGGCGCCAACGCCACCGAGGTCTCGCGCGAGATCATGGCCAAGGTGGAAAAGATGAAGGGCCGCGAGATCCCCGACGGCGTGAACGTGACCGTGACGCGCAACTACGGCGAAACGGCCAAAGCCAAGTCCGACGAGCTCATTTACCACATGCTGCTGGCCACGCTGTCCGTAACGCTGCTCATAGCGCTCACGCTGGGGCTGCGCGAGGCCGCCGTGGTACTGGTGGCCATCCCGGTAACGCTGGCGCTGACCATGCTGGTGTACTATCTCTACGGGTACACTTTGAACCGCATCACCTTGTTCGCGCTCATTTTCTCCATAGGCATCCTGGTGGACGACGCCATTGTGGTGGTGGAGAACATCAACCGCCATTGCGCGGCCAATAAGAAGAATTCCCTGTTCCGCAATATCCTCAACGCCGTGGACGAAGTAGGCAACCCTACCATCCTCGCCACCTGGACGGTCATCGCCTCCATCCTGCCCATGGCTTTCGTGAGCGGGCTGATGGGCCCGTACATGCGCCCCATTCCCATAGGCGCTTCGGTGGCCATGCTGTTCTCGCTGTTCGTGGCTTTTGCCTTCACGCCGTGGCTGTACGCCAAGGTGGTGGAAAAGTGGCCGCTCAAGCATTGCGATAACAATAAGGAAGGCTACCTGGACCGCAACTACCGCGCGCTCATGAAGAAGCTTATCTACGAGCCGGCCAATGGCAGGAAATTCCTGTGGTTCACCGTAGCGCTGCTGGCCGGTGCCCTGGCCATGGTGGCCGGGCGCCTGGTGATCTTCAAGACGCTGCCTTTCGACAACAAGAACGAGTTCCAGGTGATCATCAACATGCCCGAGAGTTCGTCCATTGAGCGCACCGAACGGGCCGCCAAGGAAATGGCCGCCCTCCTGGCCGCCGTGCCCGAAGTGCGCGACCTGCAGGTCTACGCCGGCGCCTCCGCCCCGTACAACTTCAACGGCCTGGTGCGGCATTACTTCCTGCGCCGCGAGCCTTACCAGGCGGACATCCAGGTGAACCTGTCGGACAAGCACGCCCGCAAGCGCCAGAGCCACGACATAGCCCTGGCCGTACGCGCCCCGCTCAAGAAAATAGCGGACGGCTACGGCGCCCGGGTGCAGGTGGCGGAAGTACCCCCCGGCCCGCCGGTCATGTCCACCATGCTGGTGGAAGTGTTCGACCCTAATCCCAAGAACCAGCGCGCCCTCGCCGAGGATATCAAGAACCTGCTGAAGAAGACCGAGGGCATTGTGGACGTGGATTCCTATATCCCCGAAGACCAGCCTATCACCCGCCTGGTGGTGGACCGGCAGAAAGCCACGTTGAACGGCGTGGCCGCGGCCGACATAGTGCAGACCGCCGCGCTGTCCCTGACCGGGTCAGACATAGACTCCGCCCATGTGCAGGACGAACCCGAAGCCGTGGACATCCGGCTGCGCCTGGCGCCGGAGAAGCGCCGCCGCCTGGAAACGCTCAAGGAGATAAAGTTCTTCTCGCCCAACGGCACGGCCATCCCCATGGCCAGCTTTGTGCGGGCCGAGACCGGCCTGGAGCACCAGCCTGTCTACCACAAGAACCTGCAGCGCGTGGCCTACGTGACGGCCGACATCGCCGGCGGGACGGAAAGCCCGGTTTACGCCGTGCTGGACCTGAAGAGCAAGGTGGACGAACTGGCCAAGGCGCGCGGCGCCAAGATCAACCAGTACTTCACCCGCCAGCCGGCCAGCGCCGCCGAGACCGCCATAAAGTGGGACGGCGAGTGGCATATCACCTACGAGGTGTTCCGGGACCTGGGCCTGGCCTTCGCCATGGTGCTGGTGCTTATCTACATCCTGGTGGTGGCCTGGTTCGAGGACTTCGTTACCCCGCTGGTCATTATGGCGGCCATCCCCCTGGCGCTCATAGGCATTATCCCGGCGCATTGGGGGCTGGGCGCCTTCTTTACCGCCACGTCAATGATAGGCTTCATAGCGTCGGCGGGTATCGTGGTGCGCAACTCCATCATCCTGGTGGACTTCATCAACCTGAAGGTGCGCGAGGGTATGCCGCTGCGGGAGGCCGTGATAGAGGCCGGCGTGGTGCGCTTCCGCCCCATGCTGCTTACGGCGCTGGCCGTAATAGTGGGCGCCGGCGTGATCCTGTTCGACCCTATCTTCCAGGGGCTGGCCATCTCGCTGATAGCCGGGCAGATAGCGGCCACGCTTTTAAGCCGCGTGGCGGTGCCGGTGCTGTACTTCCTGGCCTTCAAGGACCAGGAGCATAAACTGCGCCCCGCGCGCCCCGAGCCGGAAGCCGACTCGGACGAAGAATTACTCGGAGCTACGGGAGAATAACATGAAACTGAACGACGCGTTGAGACTGCTGGCGGGCGTGATGGTGCTGTTGAGCGTTACACTGACGCTCTATGTGGACGGCCGTTTCGTCTGGCTGACGGTATTCGTGGGTTTGAATTTGCTTCAGTCGGCCTTTACCGGCTGGTGCCCTGCCATCTGGGCTTTCAGGAAATTGGGGTTAAAGGAATCCTGAAGCAGGCCCGGCGCGCGCAGCAGTAAAGTACGCAGCGAGGCGGCGGGCCGCAGCAGCAGGTCCCGGCCTGAAGGCAGGGCGGAGAGCACCTGCGGCAGCGAGCCGAAAGCGTATTCCAGGGTTTCGAAGAAGACAGGACCAGCCATTTTTTCCAGAGCCCGGCGCACCGCCGGGTTCAGCAGTTCCTGGGCCACGGCCGCGAAGCCCAGCGTAAGCGAGAAGGCCCGCGCGGCCATTCTCAAACCCGAGGCCAGGTCCGCCAGCAGCCAGCCGGCTACCAGCGAAACCGCCAGCACCCCCGCCCACATGCCCCAACGCCGCAGCAGCCGCCCGGCCCTGGAGTAGAACCTGGCGCAGGCCAGGCCATAGGCCAGCGAAACCGCCGCGGCGACCGGCAGCGGCAGCCGCCCCGAAGCCATAAGCCCCGCCAGCGCCAGCAGGTGCAGCAGCAACACATAAACGGAATTGTAGCCCGGCCCGGCGCCGCGGGCGGTATATTTCCCGCCGTCGGTGGCCTGGCACTCTACGGTGGGCCCGGGGCGCGCCGCCCGCAAGCCCAGCAGCGCGGCGGCCATGCCCGCCACGAAGTAGATCCCCAGCAGCGCCAGCACCGCCGACGGGACCCCGGCCCGCGAACCCAGCAGGGACATTATCTTCTCCAGCCCGCCGGCATAGGCCGCCACCGCGTCATAGCCGTAAAGCAGCAGCAGGCGCCCCACCTTGTGGATCAGCCCCCAGCTCATGGCGAGCCCGCCGGCGAGCAGGTAGCCGGCCAGGTTCCCGCCCAGCAGCCGCACAGAAAGCTCGGCCAGCAGTCCTTCGGTAAAGATGGCCGCCATGGGGCTCAGCAGCACGGCGCTGGGCGACACTGACTTCATGGCGGCGCACACCAGGCCGGCGCGCCACAGCAGGCCGCGCTCTGGCCACAGCCGGTGCCCGGCCACCATTACGGCCACGCCTATGCCGGTAAGCAGGCGGCCGGAAAAGGGAATGCGGCTATTATGCAGGAAGCTGCCCAGCACAATTTCAGAGGCGGCCCAGAGGCTGCCTATCACGGCGGCCTTGCGCCAGAGCAGTGACTTGTCGCGGTCGGCGGGCATTAACCTATTCTATTAAATCCGGCAAAAGAAAAAGGCCCCGCCTGAGCGGGGCCCTCTCTTACTGGCTTTTCTCGCTTAAGGTTTATTCCCCTCGGCCTTAGGCTCTTCCTTGGGCAGCTGCTTGAAGCACATGAACCAGTCGTAGCAGTGTATGCCGGTATCTTTCTGCGTGTCCACGCGCGTCTTGGCCACGCCGCAGGAATTGGGCGGAGGCACTATCACTTCTTCGCCCGGGCGCCAGTCGGCCGGGGTGGCCACCTTGTACTTATCGGCCGTCTGCATGGCGATGATCAGGCGCTTTATTTCGTCGAAGTTGCGGCCCGCGGAAAGCGGGTAGTAGATCAGCGCCCTGATCTTGCCGGCCGGGTCGATGAAGAACACGGCGCGCACGGCCTGGGTGCCTGAGGCATTGGGCTGCACCATGCCGTATTTCTTCGCCACTTCCATCTTAATGTCTTCGATGAGCGGGAAGGTAACTTCCACGTTCTTCATGCCCTTGTACTCTATCTTTTCCTTTATCATCCTGAGCCACGCCACGTGGCTGTAGATGCTGTCTATGGACAGGCCTATGACTTCGGTGTTAAGGGCCCTGAACTCCGGCACCATTTTGGCGAAGGTCATGAACTCCGTGGTGCAGACGGGCGTGAAGTCGGCCGGATGGCTGAACAGGATCACCCACTTGCCCTTGTAGTCGGCCGGGAAATCCACCGGCCCCTGCGTGGTAACGGCCTTGAAGGCCGGGGCGTCGTCGCCTATAAGCGGCATGCCCTGCGCGAACACTGGCTGAACGGCGAACATTGCCGCGAGCAGCGGCAGTACTATCAGTTTTTTCATTTTAGTCTCCCCCCTATGGGCGCTTGGGGCGCCAAGGGTAATATACCAATTTTTTCCGGGTTTTCTGCCCGGATAATTTAGATGCGCTGCGGGGCGGAAAGTTTCAGGGCCGGCTGTTCAGAAGGGCAGGGTAAGCCCCAGCGACCAGTAATCGCTCTTGGGCTGGCCGCCGCCGGGATTAAACCCCTCCCAACCGGCGGAGATCTCCGCCTTCTTCACTTTGAAAGACAGTCCAAGCGTGAAACTTTCCGAAGAAGGCTGGTCCAGCAGGTAATTGGTGCGGGCATAGCCGGCTTCTGGGGCCACGGGCAGGCCGGGAACGCGTACCCTTGCGGAAACCGCCGTGTCCGGGAAGCCGCTGGTCCCTATGCCGCCAATGTCGAGGGGCAGCTCGCGGGCATCTTCGGTAATGTCTTTGCTGTAGGCCGTCCTGGTGAAGCGGCCGCTGGCCCGCACGCCGTATATTTTCACGGCGGCGGTAACGCCGTAGTCGGTCTGGTTCAGCTTGAAGGCGTCCGTCAGAGTAACAGAGGAAGTGCCGCGCCGCCCCACGGAAACCGTGGCCGTGGAGGACGCGTAAAGGTCTTCATGCATGGTAAGCCCGGCAAAGACGCCGAGAGTGGCATCCTGCAGCGCGGCGTCTGCGGCCGGGACCGCCAGCAGGTTACAGGTGAAGTCGGCATAAACGCCCAGGTTCTTGTAGCCGCCTGTCTCCGGGGTCAGGGAGAGTTCAGCGCCGCCGCTCCAGCGCTCGCGGTCCAAGCCGGCGCCAAAGGAGTAAGTGGAGAACCTGTCGGCCAGGTCGCTTTTGTAGGTGTTGAGCGAAGGGCGGAAGTAATGATCGTCTTCGCCCCATTCGGCGAAGGCGTTGATCCCGGCATAACCGCCTGGGCCAGCGGTGTAGCGGCCGCCCACGTCCGTATAGGCTCCGGCCCGAGCGGAAAAGACAAAAAAAACTGCCAGGAATATCATTGATCGCATAGGTCACCTTATAAATGCGCCGCCGCCCCCATGCCCGGGGGGCGACGGTCGCTGACAGTATCGACTCCCTATCTGCCGCGCTTGCCTGCGCCGGAACCGGCCCCGCCGCCGCGCCGCTCGCCGCGGGAACCGCGGTCGCCGGCATGCTCTTTCTTGCGGAGCTGCTTCTTCTCCTGCTTGCGCTCCTGCTTGAGCTCGCCTTCGCCCTTCTTGGCCTTCTCGGCGTTCTTCAGGGCCTTCTCTTCGCCGGCGTTCTCGGTCATCTCGCGCACGGCCTCGCCCTTGGCCTTGTCGGCGCCCGCCATTTCGCGGTTGCGGGCCTGTTCTTTGATCTCTTTCTTTTCGCCTTCACCGGCGCCTTCGCCGTCCTTCAGGCGCAGCTGCTCTTTTACCTGTAGCTTTTCCCCGGTCTGCAGCTTGTCCTGGGTCTTGAGCTGGTCCTGGGTTTTGAGCTGATCCTTGGTCTGCAGCTGGTCCTGCTCTTTCACCGCGTCCTCGGCGCTCACGGCGGCCGTCATTAAAAATGCGGAAACCAGGCTGAGGGCGGCGGTCATTATTATCTTGGTCTTCATAACTCCTCCTTGATGGCGGCGTTCGCCGCTCTATATACTGACGCCGCGGCACGTTATAAAGTTTAGTCTAGCGGCGCCCGCCGCGCCCCCCGCCGCCGGAGCCGGACCCGCCCCCGCCGCGGCGCTCGTTCTTGCGGTCCTGCCGGTACTCGCGGCGCAGCTCCTCGCGGCGTTCTTTGGAGAGCTTCTGCCACTTCCGGAATTTCTTTATGAGCTTGTTGCGGGCGTCCTCCGGCATGGCCTGGAAGCGTGCCCAGCGGGCGCGCAGCTCCTGCCGGCGGGGCTCGGGCAGCATGCGGAAGCGCTCGAATTTAGAGGTAAGCTCGGCCTTTTTTTCCGGGTCCAGCTTTTTCCAGCGCTCATAATTGGCCAGCACACGCGCCTTTTCGGCGTCAGGCAGTTTTTCCCAGGCGGCGGCCCGGGCGGCCTGGCCGGTATCTTCCGCGGCCCCGGCGGGCAGGGCCGCGCACATGAAAACGGCCAGTATAAGGATGTATTTAATAGTTTTCATAACCCCTCCGCTGTAGTGGTGGAAGCTTTTACCGTTCCCGTGGACGTGTCCACCGTAACCGAAGCCGTACCAGTGGAAGTCTCCACCGCCGCGCCGTCAGTTTCGCTTTCCAGCACTTCCAAATTGCTCAACAGCTCGAAATCGCTGAAGAAATCAAGATTGTCTATAACCTCGGCCGGGGCCGTTATGGCCGCCATAACTCCGGCGGCCAGCGCAAGCACCAGGCCCGCTATGATCTTTCTGCGTTTCATAATTCGTTCTCCGGGACGGCTTCCAGCACGTCCATATCGTCCAGCATGTCCAAATGCTCCAGGAAAGCCGTGCTCACCAGGTTCTCGGGCGCAGGCGCGGGGGTCTGCGGCCTGGCCGTGAAGAACAGCAGGGCGGCCAGGGCGGCGGCCGGGGCCAGCAGCCAGGCCTTCCTGTGGGAGGGCCGGCCGGCGGCGGCCGCCAGGATCTTTTTTTCCTGGCGCTGCCAGAACGCATCGTGGCGGCGTACCGCCATGAGCGAGATCAGTTTTTTCTCTTTGTCGTCGTTCATAAGTATTCCCCCAGAGAGACCTCGAGCTTCTTGCGGGCCTCGAACCAGTGGGCTTTCACCGTACCTTCGGCCATACCCAGCGCGGAGGCTATCTCCGCCATGGTCAGTTCCTGCGCCCGCAGGACGGCCACTTCGCGCTGGCGGGGCGGCAGCAGGGCTATAGCGGCCTGCACCCGGCGCTCCAGGTCGGCCGCCAGGGCCGCCTGCTCGGGCCTGTCGCCGGCCCTGTCCGGCAGCAGGTCTTCCAGGGCCGGGGCGTCTTCCGCCCCCTCTCCTTTTCCCAGGCCTACCCAGTTGCGCAGCTTCTTCCAGCGCCAGTAAGAGCGCGCCTTGTTGGCCGCTATGCGCAGCAGCCAGGTCTTCAAAGAACTTTCACCGCGGAAATCCTTAAGGTGCTTCCAGGCGGCTATAAAAGTCTCCTGGGTTATGTCCTCGGCGGCGGTGGTATTGCCCGTCAGCCGCAGGGCCACGGCGTAGACCAGGCGCTGATGCTCTTCTATGAGCAGGGCGAAGGCGTTTTCGGGATCTTTCCCCTCAAGCCCTTCCGGCCCGGTCTTTTTTTCTGTTTCCATTAAGTTTTCCACACTTATACTGACGCCGGCCGCGGTCGAATAGTTTAGTCCCCCGCGTTTATTATATTAAGAAACAGACTAAACCTTTTTGACCGGCCGCGCGTCTATGATCGAGAAGGGTGCCGGAGGACTTATGCCCAAGAACATTCTGATCGTGGATGACGACGAAGCGCTGCGCCGTATCTATTCCCGGATCTTTGGCGGCACCGGCAACGCTCTTACCTTGGCTGGCGGGGCTGACGAGGCCCGGGCGCTGCTGGCCTCCGCTTCCTACGACCTGATGATAACCGACTACGAGCTTGGCGACGGCAAAGGCACGGAACTGATAGAGACCGTACGCGCGGCAGTGGATGGCGGAGGCAAGATCATCATGATCTCCGGCTCCCTGGAAACAGCGGAACTGGACCGGCTGGCCGAACGTTACCGCCTATCCGGCTGCTTTTCAAAGCCGTTCAACCTCGAAGCCCTGCTGAACACCGTGAACGAAGCGCTGGCCTGACTCCCCGGCGCCCCGCATAAAGAAAAGGCCCCGCCTGCGCGGGGCCTTTCTTATGCCTCAAGTTCTTAGAACTTGAAGGTGAGGCCCATGTCGTAAGCGTCCTCGGACAGCTCCGACTTCAGCGAGACGGTGCCGGTGCTGTCCGTCTGGCTCATGGTCTTGGCCAGGGCTTTCTTGTAGCCCAGGTTCAGGGTGAACCTGGGAGAGAACTCGTAGCCGGCGCCCAGCGTCACATGGTGTTCAACTATGCCGGGGAAACCGATGACGCGGAAATACTCGTAACCGAACTTGCTCATGGCCTTGCCCTGCACCATGGTGGTGGCCGCGCCGCCGGCTATGTCGAAAGCGTCGTGCTTCTTCACCGGGTTCTTGCCGTAGTTCCAGCCTGCGCGCAGCGTGAGCTTGTCGGTGGTCTTGTTCTGGACGCCCAGGCCGAATACGGTCTGGGACTCCCAATCGAAGTCCTTGTAGCCGTCCGCGTTGGCCCAATCTATGTATTTCACGTCGGCGGAAAGCACCCATTTGTCGAGGCCCTTATAAGAGGCCCCCACGCCGTACTGCGCGGGGTTCTCCAGCTTCAGGTCGTCGAAACCGTTGAAGGTCTGCGAGGGGCCGCCGGTGCCGTCGAAGTCGTAGATGCGCTCGTGCTTGACGTTCTGCGGGGTCACGTAGGTCAGGCCGAAGTTCCATGCGCCGTACTCGTAACCAGCGCCCAGGCGCGCGCCCAGGGCGTAGTTATGGGACAGGCCGGCGCCGAAGTCGGCCGCCTGGTAGTCTATGTCCAGGCCCAGGCCGTAGGACAGGGCGCCGCGCTTGCAGGCCACGGCCGGAACGAACTTCATGACGGACACCTTGGTATTGGTCTTGCTCGGGTCCTTGCCGCGGTAATCCACGCCCATGCCGGACACGCCGTAAGCGGCTATGCCAAAGGTCATCCTGTCGTTGACCGGGGTGGACAGGCCGATGGCCGGCACGGCATAGGCCGCGTCCTGGCTCTTGGCTTTCCAGTTGCCGCCGAAACCTCCGGGTTGCACCACGGTGGCCTCCACCTTGGGGGCGAAGTAGGTGCCGGCGAAGTTGAACTGGGAGCCGGACAGCTGGCTGAGGCCGGCCGGGTTGGTGAAGATGGCGCTGATGGCGTCCTGCGGGGCGGCTATACCAGTGCCGCCCATCGCGCGCGAGGCGGGGCCCACGCCTATGAGGTTATCGCCGTTGGTGGCGTAACCGTTCACGGCGAGGCCGGCCAGAACTGCGGCCGACGCTAACAGTTTTACAGATTTTTTCATTTTTCCTCCGTTGAATTTACCGAAATCAGATGAACAGGGTGGCCTTGCTGTTGCCGGCCTCGCCCAGGAACTTGCCCACGCCCGCGCTCTTGAGGCCGGGGTAATCTATCATCTCGCCCATCTTGTAGCCCATCAGGTCCATACTCATCTGGCAGACATAGATCTGCACGCCGGAATCGGCCGCTGTCTTCATAAGCTGCTCCAGGCTCATCACGTTATGCTTCTTCATGATGGCCTTGATCATGGCCTTGCCCATGCCGCCCATGTTCATCTTGCTGAGCTTGGTGCCGGCAGCGCCGTTGGGCAGCATAACTTCGAACATCTTGGAGACCATGTCCTTGGAAATGGTCTTCTTGGGGTCCTTCAGGGCCGGGATGGACCAGAAGGTGAAGAACATCACCACCTTCTCGAACATGGCCGCCGCGCCCGTGGCTATAATGAACGAGGCCAGCAGCTTATCCATGTCGCCGCTCATGACCACCATGGAAAGCTTGTCCTCGGGGGCATTGGCCTTGAGGATCTCCACGTCGGCCTTGAGGGCCGCTACCTGCGCTTCCAGTTCTTTGATGTCAGCCATAGTTTCTCCTTATTTACCCAATGAAAGACTGAAAGCCGTGCCGGCTTCGGCCTCTTTTTTTACGTGCTGGAAATAGACCGCGAGCGGGCGGAAGAAGATGTGTATCCACTTGGTGAACGGCACTATGAGCAGTATCCACACCGTTTCCACGGCGATATTGAAGCGGTAAAGCCCGTTGAGCAGCGCGCTCTCCGGCCCCTGGGTCACGTTCACGTACTGCGTGGCCAGCATGCTGGCGCCTATAAGGAACATGGTGACCACGAACAGCCAGTCGCTCGGGTGCGAGAACTTGCTGGACTCCGCGCTCTTGAACATACGCCGCAGCGACATGGAGCCGCCGCCTACTATAATGGCCAGCCCCGCGTACCACACCAGCAGGCTCGCCGGGCTGAAGAAACCGTAGTGCTTGTTGAGCGGTTCCAGCAGGTGCAGGTTGGAGATCACGAGCGTAAGCGTGTAGCCGGTCATTACCAGCAGGTGGGAAACCCAGCGCCACCAGTCGGTTTCCTCGCAGCCCAGGAAGTTCTTCTGCGTGAAACCGTGCAGGAAGGTCTCCCAGATATGCGCGGGCTTGAACGACAGCTTTATGCCGCCCAGCGGTTTAACTATATTGTGGCGGTACATGTTCAGCAGGTAGCCGCCGAGGGCGACGGTAACATAGACCGGGAAAGCTAATTCTATCTTGCCGGCCAGGGCGCCGAAGTCCCCGGTGTAGGCGCTGTAGAGCCAGTAGAAAGCCCCCAGCAGGCCGAGCGCCAGGCAAGTCTGCAGCCAGCCGTTCTGGTAAAAGATCTTCGACAGGCCGGTGATGTCGTACTTGGCGATCTGGTAGCGGCGCAGGGCCATCATGTATTCACCGGGCTGGGCCTCGCGCGGGCAGGTGGCCGAGCATTCGCCGCAATAATAGCAGTGCCAGGGCTCGGCGCCGGAAAAAAGTTTTTCCTCCAGGCCTATGTGGCCGGCGCGGATGAGCTTGCGCGGGAAGGAAATGTCCTCTTTGGCCAGCGGGCAGACGGCGGTGCAGTTGCCGCAGTTAAAGCACGCCGAAATGTCGAAAGCGCCGTACTTCTTTATCTCGTCTATCAGTTCGGGGTTCACCTTCATTTCGCGGCCCCTCCCTTCAGCGTGTATTTGGGGTAGTCGCCTTTGCCGGGCACGTCTTCCACCTTGCCGTACTTGCGCAGGGCGGCCACGTACCAGAGCGCCTTGTCGTGGGAGAGGCCGCTGGCGGCGGCGAGTTCGGGCACGGTCTTGGGCCCGCTGCCGAGCGCGTCGAGAACGGCCTTCTGCGCCTTGTTCTGGGCGGCGACCCTGTCTCGCAGCGCCTGCGTCACCGGGCCGCGGAGTTCATTGAGCTTTTTCAGCTGTTCGGCTAATTTTTTAGCGTCGGCCATACTATTCCTTGGCGATGGCGTCCACCATCGCGTCGAACTGGTCCAGCGTCCAGCCGGCCACGTCTATGGCGCGCTCCGGGCAGACGGCCACGCAGGCGCCGCAGCCTTTGCAGAGCGCGGGGTTCACTACCGCTATCTTTTTGCCGTTCTTTTCGCCCATGGTCAGGGCGCCGTCGTAGGAACACTCCGGCGGGCACAGGCCGCAGCCGGTGCACTTGTGCTCGTCCACCACGGCCACGAAAGGTTCCAGCGGGATATCCGGTTCGGCCAGCAGGATGCCGGCCTTGGCGGCGGCGGTGCCGGCGGAGGCCATGGCCTCGGTGACGTCCATGGGGTATTGCGCCGTACCCGCGACGAAGATGCCTGAATTGGCCAGCTCCACGGGGCGCAGCTTGGGGTGCACTTCCTGCAGGAAACGGTCCGCGCTCGACGGCAGCTTGAGCTGGGACTTGATAAGGCTTATGTCGGCGGGCATCAGGCCGGTGACCAGCACCAGCAGGTCCGCCTTCAGCTCCAGTTCCTCGCCCCAGGTGAGCACGTCCTTCACCTTCACGGTGTGGCCGGAGCGGTCGGAGGTCACGGCCGGCTGGTCGGCCTCGTTATGGCGGATGAACAGCACGTTGTCCCTGGAGGCCTTGTCGTAATATTCCTCGTGCTTCATGCCGTAGGTGCGGATGTCGCGGTAAATATCGTAAACGCGCACGCCGGGATATTTGTCCTTCAGCTGGTTGGCGGTATGCAGCGCGGCGGTGCAGCAGACGCGGGAGCAGTAGTCGTTGACCTTGCCGTCGGCCTGCGGCTTATGCACGCCTTCCACCTGGCGCGAACCTACGCAGTGTATCATGGCCAGGCTCTTTATCTCCCGGCCGCCGTATTCCAGCCGCCCGGCGGGAGCGTTCTTCAGGAGACCGATGAATTCCGGCAGGGTGACCACATTGGCGTCCTCGCCGTAGCCGAACTCGCCCTTATAGGGCTTGTAGTGTTCATAACCGGTGGCCATTATTAGGGCGCCGGCTTTCACCTGGGCCATGTTCCCGTCCGGCTTCTTGAAGTTGATCACAAAATTGCCCACGAAACCGCTGACGAAATCTATTTCGGCGCCGGTGTGGACGGTTATTTTAGGTTCCGCCAGCACCAGGTCTTCCAGCTTTTTGGCCGCGGCCGGGCCTTCCTCTCCGGAAGGGTACATTTTACCGAGCTCGAGCAGTTTGCCGCCCAGGCGCGGGCCCTTTTCCAGGATCACGGCCTCCAGGCCTTTGCCCGCGGCCGACAGCGCCGCGCGCATACCGGCGGCGCCGCCGCCTATTACGGCCACCCGCGGCTCCGCGGCCACCCTTATGGCGTTGAGCGCGTCTTTGCGCAGCACTTTCTCCACGCCGGCCTGCGCCAGCTTTATGGCCTTGGCGGTGGCGCCGTCGTGGTCCGCCTTGTGCACCCAGCTGGCCTGTTCGCGGATATTGATGTGCTCGTGCAGGTAGGGGTTCACGCCGGCGCGCTGCAGTACGTTGCGGAAAGTTAGTTCATGCAGGCTGGGCGAGCAGGCGGCCACCACCGTGCGGTTCACTCCCAGGTTCTTTATATCTTCGGCTATCAGGTCCTGGCCGTTGGAGGAGCACATGAAAGCGTACTCGCGCGCCACCGTAACGCCCGGGTACTTGGCCAGCGCCGCGGCCACGGCCTTTACGTCTATGATGTCGGAGATGTTTCCGCCGCAATGGCAGACGTACACGCCCACTCTGGGCTCCTGCCGGTAATTGTCTTTAGACGAAGCTTCGGTTAGTTTCTCGTCCATCACAGTTTCCTCATATAGCTGACGGCTTCCATGGCGGCCGCGCCGGCGTCCACCACCGAGTCCGGGATATCGCGCGGGCCCTTCACCGTGCCGGCGGCGAACACTCCCGCCCCGGCGGTGACGGCGGAAGAGACCATCTCGTCGGAAAGCTGCACAAAGCCGAAGTCGTTGTTCTGCACTCCCAGGCCGAAGGCGGTCCCGTCGCAGCCGGGCACCAGGCCCTGGGAGAGCACCACCAGGTCGTGCTTCACTTCTTCGGGCGCGGAAGTCCCCTCCTGGCGCTCTATGCGCACTATGGGGTTATGCTCCGCGTCCTCGGTGACGCGCGCCACCTTGGCCTTCACGAAGTTTATGCCCATGGCCCGGGCGTTGTTGTAGAACTGCTCATAGCCCTTGCCGAAGGCGCGGATGTCCATGTAATAGATGGTGATGTCCGCTATAGGCAGCGAGCCCGACAGCAGGATGGCCTGCTTGATGGCGTACATGCAGCAGACGCGGCTGCAGTAGGGCACGCCTATGCTCTTGTCGCGCGAACCGGCGCACTGCACATAGGCGATGGAACCTGGCACTTTACCGTCGGACGGGCGCAGCACGCGGCCGTAAGGGCCGTGCGGCGCCAGCAGGCGCTCGGCGGCCATGGGCGACAGCACATTGGGCAGCGCGCCCAGGCCGTACTGTTTCTTGGCCGTCATGGGCGTGGTCTCGTAGCCGGTGGCGAGTATTACCGCCTTTGCTTTTATCTCCACGGGCGCGGGCTCCTGCAGGAACTCTATGCAATCCTTGGGACAGGCCTTGGCGCAGGCGCCGCAGCGTATGCAATGCTCCGGATGCATGACCGGGAACTGCGGAATGGCGTTGGTGAAGGGGATGGAGATGGTTTTCTTGGCGCCCATGCCCTGCTCGTACTCGTCGGGCAGCAGCACCGGGCACACTTCTTCGCAGCGCTTGCAGGAGATGCATTCCTTTTCGCCTATGTAGCGCGGCTTGCGGGTAACGGCGGCGGTGAAGGTCTTGCCTTCGCGCTTTATGGCGTCCACCGTGCTGTAGGTGAGGGTCTGGATGCGGGGATGGTGGGAAACGCTGGCCATGCGCGGGGTGGTGATGCAGCTGGCGCAGTCCAGCGTGGGGAACACCTTGCTCAGCGAGATCATCTTGCCGCCGATGCTGGGGTTCTTTTCCACTATGGCCACGGAATAGCCCTGGTCGGCCAGGTCCAGGGCGCTCTGGAGGCCGGCTATGCCGGACCCTACCACGAGGGCGTCTACTTCTATTTTTTCGATATCGTTCATATGGCGGCCACCGCCTTTTCCATTTCGGAAATTTCTTTGAGGAAAGCGGCGCGGCACACGGTGCAGATGGTGGTGAGCTTGAGGCGGTTGGCCGCTATGCCTTTGGCTTTCATCTTTTCATAGACCCTGGCTATGCGCTTGGAGAGGCGCTCGTAGGCGCCCTCGTAGGGGCAGTCGGAGCCGGAGGACATGATGATGATGCCGGCTATGCCCTTGGCGTAGGCCCGGAGGTAGAAGTCCTCTGGGAACATGACGGGGTCGGGGACGCGGATTATATAGGTATTGGCGCCGTACCCCAGCCTGGCCTGCCCCACGGCGTCGGCCCCGGGGTAGGAACTGTGATTAGTGGTGATGATCAATATTTTTTTTGGCATGAGCGTCCGTCTGCGCTATCTATGGCGCCGCCACTGCAAGTTCGGGGGCCTGTCGCCCGGTCCATCAACGGGTAATTATTTCTTGCGGGTGACGAAGAGGGAGTCGTAACCGTCGCGTTCCAGGACTCCCAGGTATTCGTGGCCGGACTTGGCGCACCAGGCCGGGATGTCCTCGCGGCTGCCCTTGTCGCCAGACTGGATCTCCAGCACGCCGCCAACCGGCACGCCGGCTATGCCCTTCTTGGCTTCCAGAAGCGGGCCGGGGCAGGCCATAGAGCGCGCGTCCACCGTTTTAGCTGCTTTCACTTGGCTAAGGTCCATAGTATCCTCCTGACGTATCAAAGTTCGAAATTGGGGCAATAGAGCTTCTTGATCCTGGCTATAAGGTCGGCCAGGTTGGGGTCTTTGATGCTATAGAAGATGCGGTTGCCGTCGCGGCGCTTCTGGATAAGGCCGCGGTCGGCAAGGACGCGCAGGTGCTGCGAGATGTTCCCCTTGCTCGTGCCCAGCTTCTC
This sequence comes from Elusimicrobiales bacterium, assembly GCA_023701245.1. Lineage (GTDB taxonomy): Bacteria > Elusimicrobiota > Elusimicrobia > Elusimicrobiales > UBA9959 > UBA9959. The sequence continues at coordinate 15,208 of JAMPXK010000020.1, read as the reverse complement.
TATAAGCTCGTGCACGAACATTTCCCTCTTCAACAGCATACAAATTATCATAAGGCGGGAGGGATGCGCAATACAGGAGAGCATCCCGGCTATCATATCCGCTTTGGCGAGCATGGCTTTATTCATGTATAGTAGTTTAGCATATTCTAAACTAGTTGTCAAGCCGGCCGGGGCAAAACAAAAGCCGCCGGGAAACCGGCGGCTCAAAGCGGGCCACGGGGCCCTATTTGTCGAACGCGCTTTTCAGGTCTTCCCAGAAGCGCTTGAGGCCTATCCAGGCGCGCTGCCAGGGGGCTTTTTTGAAGTCGCGCACGTCCTGCATGTTGTGCGGAGCGGAGTCCTCGCGGGCGCAGAGCTTAAGCTGGTAAGCCACTATGTCGCCCAGGAAATTGCCTTTGAACTCCTTCATATCCTTGAGCGAGCTAAAATGCGCGCCTGCGGGACCAAAGCGGCCCAGGCGGCGCAGCAGCTCCCCCTTCATCAGGCTGGCGTTCTCCCATTCCTCGTCGTGCTCTTTGGCCAGGCGCAGAAAGTCGGTGAAATAGCGCAGGGCCAGTTCCTGGTCTTCGGCCAGGAGTTCGGGAAAGGCCTCTTCCTGCCAGGAGGCTTTCAGGAAATTGGTGGCGATGGTGAAAGGCGGTTTCTCCAGGCGCTCGTAGATAAGCCCGGCGCGGTAGTAGGAACTGCGGGTCAGCGCCTTCTTATACTCCGCCGAGCCCACAAAAGCCCGGGAGCGGGCCAGCTCCGTTTTGGAAAGGCCGGACTTGAAGAGGATGAAACCGCATTTGGGACATTCCGGCAGGCGCCAGGGACCGGTGGCGTCGCCCACCGGCTTAAGGTCCAGGCGCATGTCGTACTGCGGGGAGGCCAGGTCCAGCTTGGTATAGAATTCCGTACCGCAGACCGGGCAGGCGATCTCGCGCTCTATAACGGCCTGCGCCGCGGCCGGGGCGGCGGCGGCAAAGAACAGCAGGACCAGGGCGGCGAGTTTTTTCATCATCGTGGTTGAGGCGGCGCTGCTCTATCCGGGCTTGGGGCCAAGGCGTTCCTGCAGTTCTTTTACGGTCAGTTCCAGCGCGGCCACGCGGGCTTCAAGCAGGGCCACCTTGCTGGCGGCGGCCTGGGCCGGCTGCGCGCCCGGAGCGGCCAGCGGCGGCTGGGTCTCGGCGGCCGGGACGGCGCCGCAGAACAGGTGCTGGTAGCGGGCTTCTTTCTGCCCGGGCTGCCGGGGCAGGCGGGCCACAAAAGGTTCGGCGGCGGCGCAGAGGCCCTGCATCAGGCCCTCCACTTCCGCGGTGCCGGTAAATTCGCACAGGCGGTCGGTGCGGTTCTTTATCTCGCCGGGGGTCTGGGGGCCGCGCAGCAGCAGCACGGTCATTATGCCTATCACCTTGGCGTCGTCGCTGCCCAGCAGCTTGCCGATGTCGTGGCGGAACTTGGGGACGCGTTCGCCGGGGGCCTGCTGGCGCTCCACCAAACCCTTCTGAATGAGGGCCTGCACGGCCACGCCCAGCGAATCCAGGCCCATGGTCATCACCGGGTCGCGGCTGCTCTTCTGGTTGCAGGCGTTGAGCAGGGAGTTGAAGGTAAGCGGGTACTGCTCGCGCGTGGTAAGCGACTTTTCCACCAGCGCGCCCAGCGCCCGCGCTTCTTCCGGGGTAAGTTCTAAAGGCATGCGGATATTTTACCTAAATTGACGGGCACCGCGGCCGCCGGGGCCGCCCGGCGGCTTTGGGCGCCGGACAGGGTCAGTCCACGCCCAGTAGTTCCACCTCGAAATGCAGCACCGAGTCCGGCGGGATCACCGAGCCCGCGCCGCGCTTGCCGTACCCCAGCTCCGGGGGAATTACAAGCTTGCGCTTGCCGCCTATGCGCATGCCGGCTACGCCTTCGTCCCAGCCTTTTATCACGCGGCCGGCGCCCAGCCTGAAGGTAAAGGGCTCGTCGCGGTCCACCGAACTGTCGAATTTCCTGCCGTCGGGGAAGGTGCCGGTGTAATGCACGGTCACGTCCTTGCCGCTAACGGCGGCGGGGCCCTCGCCCGTTTCGATGTCTATGTATTTCAGCCCGGATTTAAGCGTTATCTCTTCAGCCATGTTCCCTCCGTAAGTTTTAGTGTCAGAAATTCACGTCGCCCTGCGCCGGGCCGCCACCCGCCAGGCTGTAAAGCAGCGCGGCCGCGCTGAGCACGGCCAGCATGCCGCCGGCCTGCAGCAGCAGCCGGGCCGTGGCCGAAACGTCGGCGGCGTAGTCCGCGTAGGCCAGGTCCGCCACGGTTTCCGCGCCGCTCCCGAAGAAGCAGGGCGTGGCGGCCCCGCCTTCCCGCTCCAGTTTTACCAGCGAGGCCATCAGCTCCGTGGGGATATTGAATTCCGAACCGCCGCGCGCGGCGGCCAGCACTTCGGTAAGCGTGACCGGGGTGCCTATCACGGTTACATTGTCACCTTCCAGCAGCACCTGCTCGGTCTGCCTTACGGCGCCGTCCGCGGCCAGCAGGGCGGTGTTGCCGTCGTCGAACGCGGGCCGGCTGAAATCCGGGCTGGCGGCGGTAGGGAACACCAGCACGCCGCCGCTGCCGTCGTCCACGCGGAAGCCGCCGCGGGCGGTCATGCCGGCGGGCACCCAGCTGGTGCGGCTGCCCCCCCGGCGGCCGTGGCTGACCTGCAGGCGTTCCGATTTCTCCAGGTAAAAGATGCACTGCCGCTTGGAGACCGGGGCCGTAAGCGGGCCCAGGCCGAAGGCGGGCCCGCTGATAAGCTGGCGCTCGGCCGGGCGCAGCTGGCCGGTGGGAACGCGGGTGTAGGCGGCCAGGCGGCCGGCCTTATAGCGTTTTAAAAAACCGATGGCCAGCAGCACCAGGCCGCCGGCCAGACCGAAGAGAGGGAGAAAAGGGTCGCCGTTCATTAACGCCTATCTTACCAAACAGGAGGGGACGGTAAAAAGCCGCGGCGGCTAGCGGTAGCGCACAACGCGCTGGCGGGGGCGCGGCGCGGGCGCCGGGCCGTACTGGTCCACCTGCTCGTGGTAGACCACGTCCCACTTGAAGCTGACGCCGATGTGGTGCGTGGGCCCCAGTTCGCCCATGGTCCGCAGGGAGTAGTCGAAAGCGGTGGAAGGCATGGACAGGCCGAAACCGAGCGCGAAGCCGTTGATGCCGCCGGTGTCGATGGCGGCGGTATTGTAGCCGGCGCGCAGCACCAGGGCCAGGTCGCGCTGCAGCAGGTAGGTGTACTTGCCGCCGAAGGCCAGCCACGGGGTGGAGCCGCGCGTGATATTGATGTCGAAGACGCCCAGCATGTCGCGGCTGTAGGGCACGCCCACGCCCAGCCGGAGGTTGAGCGGCAGCGGGTATTCTTCCGTGCCGAACTTCAGCCCGCTGCCGGCGTTCTGCAGGGCCGCGCCGAACACCACGCCGCCGGCGCGCCGGGTAATGCCCGCGTCCGCCGCGTAGGCGGTGGCGGTGCGCTTGATGCGGGAGCTGATGTATTTAACGGAGATGCCCAGCGAAGTGGCGTTGTCCAGGTCCCAGCCCAGGCCGCCCTCGGCGGCCAGGTCGCGCGGCGAGAGGCTGCCCGCGGGCGCGCCGGTATTGTCCAGGGCGTTCATCTTGCCGTAGGAGAGGTAGCGCAGGCCCACGCCGGCCACGCCGCCGTAGCGCGTGCGCACGGCCGCGCTGAGCACGTTGAAAGTAAGCGTGTCCGCCCAGGCCGCGTGCGAGAAAGAGGCGAAGCCGCCTTTTACGGACGCCAGGCCGGCGGGATTCATGAAGATGGCGGGTGAACCGGCGGAAACCGCCACGCCGGAGTCTCCCATGCCGGCGCCGGAGGCGGACGTGGGCAGACGCAGGAAGGCGCCCGACACGGTGCCGTTGTCGGAAGCGGCTTGCGCCGCCTGGCCCGAGGCCAGGAACGCGGCCAGAAGCAGGGCGCCTGTAGTCTTCATCTTTCCACCGCCACTTTAACCGTGCGCTCGTCGGAACCCGACTTTATGAAAGCGAGATAAATGCCGCTGGCCACCTTATGACCCTCGGAATTGCGCCCGTCCCAGATCTTTATGCCGGCGTCGGACGCCGCCAGTTCCATCAGGCGCACCAGTTCGCCGGTAATGGTGTAGATCCGTATCTTGGCCGCCGTGGGCAGACCGCTGAAGGTTACGCCCGCCGCGTCGAAAAGGCCGCCGGCCCCGGGCTGCCACGGCACGGGGTAGACCTTGATCTCGCTGAGGCTGGCGGCCGGGGCCGCGAAGACCGAGAAGAAACTGAAATGTGTGGTATTGCAGGTAATGGTCTTCTTGACTTTGTCCACGCTGGTGGAATGGCTGGTCCAGGCGCCGCCCGAATCCGGGGCGGAGTAGACGCGCAGGCGGTCCACGGGGGCCAGGGTACCGTCCACTATGCCGTTGTTGTCATCGTCCTTGTAACTGAAGGTAAGGGCGGCCGCCTGGCCTCCGGCCAGCTGCGTCTGCCCGTTAGACAGGTTCACCTTCAGGGCGAGGTTCAGGGAATCCACCCCGGCGGGCGGAACGGGTACGGCCGCCGGATTGGGGATCAGGGTCACCGCTACCGTGGAAACGTTGACCGCGCCCGAGGGGATGATGACCTTGGTGACCAGCGCGGTGGCGTCGTCGCCGGCCAGCACGGTGCTGGTAACGGTATTGCTCACCTTCTGTTCCTTGCGCTGCTCTCCGGATACCACGCTTTCGCTGGTGTCGAAATCCACCGGGTCCACCACTATGGTGACGGTGGGAGCGGCGGGGTCAGCCGCACCGTAGATGTCGGTGGCCACGGCGCGCAGGTCGTAGGTGCCGGCGCCCAGGGCGTCGGCGTCCATGTGCACGAAATACGGGCTTTCCAGGTCCGGGTTGGGATGGTTGGGGTTGGCCGCGGGGATGTCGGTCCAGGAGCCGGTGCCCGAAGGCGCGTACTGGAAGCGCACCTGCGCCACCTGCGAAGGCAGGCCCAGGGTCAGCTCCGCCACCACGGTCACCCGGTTGCCTTTCACGCGCTTGCCGGTCTGCGGCACCTTTATGGCCGCGCGCACGCCGCTGAGCACGCCTACGGCCTGCGCCGAAGCCAGCCTGTCGGTGTTCTTCTCCTGCGTGCCGCAATTGCCGCCGGCGCGCACCGCGAACTTATAGGTGCTGCCGGCCGCCAGCGCGGGCGTGGTCCAGGAAGTCACGGTAGAGGAGAACACGGCCAGCGGGGCGTCGTAATCCACCGTGCCGGAGGCGTTGTCGTAATAGAGGGCGTAAAAGGCGACGCCGGGGGACGGGGAAGGCTCCCAGGCCAGCAGCACGCGCGCGCCGTCCAGCGCTTCGGCGTAGAAACCGCCGGGCGCTGCCGGGGTAGAGGCCATGGTGGTAAAGGTAAGGGTATTGCCGAAGCCGGAATAGACCCCGGCGCCGTTGCGGGCGCGCGCTTTGTAATAGTAGGCGGAACACTCCGCCAGGGCGGGGTCCGTATAGGCCAGTACCGCGCCCTCGTAAACGCTGGTGAAGGAAATATTGTTGTCCGAGCGCCACAGCTGCAGTTCAGTGCCGGCGGGGTTGCCATTGAGGCCCAGCGCGAGCTCGGCGCTGGAAACGGCCACCAGGCTCGCCGCCGGGGCTGCTGGCGGCAGGGCCAGCGTGTAGACGGTGGCCGACTCGGCCAGGGGGCCGTAGCCGTTGTCATTGCGCCCGGCCACGCGCACCATGTGCGGGCTGTTGGGGCCCAGCCCTTCCCGGGCGTAAAGGGCGGAAGGGGCGAAAGCGGCGGTGGTAAGCTGCACCCCGGCTCCGGAATAGACCACGAAGTAATCAGCCGCGGCCAGGGTGCCGGCGTTCCAGGACCAGGAAACAGAGCTGACGCCCAGCGCGGCTCCGGCCAAACCCGATACCAGGCCGCTGGGGCGCAGCACCTGCGTAACGGCGGCCGAGCCGGGAGAAACATAAGCGGTGGGCAGGGCATCATGGTTGACCGCCCGGACGCGCCCGTAGTAAGTGGCGCCCTGCAGCAGCCCCGTGAAGGCCTTAGTCAGGCCGGTGCCGGTGCCGGAGGAGACGAAGCCGCTGAAGACGGCGGAGGCGGAGAGCTCGTATTCGTAAACGGTGCCGGCAGGGTTCCCCCCCGCCGTCCAATTAAGAGTAACGCTGGAATATCCCACTCCGGTGAAAGACGGGGCGGCGGGCAAGGCGGCCAGGGTGTACACGGTGGCGGAAACGGCCAGCGGGCCCTGGCCGAAAGCGTTGCGGCCGGCCACGCGCAGCATGGCCGGGGCGTTAGGCCCCAGCCCGGTCTGCTCGTAGGAACCGGAAGGGCCGAAAGCGGAGGTTCCTATAAAGACCCCGGCATTGGAGTAGTAGGCGTAAAGGTCTGCGTCGGACACGGAGCCGGAGTTCCAGGTCCAGGTTATGGAACTGACGCCCTGGACGGAACCCGCCAGCCCCGTCACGGTACCGTCCGGCACCATGAAGAGGGTCAGCGCCGGGAAGGGCGCGGACACGTAGGGGGTAACAAAGCCCGCGCCGTTAACGGCGCGCACGCGGCCGTAGTACTGCGTCCACTGCGCCAGCCCGGTAAAGGCGGCGCTGGTAACGGCCCCTGAGGAATAAGCGGTCAGCCCCGAGAAATCCGGGGCGGTGGAAAGTTCGAATTCGTAGACGGTCCAGGCCGGGTTGGCGCCTGCGGCCCAGACCAGCGTAGCGCTGGTATAGGCCACGGAAGAGAAGTCCACCCCGGTCGGAGCGGAGGCCAGCGTAATGCCGGAACCGCTGGCGATGAAACCGGCGCCGGGCATGGTGGAAACGAAGCCGTAATAGCTGGTGTCCGGCGTAAGCCCGGTGAAAGTAAGGGACGCGGTATGGGTGGAGCCGGAATGCAGGTAAGGCGACTCCGCGGCCCACGAGGACAGGCGCACCTGGTACACGGCCGCGGTGCTGTGGGTGGTGCTCCAGTTCACGGTAAGCGAGCTTACGCCTATGCCGCTGAAGACGCCGGGGCTCAGCACTCCTACCGGCACAGGAACATACGTGAAAGTGCTGGCCGCCAGGGCAGGATCGGAAACATTGCCGGCCAGGTCAAAGGCGCGGACGGTGAACAGGTAGGTGGTGCCGCTGGTCAGCGCGGCCGCGGTGATGCCGTTATAATTCCAGGTCAGGGTGCCGGTGGAATTATTCCACAGCGGACCCGCGGCCCAGGCAGAGCCATCCCAGTACTGCCCGTCGCTCTCGCGCAGCACGCCCACCTGCACCAGCGCCACGCCGCGGGCGTCCGAGGCTGTGCCGTCCACCGAAGCGAAAGCCTCGTAAGTGCCGGTGACCGGCGAGGTTATGGCGGCGGCGGGAGCGGTAAGATCATAGGTAAAAACATTGGTGGCATAGACCACCGACCAGTTGCCGGCAAGGTCCATGGCCCTGGCGGTCACCACGTAGGAGGAGGCCTCCACCCACGCGGGGACATTGGTATAGGTCCAGGACGAAGGCCACAAGGAGGCGTCCAGCCAGGCGTGGCCGGCGCCCCAGACGGAACCGTTCCAGTAAAGCCCGGCCTGAAGGTCGAGGACGCTTAACGTAACGCTGGCCACGGCCACATTATCGTTCGCGGTGCCGCTGAGCTGCGGCAGGGAATTGAGATAGGCGAGGTTGACGGGAGCCAGGATGGCCGCGGTGGGCGCCGTAATGTCCGCCCCGTCCCAGTCCACGTAACCCGAGGGGTCGGTCTCGTAGGGCGGGCCGGAACGCGGGCCCGCGTAATTGCGCATTGTCACGCGCGACCCGGCCGTCAGCGCCAGGGCGTTCACGTTTACGCTCATAGAAGAACTGTTGAAAGCGAAACCGGTAAAAGTGGATACGAACTGCCCGGCCGTGAATTCCACCCCGGTGGAGGCGCCGGCCATGTTCCGGAAGGTAAGGCTGGAGATCTCCAGCGAAGCCCCCGCGCCCGGCAGCCCCAGCCGAAGCCCGGTCGCCGCGCCGGCTACCGTATTGGAGGCCACAACAAGCGCCCCGAGGTTCCCGGCTCCGAACAGTATGCCGGTACCGGTGGAGACCACCGTATTGCCGAAAGCCGTAAATTTCACGCCGGAGTCCAGCCGCAGAGCGGCGTAGGAGGGAATGGTGGACACCAGTACGCTATTGGACACGGCGGCGCCCGTGGAGTAGCGCACAAAAAGGCCGGCGCCGCCGCTCACGAACGAATCCGTCACCGAAGCGCCGTAAGTATCGTCCAGGAAAGCCGCGCCGAACACCAGGCCGCCGCCGGAGATGGTGCTGTGCGCCACGGAATTGGCCGCGCCGGTAACGTCGGTATAGGCCACGCCGGCCGGGTTAAGGATCCGGTTGTACGCCACGCTGTTGGAGGAAACGCTCACCAGTTTCAGCGCGAAATAAGAACTGGCCCCGGAAACCAGCGTGCTGGAGCTGAGATTGTTGGAATCGGCCCCGAAACCCAGGAAAGCGCCGTAGCCGGAAGGGTTGGCCACGTAGCTGCGCGTGAGGGTGTTCAGGTCCGAATCGTCGGCGTGGAAAGCAATGCCGGTGGAATCCGCGGTTATGGTGCTGAGGTCCACCAGGTTGCGGTTGGAATTGTTCAGCAGTTCCACGGCGCTGCCGCCCAGGTTGGAGAAGGAACTCCCGGTAACGGTATTGGAAGAGGACCCCGAAAGGTACAGGGTGGCGTAAGAGGCGCTATTGTTGAGCGCCGAGGTACGGGCCACCAGGTTCAGGCCGCCGTCCAGCCTGATGCCGTGGCTGAAATCCCCGGTCACGGCGGAGTCCAGCACCTGGCTGAGGCCGGCCAGCCTGATGCCGGCGAGGTTTATGCTGCCGGCGGAGACCACGGAGACGCTGGAGAGGATCACATTGTCGGAGGAAGCGTAGACGCCGTACGGGGTGGGGCCCGACGGGATGGCGTCGAAACCGGCCAGGGTCACGCTGGCGTTCATAATGCGGAAGACGGCCGTGGAAGAGGCCGGCGGGGTGACCTGCGGCGAACCGCCGGCCGGTTCGCGCATGATGATAAGGCGGTAGCCGTTGTTGTTGAAACCCTGCACCGTGACTTCCTCTGAATAGGAGCCGTCATTGGCCACCACTATGCAGGTGTCGCCCGCCAGCTCCTTGGACATGGCGTCCAGGGCATCCTGTATATAAAAGTAACTGCCGCTGCCGCCGCTCTTTACGCTGATGGCGTCGGCGCAGCCGGGCGGGCGCGTGGCGCCGGAGAAGGTGAAAGTGCTGGCGCCCAGTTCGGAGACCTGGTCATTGCCCGCCCTGTCTTTGGCGGCCGCTACCGCGAAATATGTTCCCCCTATGGTCATGGCGGCCTGGGGCGGGCCGGCCCAGTTCCAGGCAACGGTGCCAATGGCCAGGTTCCAGGACTGCGGCACGGTCCATTGCGAGGTGGCGCCGTTCCAGTACATATTGTCCGAGGCCCGGATAAGTTTCACCCAGACCTGGGCCACGCCGAACTCGCCGTCCGCGGCGGTGCCGCTGATGCCGCTGAAAAGCGCCGGGGCGGAACCGTTGGACGGGACCGTGACCGAAGAGACAGGCAGGCCGGTGTCGAAACTGAAGACGGCCGTGGAATAAGTTTCCGAATAATTCAGGCCGCTGTCCTGCGCGCGCGAGATGACGGTATAGGAAGAGCCGTTCACCCAGACGGGCAGCACGGCATAGCTCCAGTTGGGGTCGGCGAAAGAGGCGGTGTTCCAGGTCTCTCCGGCCACGAAAGCCGCGCCGTCCCAGAAATAGCCGTCGGCCTCGCGGACTATTTTAAGTTCAACCGCCGAAACGGAGACGTCGTCGGCGGCGGTGCCGGTTATGGAGGCCAGGGAACTGTGATAGGAAGAGTCAACGGGGCTTACAACCGCCGTTACCGGCAGGGTGGGGTCCAGGGCGGACAAGGGGGCTGCAGCGCCAAAAGAAAAGACCAGGGCGCTGAGCAGGATAGAGAGTCTAAGCATAAGCCCGTGTTAATAATATAACAGAGGAACCAGAGAAGCGCCATTCAAATAATTATCAAATTTTTGCGAAGTTAAAATCTTAAAAGTCGCAAATTGGTATCATATACCTATGAAATTCCCCGGCAAACGCAAGAGCGAGCATTATTTCCCCGTCACCGAGAAGGGCCGCGAAAGCGCGGACCCCTCTTTTGTGCAGACCGAGCCTTTTTACCTGGTAGGCATAGACCAGCTGCTGGTGGACATAGAATGCGCGGTGGAACCCGAATTCCTGCAGCGCCACGACCTTAAAAAGGGCGAATCCCAGATCCTGGGCGACGCGGCCGCCGAGGAGATCTACCAGGAACTCAAGACCCAGGGCAAGATCCTGGGCGAATACGCCGGCGGTTCGGTGGGCAACACCCTGCACAACTATTCCGTGCTCTCCGACGAGCGCTCCGTGGCGCTGGGCGCCATCAGCCGCAACATCACCCTGGGCGACTACGCTTTCAAGTACATCCGCAACACCAGTTCCAAGGTAGACCTCTCCTACCTGCAGCCCTCGGACAACCCCATGGGCCGGGCCATGTGCTTCGTTACGCCGGACCGGGAGCGCACTTTCGGCATCAGCAAAGGCTGCATGAACGACCTGCGCCCAGAAAGCATTCCCGCGGAAGTCATAGAGAAGGCCTCGGCGCTGCTGATCTCCGCCTACCTCCTGCGCGACCAGAAGGACCCCATCTTCGATTCCACGGTGCGCGCCTGCGAAATGGCGCTCAAGGCGCGGGTGCCGGTGGTGATGACGCTGGGCACCAGCGGTTTGATAGAACCCAAGCGCTATTTCTTCCGGGATTTCATAAAGAAGTACGTGACCTGCGTGGCCATGAACGACCTGGAGGCCCTGGCCCTGACCGGCATAAAGGACCCCCTGCTGGCCGCCGACGACGCCCTGCAGCTGGCGGACCTGGCGCTGCTGACCGTGGGCGAGCACGGCCTGTACCTGGCCGGCTACGTGGACGAAAAGCACGCCCGCCAGACCACCTACAAGCTGCACACCAAGTCCATAGTGGACTACAACATGTACGAGTTCAGCCGGCCCATGCGCAAGAGCGACTGCGAAAAGCCGGTGAAGTGCTACACCCACATCAACCCGTTCCTGGGCGGGCCCAGGATCATAAAGAACACCAACGGGGCCGGCGACGGCGCCTTGGCCGCGCTGCTGCACGACGTGGGCGCGCGCAAATATCACCAGACCAAGGTGCCCCGCTCCCCCAAGAACGCGGTGGAGTCGCTCACCTACTCTTCGCTTTCGCAGATCTCCAAGTACGCCAACCGCGTAAGCTACGAAGTGCTGGCGCAGAATTCGCCGCGCCTGTCGCGCGGCCTGCCCGAGCGGGAAGACAGCCTGCAGGAAGCGTACTGGGACGCGTAAACCGACGGAGGCACTATGATCAAAGACCTGCACGAAAAACTGCTGGCGCACGGCAAGGACACCGGCCTGCTGCTGGCCCGGCTGGGCATAGGCTTTTTCTTCTTCTACGTCCACGGCCTGCCCAAGGTCCTGGCGGGCGGCGAAGTCTGGCTGAAGCTGGGCGGCGCCATTGGAAACTTCGGCATAACCTTCGCCCCGGCGGCCTGGGGTTTCATGGCGGCGGCCGCGGAATGCGGCGGCGGCCTGCTGGTACTGCTGGGCCTGCTTACCCGGCCGGCCGCGGCGGCCCTCACCTTCAACATGCTGGTAGCCTCGGTAATGCACCTGGCCATGGGCCAGGGGCTCCAGGAGGCCTCGCATGCCGCCGAGGCCATGTTCTTCTTCCTGGCCCTGACCTTCACCGGCGCCGGACGCTTCAGCCTGGACCAGCTGGTCTTCAAAGGCCGGTTCTAAACAAAAAAAGGACCGCCGGGGACTGCCCCGGCGGTACCTTCTACGCCTCCCGCACGTCCTACTCCGGGATCTCCTTGGTCAGGCAGTGTACCGCGCCGTACTGCCGCCCGGCGCCGCCCGAATTTATGGGCACCACCCTGTAGCCTTCCGCTTCGAACACCGCCTTGGCCGCCAGCATCTTGTCGCGCACTTCGTCGAGATACATCATGAACACCGTGTTGTTGACTATCAGCACGTTGGCCAGCGACAGGTGGATGTCGTCGGGCACCATCCTGATATTGCGGTAGCCGGCCTCGCGCAGCGCCGGCACGAACTCCGCCTTGTTGGTCACCACCGTGTCGTTCTTGAGGAAGGTCACGTACTCGTCCACGTGGCAGACGTCCGAGCGGCACGGGAACGTTACGGTCTTGGTGCACTTGAAAGTATTCTCATAGAGCGGGTGCTTGAACCCGGCCGAGAAGCACCGGCCCGCCCCGTCCATCAGGATATTGCCGCCGCGCAGCTGGCCGCCGGTCTCGCTGACGTCCAGGCTGTCTATGGTCCGCAGGCCGAAGCGCTCCGAGGCGAAGCGCAGCAGGTCGTCCAGGGGCTTGCCGCGGATGATCATGCTGATATTGTCCCAGCGCCCGGTGGTCATGTCCTTTATGGGCAGCAGGCCGTAGTCGCGGAACCACACGTGGTTCTGGTGGAAGTCCTTCTTGGCGAAGGTCTCCACGTTGGCCATGTTGGCGCCGTTGGCCTGGATAGCCGCCAGCGACGCGCGCAGTTCGGGGCCGGGATTGCCCACTATGATCACCTTCACGCCCATCTTGCTGAGCTCGGCGGCGGTCTTGTCTATGGCCGCCATGATCTCCTCTATCTCCATGAAACCGTAGCCCTTGCCAGCGTCGCGGTGGGGGTCCCAGGGCGCCAGGAAAACGGCTTTTACCCGGTCCAGGGACGGGATGTAGGGGCGGTATTTGCCGTTATTGGCCTGCTGTATCACCACCGGCTGCTCCACGTAGACCGGGCGCAGCGGCACCTGCATCTTCGCCGGCTGGCCCACCTCGGTAACGGACAGGCCCTTGGCGGTGTCGGAAAAGCCGTTGAAAGCCATGGGGTCCAGCCCGTTGTCGGCGGCGAAGGCGGGACTTAAGGTCAGGAAAAATATTAAGGCGCTCAGTCTCATAAAGCATCTCCTTAAAGTGGGAGAACGGTTGCGCCAATAGTATACCCCCGCCCCCCTTGACGTGTCAAGGGGGCGCGGCGGGATATTTTAAAGAAGTTCAGTCTTTCAGGAACTTGACCCACACCTCGCGGGTGCGGGGGCCGTCGTATTCGCACAGGTAGATGCCCTGCCAGGTGCCCAGCTGCAGGGCCTTGTTCTCCAGGAAAACGGACAGCGAGGGCCCCACCAGCACCGACTTTATGTGCGCGGGGGAATTGCCTTCGCCGTGCCGGTAGTCGAAATCCTCGCCTATGGCGTCGTCGAGCTTGGCGATGATGTCGCGTTTCACGTCCGGGTCGGCGTTCTCGTTTATGGCCAGGCCGCAGGTGGTGTGCGGCACGAAAATGTGGCACACGCCGCCGGCGGGGCCGTGCTCGCCCGCCAGCGCCGCCACCTGGCGCGTAATATCCGCCATCTCGGCCTGAGCCAAGGTCTTTACCTTGAATTTATGTACCATACACCCCCCGGCGCGCCTAGCGGCGCAGGCTGCGGCGCAGCAGGTCCATGTCGGACCGGAAATCCTTATCCCGCTTAAGGGCCGCGTAAATGGCGCCGGCCAGGCGCCGCCCGGCCTCTATGTCGGTGGGATGGTGCACGCCGCCTATGACCCGGTTGAGGGCCGCCTGCGCGGCGTAAGCGTTGTAGGTGCCAGCGGCCGCGGGGACCAGGTCCGAAAGCATATGGGCGAACACCCAGGCCGCGGCGGAGTGCCCGCTGGGATAGGCGTGCCCCTCCTCTTTTTCCAGGCAGGGAATTATGTTCAGGTCGCGCAGAAAGGGGCGGGGGCGCTCGTATTTTTCCTTGAGCAGGTACACCACCGACCCCACGTCCACCCGCACCCGCTTGAAAACCTTGGCGACCTCTTCCGGGGTGGGGCGCGCGAAAGGGCTTACCGCGCCGTAAAAAGCCTCGTAACCGGCGTCTTTCTGCAGCCAGGCGGCGGTGCACTGGGCGGGAGTGCGCTCGGCCTGCCAGCGCTTGAGCTCGGCCAGGTCCTGCAGGTCCGCGGGCGAGCCGGGCGCGGGCGGGGCCGGCACTACCGAGGTTTCCACCTCCCAGGGCGCTATGTAATAGATCCTGTGGTCGGCAACTTCCGGGGCCCCCGGCAGCGGCAGGCTGTCGGCGAAGTTCAGGCCTGCGGCGCCGGTAAAGGGATCGCGCGCACAGTAAATGTCCGGGGCCGCGGCGCGGGCGGCGGAGGGCAGCAGCAGCGCCGCCAGCAGCAGTCTGACAAGAAAAGCTTTCATGCGCTTATTTTACCTATTTTTCACGCTGCCGGGCCGCCTTGACAAACCGGCGGCCGCCTGTTAGGCTATGGGGGCGGTTCCAGGGGGTATACATGAGAGTCCTTATCGTAGACGATAACGCCGGCACCAGGGAGATCCTGCGGGTCATGCTGGAAACCCTCGGGCACGAGGTGGTGGGCGAGGCGGAAGACGGGGAGAGCGCCCTGAAAGCCTTCAAAGACCTGCGCCCGGAAGTGGTATTGCTCGACATCATCATGCCCGGCAAGAACGGCCTGGTGGTGCTGGGGGAAATGCTGCGGGCGGACCGCGCGGCCAAGATCATCATGGTCACCGCCGTGGACCAGGACGAAGTCAATAAACAGCTGTCGCTCAAGGGCGCCGCGGGCGCCGTTTTCAAGCCGTTCTCGCGCGAGGACATCTCCAACGCCCTGGCGGCCCTGAGGTAAGCCCGGCAAGACAATGAACAACGCCACAGAAACCGATATAGCCAGGCTGGCCCGGGAAGGCATCTGCAAATGCCTCGGCAAGTTCAACACCGTCTCCAACGGCGCCTGGACGCTGACCGGGCTCAAGGTCTTCACCGCACCGCTGCCGCAGGCGTTGCGGGCCTACTGCGCCGGCCACAAGGCCCCGGACGCCGTAAGGGTGACGGTGAAGGGCGCGCCGGCCATCTCCACGCTGCTGCTGTTCGGCCGCGCCGACGCCGAGCATATCAACCTCTGCTTCGTGAAAGAAAAACTTTACGTTTCCTTCGGCCCGGACCGGGAGAGCGTCACCCTGCTGGAGATAGGCAATATCCTGCTCAACGCCCTGGCCAATTCGCTGCTGAAGGCCTTCCAGAAAAGCGCCATCCCCTCGGTGCCGGAGCGCGTGCCGGCCGAGCCCGCCGCGGCGGCGCCCGCCGGGGCCGACGCCGGCGGCACGTACAGAATGGTCAGCGCGGAACTCTCCATAG
>JAMPXK010000019.1 GCA_023701245.1 Elusimicrobiales bacterium | reverse complement strand
TGATCCTGGCGGGGGTGCAGCTCATCAACGCGTTCCACTGGATCATCTACGTGTTCGGCGCTTTCCTGATCTATACCGGCGTCAAGATGGGGCTGGACGGGGACCAGAAGGTGGACCCCGGGCATAACCCCCTGCTTCTTTTTTTCAGGAAGTTCCTCCCCTTCACCAGAGAGAGCCACGGCCAGGACTTCTTCGTGAGGATCGGGGGCGTCTGGCGCGCCACGCCGCTTTTTGCCGCGCTCATCGTGGTAGAGGCTTCGGACCTGGTCTTCGCGGTGGATTCCATCCCCGCCGTGCTGTCCATTACCACCAACACCTTCATAGTTTACACCTCCAACGTCTTCGCCATACTGGGCCTGCGGGCGCTTTACTTCCTGCTGGCCGGAGTCATGGGGATGTTCCGGTATCTTAAAACCGGGCTCTCGGTGATCCTCTGTTACGTCGGCGTAAAAATGCTGCTGATGGGAGTTTACAAGATCCATACGGGGGTTTCGCTGGGGATAGTGCTCGGGATACTGGCGGTGTCGGTGTTGGCTTCGGTGCTGATAAAAGAAAAGAAAAAAGACGAGCCCTGCGGCAGCGGAGAGCCTGCCGCCGCGGGGACTAAGGAACCTCTATGAGCGAGCAATGGAAGGCCAGGATAAGCCTGGGGATACTGCTGTTGTTATTGTTCTCTTTCGTTATCACGATGTTCTGAGCTGGAGGAATGATGGCCCGACCCTTTAATACGTTACCCACTCCCCTGGACGCGCTGCTGCCTGTCGAGGTCCCGGGGGACATCCCGAAGAAACTGCGCGGCACCCCCTTAGGGCGCCTGCTGGATTACCATAACCTCGGCGGCAGGTTGCAGCCGCACAAAAGCGCGGAATTGCTGGTCTGCATGTGCATGGACAACCGCAAGCAGCTGCGCCTGCCGGAGAATTTCGCCTATATCCTGCGCACCGGCGGAGGGAACGTCCGCCACAGCGAATTCAAGGTTTCCTACGCCGTCGCTATCGGCGGGGTCCGGCATATCGCCCTGATCGCCCACGACGGGTGCGGTATGGTCGACCTGTCCGCCAGGCGCAAGGCCTTCATCTCCGGCCTGGTGGAAGGCGCCGGCTGGTCCCCCAAAGAGGCGATGGACCACTTCAATGAGAATGCCCCCCACTTCGAGATCGGCAACGAGATAATTTTCGTTTGTTCCGAGGCCAGGCGGCTGGGCGTTAAATACCCGAAAATAAAAGTGGTGCCGATGTTCTACCGCATCGCGGACGGCAAGCTTTATCTGATAAAAGACGGGAAGGGCGCCAGATGATGGCCGGCGCCGTGATCTGTCTTCTGGCGCTCCTGCCGGCGGCGGCCGGCGCGGCTTCAGGCGCCATAGAGGTCTCCACCACGGCCATCCGCCGCCAGATACTGTCCGAAAAGGCCGTGCGTGGCGTACACCTCAGCGCCTGGGGTTCGGGCTCCAGGAAACTGCGCCGCGAACTGATCGCCAGGATCGAAGAGTCCGTCATTAACGCGGTGGTCGTGGCCATAAAGGAAGTGGACGGGAAAGTCTATATCCCGGGGGTGGAGAAGGCCCATAAATACGGCGCTTACGCGCCCGCCATAGCCAAGCCGGAAGAGATGATGGAGGATTTTAAGCGGGCCGGCCTCTATACGGTGGCCCGCGTAGTGGTCTTCAAGGACAAGGTGCTGCCGCTGGCCCGCAATGACCTGGCCGTGCGCACGCCCTCCGGCGGCGCCTGGCGCGCCAACAACGGCGCCACCTGGCTGGATCCCTACAACAAGGAGGTCTGGACTTACACCCTGGACGTGGCGGAGCGGGCGGCCAAGCTCGGCTTCGACGAGGTCCAGTTCGACTATATCCGCTACCCCACCGAAGGCAAAACCTCGCTTTGCCGTTACGCCAGGCCGCACAATGCCGGCAACGCCATAGCGAACCTGGAGGAGTTCCTGGTTTACGCGCGCGGCAGGCTTAAGCCTTACAAGGTGAAGATCTCCGTAGACGTCTTCGGTCTTACCACCACCGCCAAAGACGACATGGGCATAGGCCAGGATATAAAGACCATGGCCAGGAACGTGGATTATGTCTATCCGATGATGTATCCCTCCCATTATTACCCCGGGGAATACAACCTCAAGCACCCGAACAGCCAGCCCTATAAAGTTATCGACCGGGGGCTTAAGGACGCGCTGAAGCGCCTGGGTCCTGATTACGCCAAGCTGCGCCCCTACCTGCAGGATTTCAACATGGGCTGGCAGTACGGCCCGCACGAGGTGCGCGCCCAGCTTATCGCCGCGCGGCTCAATATGCTCGACAGCTGGGTGTTGTGGAATTCTTCAAACAGGTATAACTGGGCGGCGCTGACGCCGCAGGCTTACAGGGCGTTCGTGGACCCGGGCTATAGCATGAAGTAAAGCCCTCCAATATTCTAAGATACCGGTATGTACGAAATTGCCATTATAGCGGCCATGCTGGTCTTTAACGCGTTCTTTGCGGCCTATGAGATGGCGCTCGCGTCCGTTTCCAAGGCGAGGCTTACCGAGCTGGGCAAATTGCGCGCGAAAGGCGCGGAGTCCGCCCTGTTCATGAAAACACGGATGGCGGGCGCGCTGTCGGTTATACAGCTTGGCATCACCTTATTCGGAGCTGTCGCCGCGGCCACCGGCGGCGCCGGCATAGATGAAGCCCTTTCCCCTTTCCTGGTCAGGGAGCTGGGAGTCAGCGACGCGATGGCCGAATTCATGTCGCTTACCACCCTGGTGCTGCCGCTCAGCGCGATAACCATCATCTTCGGGGAGCTGGTCCCCAAGATCTTCGCGATAGAGAACAAGGAACTCGTGCTGCTCAGGCTCTCGCCTTTCATGCGGTTCCTGTTCGTAGGCGTTTCTCCCTTGATCAAGGCGATGGAATATCTGACTAACACCGCGGTCAGGTTCGCCAGCCGGGCGCTGTCTCCCGGGATCGCCGCCGACGAGCCGACGGCGATACAGGAGATGAGGCTGGCGGCGGTGAGCGCTCTGGAGCAGAAACTGATAGGCCCGATGGAGGCGCGGATAGTCTCTTCGGCGGCCGAGCTTTCGCTGAAAAGCGTAAAAGATCTGCTTATTCCTCCCTCAATGATCTCATCCATCCCGATCACCTGTTCTTTGCAGGAGGCGCTCCTTAGGGCGCATATGGACCTGCATACGCGGTTCCCTGTGACGGCGGCGGAGAATGAGCCGGCAAATATAAAGGGCTATGTGAATTTCAAGGATATCGTAACCGCGCTTAAAATGGGCGCGGCGACCGCCTCGGTGTCCTCTATTGTCCGGCCTATCGAGAAGATAGATTGCGCTGTGACGGCTTCCGAGGCGCTTCAGAGAATGATAGAAGGCAACGTTCACATGGCCGTTGTTACGGAGAGCGGCGGCAAGATCATAGGATTGCTTGCGGTGCAGGATATCATCAGGCAGCTTACCGGAGGCATCAGCGACGAATACGACCGCCTGCCGGCGCATCTTTATCCCAGCGGCAGCGGGCTGATAGCCGGCGGGGCAGCGAAGATAAAGGATATCTACGGGAAACTGCAACTGCCCGTGCCGGACGATGCCGATAGGCTGGCCGCCTGGGTCGGGAAAAAGATCGGCAGATCGCCCAAGGGCAGCGAAATATTGAAACTGGAGGGTTTGGAAATACTGGTCCGCAAGACCCGCCGCAACAAACTGCTGGAAGCCTACATCGGCAGGGCCGGGTCTTAGGCCTGGCTCGCCGCGAGTTTTTCCAGGTACGCGGCGAACTCCGGGTCTTCCCCCCGCAGCAGGGCCGGGAGTGCCGCCCGGAAATCCTGGCGCCGGCACCAGTCGCGCATGTAATCTTCCCAGGAGGACCAGCGCCGCGCCTGCATCTGGGTCATGCGCTCCTCGTAGAGCAGCAGGTACGCGCGCTCGAACAGGGAGACCAGCATTTCAAAGATTATGGCCATGCGTTCCCGCTGTTCCTGGGTAAGTTCGGCGGTTTTGCCTTCCGCGAAAAGGTGCAGGTCGGGGTTGGCCAGGGCGATCTTCAGGAACTCCTGGTAATTGTCGGAAAGTGACTGGTAGACTTCGTCCTCTTCGTTCTCGCGCTCTTTGCGCTGCTCGAAAACGAACACGGCGATGGCGACCGGCAGACCGATCACCGTCACCACGTAGCTCAGCATCTCCCAGGTTTCCAGTGTTAGCATCTAATGTGTCCCCGCTGCCTGCCCGCTTCTGCTTACTTGGCCCGGTTCAGGATCGCCGTCACCGCGTTTATCTTGCCGGCCAGTACACCGTGGATCCCGAGCGCCTTGCGGATCTCGGAAAGGAATTTGTGTTCGGGAGAAACCGTCTTGCTGTCGGCCAGGGCCATCTGCACGGCCCAGGCGTAGGCCGTTTCGGCCAGCCGGGCGGAAAGAAGCGCGGCGGCCTCGGAGATCACCTCGCCCCGCCCTTTTCCCTCCACCGCTTCGGCCACACAGGCGGCGTATTCCCGGGCGCTTTTGACTCCGGAGAAAAGCGGGCTCATTATCAGCATATGGTCCATCCGTTCAAGCTCGCGCTTACCCACCTTGCCGTCGCTGGCAAGCGCCAGGACGCAGATGGCCATAATTGCGTCGGCAGGGGATTCAAGTGATTTTTGGGGACGGCCGCACGCGCAACCGCAGGTATTGGCTTTCTTCATAGTATATGTCCTCCCGGTATTCGTCGGTGCCAGAGCTTATATTTTAGCAAATTGGCTTGCGCTGAAACCCGGGTGATCAGGGGTGATTAACCGGCCTGTTTTGCGTCTGAAGACAGGCACGGCGCGGGTCTGGAAGTTGTATAATTTTTACAAGGGGAGTCGTGTATGTCAAAAACAAAAAGTTTCTTCGCAGCGCTGATAGTTCTGGCCCTGATCGCCTCGGTCGACTTTCTAAGCGGGCCGGAGGTGAATTTCTCTTTTTTCTACCTGGTTCCGGCGGCCTTCGCGGCCTGGCGGCTGGATTTCCGGGCCGGGGCGGCGTTTTCCGCGCTCGGGGCCTCGCTCTGGTTCGTGATGGATAATTTTGTGCACGCCCATGTGTATAGCCACCCGCTGCTGCCTTACTGGAATACCCTGGTGCGCTTCCTCTTTTTCCTGTCGGGCGCCGCGGCGATGTCCAGGCTGAAAAAGGCCATGCTGCACGAGCAGCAGCTGGCCCAGACCAACTCCGAAATGGTTTCTATCGTAAGCCATGAACTTAATAACTCGCTGGTCAGCGTGCAATTGGCGGCCTCGCTGCTGCAGGAGGATGAGCCGGCTCCAATAGACCCTAAACGGGAGAAATTTTACGGTATCCTTACCCAGACGAACAGGAATATGGCCCAGACCGTCAGGACTTTCCTCAACAAGGCACGGCTGGAGTCCGGCAGTTTTAAACTGCAGACCAGGGAAATAGAGTTCCGCAAACTTGCCCGCGAGGCCCTGGCCTACGTCCAGTACCTGGCGGAAGAGAAAAAAATAAGCCTTAAAACGACTTTCCCCGAAACCGTCATCCCCGTGGTCTGCGACCCCGACGCTATTTCCCTGGCCCTGGTTAACCTGATAACCAACGGCATAAAGTATACTCCTGCCGGCGGAGAGCTGGAGGTGTCGCTGCGCAGGGAGGAGGGCCGGCCGGACCATGTTGAGATCTCGGTGCGCGACAGCGGAATAGGCATTCCTTCCGGGGAGCTCGAAGCGATATTCTCGGGCTTCTACCGGACCCAGCAGGGCAAGAAGACCGCGGCCGGGACAGGGCTGGGACTTAAGATCTCCAAGGAGTTCATAGAGGCCCACGGCAGCGCCCTGAAGGTGGAGAGCGACGCCGGCAAGGGCGCCCGCTTTTATTTCTCGCTGCCTACGGCGGCGTAATTCTGCGCGCCGCTCCGGGAGCCTGGCTTTTAAGGCACAAGGTTTTAGAACGACTAAAAAAGGACGGATGTCATTATGCTTAATTTCCTGAACCTGTTCGAGAAAGTTGTGGTCTATACTCTCGCCGGCCTGCTGGCTATAGCCATTCTCTCCTCCACCGCAAATCTTGGGGTGACGCTCCTGAAAGATATCCTCTACAGCAAGTTGATGCTGCAGGGGTCGGAACTGCTCGAGGTGTTCGGGCTCTTCCTGCTGGTTTTGCTGGGTATCGAACTGCTGGAAACCATGCGGGCCTATATGCGCGAGCATGTGGTGCACGTTGAGGTGGTGATGGTCGTGGCCATTATCGCCATCGCCAGGAAAGTCATAATCCTTGACATAAAGGAACTCAACGGGCTGGCCCTGCTGGGCCTGGCCGCACTGCTGGCGTCCCTGGCTTTCGGCTATGTGCATATAAAACGCGCGCATCTGAACTGCAGCAAGTAAATCCCTGGGCAACGGAGAAGATTAATGAAACAGGAATGGCATCTTAAGACCGCGGCCGAGACCCTTTTGGAATTGGGGTCCTCGGATAAAGGCCTGAGCCCGGAAGAGGCCGCGCGCCGCCTGGCCGAGTACGGCCCCAACGCCCTGCCCGAGAAAGCGGGCGCGGGCCCGCTGAAGATCTTCCTGTCCCAGTTCGGCAGCCCGCTGAACTGGATACTGCTGGGCGCGGCGCTGGTGAGCCTGCTGCTGAAGGAAGTTTCCGACGCTGCCGTAATAGTTTTCATAGTGCTGCTCAACGCCGCTATCGGCTTCTACCAGGAGTACAAGGCCGAGAAATCCGTACAGGCCCTGAAAAAAATGGTGGTGGCCGCTGCGCGCGTGCTGCGCGGCGGGTCGGAAACGCAGGTGCCGGCCGCGGGGTTGGTGCCAGGTGACGTGATATTACTGGCCTCCGGCGACAAGGTGCCGGCCGACGCACGCCTGCTGCGGGCCGATAACCTTAAAATAGAAGAGGCCATGCTCACCGGTGAATCGCTGCCGGCCGACAAGAACGCC
Organism: Elusimicrobiales bacterium; assembly: GCA_023701245.1. Taxonomy (GTDB): domain Bacteria; phylum Elusimicrobiota; class Elusimicrobia; order Elusimicrobiales; family UBA9959; genus UBA9959. The sequence goes on along the minus strand of JAMPXK010000019.1, from coordinate 33,158 downwards.
GACGCGCTCACGGACGCTAAAGCCCAGATAGGCGACCGGCTCAATATGCTCTATATGGGTACGGCCGTAGTGTCCGGCCGGGCCCGGGCCGTGGTGACCGGCACCGCCGTGGCCACCGAAATAGGCGCCATCGCGGGGCTGATGCAGGAAACGGACTCCTCTATTACCCCCCTGCAGAAAAAATTCGAGAGTTTCTCCAAAACGCTGGGCCTGGGCCTGCTGGCGGCAGGTGTGCTCATCTTCGCGCTGGGTGTGGCCAAGGGCGAGTCCATGCGCGAGATGTTCATGACGGTAATAGCCGTAGTGGTGGCCGCCATTCCCGAGGGGCTGCCAATAGTGGTTACCATCGCCATGGCCATAGGCGTGACGCGGATGTCCAAGCGGGGCGCAATTATCCGCAAGCTGCCCGCGGTAGAGACGCTGGGCAGCACCACGGTGATCTGTTCGGACAAGACCGGGACCCTGACGCGCAACGAGATGACCGTAAGGGCGGTTTACGACGGCAAGGAACTCTACCAGGTCTCGGGCACCGGCTATGACCCGGAAGGCGAGATCTTCTGCGGCGAGGCCTGCTCCCCGGAGCGGCGCGAGCGCCTGGAGAAGGTGCTGCGCGCCGGCCTGCTCTGCAATGAATCTTCGCTATATAGAAAAGAGGGCGCCTGGAAGGTTAACGGCGACCCTACCGAGGCGGCCCTGCTGGTGGCGGCGGCCAAGGGCGGCCTGCGGGCCGACGAGGAGAAACAACTGCGCCCGCAGCTGGCCATCCTGCCCTTCGAGTCCGAGTACGGCTACATGGCCACGCTGCACACCGACAAGGACGGGGCGCTGCTGCTGGTAAAGGGCGCGCCGGAGTTCGTGGCCGATATGTGCGCCTTGGACGAAAACGCCAGGAAGAGCGCGGTGGCGGCGGCCGAGGACCTGGCGGCCTCTGGTATGCGCGTGCTGATGACCGCGCAGAAGACCCTCCCCGCCGGCGCGGCGTTGAAACGGGAAGATCTTAAAGGCTTGGAATTCACCGGCCTGCAGGGCATGATAGACCCCGCCCGTCCCGAGGCCCTGGAGGCCATCAGCGGCTGCCGCCGGGCCGGCATCAGGCCGGTAATGATCACCGGCGACCACGCCATCACTGCCCGCGCGATAGGCCGTGAGCTCGGCATAGGCGGCGGCGAGGCCCGCGTTATCACCGGCCGCGAGCTTTCGGGCATGAGCGACGAGCAGCTTTATGAGGCGGTCAAGGACGTTTCCATCTACGCGCGGGTGGCGCCAGAGCACAAGCTGCGCATCGTCTCGCAGCTGATAAAACGCGGCGAGATAGCGGCCGTCACCGGCGACGGCGTTAACGACGCCCCCGCGCTGAAGGCTGCGCACATAGGCGCCGCGATGGGCATCACCGGCACCGACGTGGCCAAAGAGGCCGCGGACATGATCGTCACCGACGACAACTTCGCCAGCGTCTACAACGCCGTGGTGGAAGGCCGGGTGGTGTTCGACAATATCCGCAAGGCGGTGTTCTTCCTTATCCCTACCGGCCTGTCCGCCGTGCTGTCCATCTTCGTCACCATGGCCGCGGGCCTGCCGCTGCCGTACACGGCGATCCAGCTGCTGTGGATAAACGTAGTGACCAACAGCCTGCAGGACCTGGCGCTCGCCTTCGAGCCGGCCGAGCCCTCTGTCTACGAGCGGCCCCCCAACGATCCGAAGGAGGGCATCCTCTCCCGGGTGATGCTGCAGCGCACGCTGCTCGTGGGCGCGCTGATAGCCTTGGGTGTGCTGTATAACTTCAAGCTGGCGCAGGCCGAGGGCCTGCCTATAGAGGTGTGCCGCACCGTAGCCATGACCACCATGGTCTTTTTCCAGTTCTTCCAGTTGTGGAACTCCCGCTCGGAAACACGGTCCGTCTTCCGCATCAACCCGCTGTCCAACCCGTTCCTGGCTTTCAGCATGCTGGGGGCGCTGGTGGCGCAGATCCTGGTCATCTACGAACCCAACATGCAGCGGATCTTCCACACCACGTCGCTTACGGAGGCACAGTGGATAAGAATCATACTTACCGCCGCTACGGTTGTAGCCGTGGTGGAAGCGGATAAGTACTTCAGGGGGCGTCGGGCCGCCGGTTTATAGAATAAGGGCAGGAATGCAAAGGCCCCGCGAAGTTCCGCGGGGCCTTTGTGTTTATCAGGAACGACTTAGTTGGGCGGTTTGAAACCTACTGCGTCAGCAGCGCCAGGGAAGCGGCGGCATGCTGCAGCCTTATCTCGTCCACCCAGACCAGGGGCGTATCGGCGCCCATAGAGTTGCGTACCTGGTACTGGCAGCGCCCTTCCCGCATCTGCCGGGCGATAACCAGGGCCCAGTGCGGGCTGCCGGCGTCTTTACCGTCGCCGAAGATGGTATAGTAGCGGGCCTTGATAGCTACGGGCTGGTTGGCCGTATTGCGGGCAAAGAAGCCGCGGAACTCCTGCAGGTTGAAAGCGCGCCGCTGGCCATTGGCCTGCCGGGGCCTGCTTGCGTAGAGCGGCTTGAAGGACCGTACCGGGACCGCCCTGCAGGAAATGCTTCTCTGGACCTCCGGCTGCGCGGCGGCCGCGAAACCTTCCCGGCCGCGCAGTTGTTCGCCCGGCCTGCCGGCCGAGGCCAGCTGCAGTTCTTCGTCCACGGAAAGGGACTGGCGGCTGCCGGCGGTTACGCCCAGGGTGCAGGCGCCTTCCTGGGCCATGCTCAGCAGGACATTCGCTTCAAGTTCGTCTCCGCCGTCAGGCGACTGGTCTTTCCACGGCCCGGTCTCGCCCCTGGCTTGCCGTCTTGCAGCGGACAGCATCAGCGGTGAAATAAGTTCGGTGTTGCCGCCGCGGCCCAGGGCCCAATGGTCGAACATATGGGCGGCTACCACCGCGTAACAGCTGTTGCTGTCGGAATTGTCGTCGCCGCCGACGCGCTGGTCGTAGACCGGGATCTGGCGCATCGCGCTCTCCACGGAAAAACTGGTGCAGCCCTCCGGCTCCTCCTGCACCATCTCGGGAGCCGGGACCGGCGCGCCTATGCGGCTGTATTCGCTCAGGCCGGGGAGGATATCCCCGGAAGCGGAGTCGAAATTTATCTCCGCTTTAAGAGGGTACGGAACCGTGAGAGCCAGGATGATCGCCGCGAGAATGGTCTTCATATACCCTCCTTTATCCAAAAGCGCTAGGTCATGGCATATTGTAGCCCCTGCCCCTTGACGCCGCAAGGAACCACGGGCCCCCTCCACAATAGGCCTTTAGGCCTAAGGCAGGCTTTCTTCGACGAGGATAACTTGCGGGTGACGTGTCGCGGTCAGCGGTGCTTTTGGAGGAAGGCGCGGGCGGCGGCGGCGGGGACGGCGAAGCCGAGACCTGCGTAGGGGCCGGCTGCCGAGTATGCGGCGGCGGGCAGGCCCAGCAGTTCGCCTTCCAGGTTTACCAGGGCGCCGCCGGAATTACCGGGGTTTATGGCGGCGTCGGTCTGCAGGGCGGTGCGGAAGCTGCCTTTGCCGTAAGGCACGCGGCGGCGCGGCGAGGACACCACGCCCGCTGTTACCACCAGGCCGGCGCCGTGAGGGCGGCCTATGGCCACGGCCCAGTCGCCGGCGCGCGGGGCGATTTCTGCGAAGCGCAGCGCGCGCAGCGGCGCGGGGGCGGAGAGTTTTATCAGGGCCAGGTCCGTGTCCTTATCCCTTGCGGTCACCTGGCCTTTCAGTTTTTTGCCGTCGGAAAAAATGACCCAGGCTTCGCCGGCGTTCCCCACCACATGTTCGCTGGTGAGCACCAGGCCGGCGGGGTCTATTACTACCCCGGAGCCGGTCTCTGCGGGCAGGTCGGCGTCGGAGAAGAGCGCGGCGTAGGGATCTTCGGCCGGTTCCGCCGGGCCGGCGGTCACCGTCACCACGGCGGGGCCTGCGGCCTCCGCGGCGGCCGCCACCGCGTCGCGCAACTCGAAGGTCCCGCCCAGGGCGGGACCGGCGAACGCCAGCAGCAGCGGCAGCAGGGCGGTCATCAGTACCAGAAGAAACCCAGCACGCGCTTGAGCGAGCCGGCCAGGCTGTCGGAATTATGCCACTCGTCCAGGCGCAGGTCGCCGCTCTGGAACTCGCGGTAGAACTTGTTGCCGGAGAGCAGTTCGAAGACCGCGTCCAGGTTGTCCTTACCGGCCACGCCTTCCTTCTTTTTCAGGGCCTTGAGGTGGTCCACCGCCTGCTGGCCGTGTTTGACGGCCTTCTTGTATTCCCTGATCTCGGCGGGGGTCATGTGCTCGCTGGCGCGGCGCGCTTTGTGCGGGGCCAGAAGTATCAGCACTGACTTCTTGGTCTCGGACTGGCTCTTGTTGGAGAAGAACCACTGCACTATCGGGATGCTCTGCAGTATCGGCACGCCGCTCTTGCCCCTAGAGGTCTCGTTCTCCGAGAGGCCGCTCAGGATCAGGGTCTCGCCGAAGCGCAGCACCGCGGTGGCGTCCACCGAGGTCTTGGAGGTCTGCGAGAAGGCCGAGAAGCCCAGTTTTTCGTTGCGCGACTCTATGAAGCTGCGGTCGGCGTGCACCTTGACGCGCACGGTTTCGTCGTCCAGGAAGGTGGGCGTGACCGACAGGTTGATGCCCACCGGCACGTTCACCAGGGATCCGTCGGAGTTGTTGCTGTTGAGCTGCACGTGCAGCTCGGCGCCGGAGTAGAACTGCGAGGTCTGGTTCTCCACCGCCAGCAGGGAGGGGCGCGCCAGGACCTCGGCTTTATTCACGCCGTCGTTCCAGATGTTCAGGTTGTAGTCCAGGCCGTCCAGGGTGAAGGTGGGCGAGATGGTGGAGGCCCGGCCCGAGGTGCCGCCGCTGCCGCGCGCCGAGGTCCACTTGTAGCCGTACAGGGTGCCGGTCAGGGTGGCCTTGAGGCCGGCCAGCAGGTTGACGCCCTTGGACTGACTGCGGTTCTCCTCGCTGCTGAGGATCACCACGTCCACCAGGGCCATCTTGGGGGCGTTGGGGTTGGCGGGCTTGCCGCCGGCGGTGTCGTCCGTCAGCGCGGCCGTGGCCGCGGCCTCTTCGCCGTCGTAATTGTCGCCGCCATCCCCCAGGTCTACGGGCTTGCCCTCGGCCTGGGTGGCCCCGCCGAAAACGCTGCCGGCCGTCTTGCCGGGCTCGGGGTTGCGCTCATGGAAAGCTTTCCAGTCGGCCACCCGCGCGGCCAGGCGCTTGGCGGTCCACTCGCCCGCCGCGCCGGGGTCCTTCTTGGAAAGCCCGGTGAATTCCGCCAGCGCTTCTTCCGCGCCTTTGGCGTCGCCGCGGGCCGCTCGGTGCAGAGCGGCGGCGCGCCAGCCGGAGGCCCGGCCGGGCTCAAGCTTTACGGCCTTCTCGGCCGCCCAGCCGCCGGCTTCCAGGTCCTGCGCGTAGTAGGAGGCCACCGCGAGTCCGCGCAGGAAGTCTGCGTCCTCGGGGGCGTAGAGCAGGGCATAGGAGAACTGGTTCTGCGAGTCCTTGTAGCGCTTCTGGGCGAAGTACACGTGGCCCAGGAAGTAGGAGGCCCAGTAATTGTCCTGGTCGAAGCGCAGCGCCAGCGCGTAGCCGGACTCGGCCAGCTGCAGCATGCCCTGATCTCCGGAGAGCGAGCGCAGGTGGTAGGAAAGGCCGTTGAGGAAGTGCAGGCTGCCGTTCTCCGGGTCCAGCCGCAGCCCCGCCTCGAAGCGCTTCTGCGCCTCGGAGTAGCGGCCCTTGCGCAGGGCCTTGATGCCGGCCGCCGCGTCCGCCGCGGTCTTGCCGGAAGGCTTTTTAGAGGCTTCGGCGAGCATGCGGTCCACCGCCGGGTCCAGCCGCGGCCGGCGGGCGGCGGCGCCGGAAGCGCAGCCGGAGAAGGAAGGCGCCAGCAGCGCCAGGGTTATGAGGAAGGCGTTTATTTTTTTCATTTCACGAAGTCCATGAGAGTCGCGTCGTTGGGGACCGTCCTGCAGTCCGCCAGGCCCGCTTGCGCGTCCTGGGTAACGCCCTTCGGAGGCGCCGGTAGTATCATACAAGAATTGCGGACCGGGTTAAAGAACTGGTCCGAGGCGCCGGCCACGTCGTTGAGGCGCCAGAACATGTCCTCCCCCCTGTCGCAGGCCCGCAGGGCCAGCGTCTGGGCCTTTTCCTGCGGGTAAACGCAGAGGCCGGTCTCGGCGTGCACCAGGCGGATGTCGCCGTCCACTTCCTCTATGAAGTTGAAGCGCTCGCTGGCCGCGCCGCATTTGGCGGCGAGCAGTTTGAGCTCCTTCTTGTCCGGGGTCACGGCGGCGGTGTTCTCGGCGTCCTCGGCCACGTCCAGGCAGAGGCCGTTGCCGGCCCGCACCATGGCGTTCACCTTGTGCCAGGTGGGCTTCTCGGCGTCGGTGATATCGCGGAAGGTCTGGCTGTCGGCCCCGTAGCAGCCGGCCCAGACTGCGTAGGCGCTCTCCGGGTTGGCGTCCTCCTTGTTGAAGTGCAGGCACTTCTGGGCGAAACGGTTCACGATCTCGTCGTAGAAGCCGTCTGAGGAGTGGACCTTCCATTGCTCGTGCCGGTCGTTGCTGTCGCACTGGGCGAGTATGAGCGGCTCGAAATTGTCCGCCTTGTCGCCGTTGCGGGCCTTGAGGCAGAGCCCCTTGTTCTTGAGCTGCACGTAGCCCTTGGCCGTGTCGGTGGCCAGGCGCACGGTGCTCCACATCTCGTTGTCGGCGTCCTTGCAGGGCATCTGTATCACGCTGAGCCCGTCCTTGGACACGCCCAGGCAGTGGCTGCTGTGGCCGATGGCCAGGTAGATGTTGGAATACTCCAGGCTGTCGGGCATGGTGTCGCTGACCTGGTAGGCCTCCACCAGAGACAGATGCTCGTCGCTCTGCTCCTCGAAGGCCTTGCGGTACTTGGCCGTGCCGTTCTCAAAGCTGGCCAGCACCTTGGCGTATTTCTCTTCTTCCGCCTCCACCTGCGCGCGCACCTTCTCGTTGGCGGCGGCGAGCTTGGTGGCGATATGCGAATGCACCCAGCGCGAGGCCTTGGGCGAGATCTTGTTGAGGGCGGCCTCGGTCAGCTTGTCCAGCGCCAGCGCCGGGAGCAGCGCGAAGGAGGTGGTGTCGAACTCCGCGTTCTCGGGGCTGTCGGGCACCTTCACGGCGAAGAACTCGTGCATGGGGGCGCCGGCGATCTTGAACTTCATGTCCAGCACCATGGGGTCGTTATGCGTGACCATGTCGCGCAGGTCACCCACTATCACCGCCTCGTCTATCTCGAGCGGCATGCTGGAGACGGCGCGTTCGAGCACGGTTTCCAGTTCCTTGAGCACGAAATCCTCTATCTCCTCGGTCACCTTCACCACGGCCTCGGCCACGGAAAGGGCGGCCCGCTCCACGTCGCGCTGCGCTATCAGCACGGCTATGCGCGGGTCCAGGTTGGAGGCCGCGGCCACGGCCTTCTCGGCGGCGGTCAGAGCGCCGTTGGCTACTTCCAGCACCACCCAGGTGGCGCCGGCGGCTATGCGCCAGCCGGGCGAGCAGGCCCAGTGGGTCCACCTGGAGCCGCAGTGATGGGCCTCGTGCTCCTCGTGGTCGTACTTGTCCTGCAGGGAGTTGACCCGGCGGCGGGCGGATTCCAGCGCCTCCTCGGCGCGGTCCTTGGCCTTCTGGTCCTCCTGTTTGATCTTCTCTATCTTGTCGTTTATCTCGTCCACCCTGGCCCGGGCGTCCCGGAGCGCCTTGGTGTCCTCGTCGAACTTGGCCCGGGCGGTGTCGCGCAGTTCCTCCACGCCCTTCTTCACCTCGTCCTTCATCCACGGCACCAGGGTGGACTGGAAGACGCCGGTCACGCTGATGCCGGCGTTCTTGTCGAAGGTGCCCTTCTTCAGGTCGAAGCCGTCCATGCGAACGGTCAGCAGGGCCTGGCCGAAAGCGCCGAGCCGCTCGGTCAGGTCGAACTGGAAGAAAGGCGGCTTGATGTCGAGCTTCACCTTCTGCGGCGTGCCCAGCAGGTTCACGTTGGAGTCTATGGCGTAGCGCGGGTTGGCCCCCATGGCGAAGTCTATGCTGTTGCCGGTAAACTTGATGATATCCAGGTCCAGGTCGGCGATGGTCCCCTTTACGGCGGTACCAGACGGGCCGCCGGAGCCTTTCACCTTCCCCAGCTCCCGGTTCATGAATACGAAGGTGCCGGCGAAGGCGAAACCCTCGCCCACCAGGCCCAGCTGCGGGTCGGAGGCGCCGGGCGTGGCGAAGGCCAGCTGCGCGTTCTTGATCTCGAAGAAAGGCGCCGGCTGCGAGATATAGCTGCCGGCGGGGGCGCCGGTGAGGCCCTCGGTGATGTCCAGGAGCGACGCCAGGCCCAGGCGCGGCGTCCGGCCCGCGAAGGCGACCCCGTCGGGCAGGCCGTCCTCGAGCGGGATCTTCACGCTCATGGCTATGTCCAGGTCCAGGCAGTCCTGGGACTTGGGATTGGCGCAGCGGCCGAAGAGCTGGTCTCCGGCGAAACCGACCTGTACCTCGCCGGTCTCGTTCACGGCCAGGTCCAGCTTTACGTTCTTAAGTATCAGGCCCTTTATACCGAAGGGCTGGCGCCAGCTGCCGTCCATGGCGGCCAGTACCTTCACGCCCACGCCGCTGTCGGCGAACTTGAGTTCCAGGTCGGCGTCCATGGAGAGGGTTTCCTTGCCGGCCCGCACCAGCAGCGGCAGCTTGAGGCCGGCGTCCAGCTCGGTGCCGGACCACTGGATGAAATAGGCGGGCGCCACGCCGGGCTTGAAGCTGACGACTTTCTTCGGCAGCCCCTTGGGGTCGCCGGGGTTGTCCATGGTTATGGAGAGCATCACGCCGGGATTGCCGGCGAAGACGCCGGTCACGGCGCCCATCACCACGGCGTCGTCGTGCACGCCGATGCCGCGCAGGCCGCGGCCCAGCGGCCCCATGGCGTCGGCGTCGAAGCCGGCCAGCACGCTGATGCCGTCGGGGACGTTGAGCTTCACGGCGGACTTGCCGAGGATGCGGTCGAACAGGTCCTTGGCTATAACGCCGAGGGAGTTGCGGTCGGCGTTCTTAAGTCCCTTTTCGGAGACTATCAGCGCGGCGTCGGGGATGGTCATGGCGGCCAGCGGCTTTATGGCCTTGGCGGCCGGCAGCAGCTCCGTCACGTTGAAGTTCTTCTGCGCCGCCGCGAAGATCCAGTTGGGGGTCCCGGGGCCGCCGGCGTCGAACAGGTAGGCGTCCACCTTTTTGCCGGCTATGACGGTTTTGGCTTCTATGCCTTTCGGGGAAAGCTTGAGCTGGTCCAGCTCGAACTTGTCGCCGTAGGGGATGTTCTTGCCGCCGGGGAAATCGCCGGGCCGGAACTGCCCGTCCAGCTGGAAGTACTCCAGCGAGAGCTTGCCGTTATCGCGCTTGAGCTGGGCGGTCACGGCCACGTTCTTGGCGCCGATCTGGGCCGTGGCGAAGAAGCCTAGTCCGCTTTTAGAGGCGTCTGCGCTCTTCTCGAGGCTGAACTCGAAACCGCCGTTGTCGAGGGTCAGGCCCTGGATGCCGAAGGGCTGTTTCCAGGCGCCTTCGTAGACGGCGAGCAGACTGTAGCCCGGGCGCGCGCCCTTGTCGAGGCTTACCAGCGCGTCCAGCTTCTCGTTAATGCCGGCGCCGGTCACGTCGAGCCCGAACTGCAGGGAGACGTCCAGGTCCCCCGCCGGTTTGGAGGCGGCTATGGCCGGAGGCACGCGGGCCCAGAGCGAGCTTTTGGCCCGGGCGTCGCCGCCGATGGAGAGTATGGCGGGGCCGCGTACGGTCACCATGCCGGCCAGGGCCGGCAGCGGGGGCAGCGGCAGCGGCACGGACAGGTTCAGCCCGGCGAGCAGGGCCTGCTTGTCCGCCTCGGACAGCGAGGCGGCCGCGGCCTGCGACTTGCCGGTCATGCCCTTGAAGGTATTGGGCGAGAGCGTGCCCTTGAGCAGCACATTGGCCGGCGGCAGGCCGGCCGTGCGGAAGGCGGCGCCTAGCGAGCCCGACTTGCCCACGTTGAGCCAGCCGGCGAAGTTCACGCCCTCGGCGAGCGGCAGGCTGTCATTGCCCCCCCAGCCGGCCAGTTTGGCCAGGCTGCCGGGCAGGTCGGCCGCGGTCAGGGTGCGCGCCGGCGAGCCGGCGGGCTGCGCCACGAAAATGGCTTTTTCCAGCGCTATGTCGTTGACCACGTGGCCCTGAGCGGCCGGAATGAAGGTGGCCGCGGCGAGAGTGTCGAAGTAGATGGCGGCGTAGGCGCCGGAGTCTCCCTGGTCGGCGTGGGCGGCTACCGCCACTTTGACGCCGTTAAGGCGCGCCTCGGCCTCTACGGACGAACCGTCGAGACTGAGCTTGTCCAGGGGTACGGCGTTCACGGCGGGCAGGGCGGCCAGCGGGGCGTAGATGTCGCCCAAGGTCAGGCCGTCGGCCGTGATGGTGGACACCGGCTTGTCGCCGCGGGTGCGCGAGAAGGCCACCGCCTTGCCGCCCAGCTTGCCGGCCACTTCCACGGCGGCCGGCGAGACCGAGACCAGGTCTATGGCCAGCCGGTCGAAGGCCTTGAGGCCGCCGGCTTCGGGCACGATGTCGGAGAGGGTCAGGCCCTCGCCTTTGGCGGTGAAGCCCGCGCCGGGCCCGAAGGGCTTGGTCACGGCTACGGCCTTGGAATTGATGCTGCCGTTCACGGTGACGGCGGCCGGGGTATAGAGCAGGGCGTCGAAGGCGAACTGCTTAAGGAAAGGCAGGCCCGCGGCCTCGGGCACGAAGTCGGTGAGCTTGAGCGCGTCGCCGGTCACCTTGAGCGACTCCGAGGCGTTGTCCTTGGTCACGGCTACGTTCTTGCCGGCTATGGTGCCGCTCACCGAGGTTTCGGACTTGGAATAATCCAGCTCGAGGAAAGCGAAGCCGTTCAGGAAGGGCAGCCGCGCCGTGGCCGGCAGCACGTCGGAGAGCTTTATGCTGTCCCCGGTCACCGTCACGGTATTGGGGGCGAACACCCACACCACTTTCACGTCCTTGCCGTTCACGGTTCCGTCCACTTCCAGCCGGTCAGGCCAGTGGAACAGGCCTTCGAAGCTGAAGAGTTTCAGGAAAGGGATATTGAGCGAAAGCGGCAGGCAGGAGGGCAGGCTCAGGCCCGGGCCGGTCATCTGTACCCTCTCGTCGGAGAAAGAGTCGGTTATGGACACCGGCTTGCCGTTCACCTTGCCGGCTATGCCCAGCTCCGCGTCGGAGCGGCGCACGCTGTCCAGCGCGAAGGCGCTCACGCAGGGCACCTGGTCGGCGCCGGGGATGAAGTCCGTAAGCTTCAGGTCGTCGCCGGTCACGGAGAAGTCGGGCGCGCCCAGGGTCTTCTTCACGGTCACGGCCTTGTCGTTGATCCGGCCGGTCACCGTCAGCGCGGAGGCCGCGTAGCGCAGCGAGTCGAACTTGAAGTTGTCGAGGTAGGAGACGCCGGCCGCCTGCGGCACGAAGTCCTTGAGCTGCAGCCCGTCGCCGGTCACCTTGAAAGATGAGTCGGTCCGGAAATACTCGACCGTCACGGCCTTGCCGTCCACGTCGCCGGCCACCAGTACGCCGTCGGGGCGCTCCTGCAACTTGGTCAGGTCGAAGCGGGCGAGATAGGGCAGTTTTGCCGCGTCGGGCACGAAGTCCGCCAGCTGCAGGCCGGAGCCCGAGGCGGTATAGGTCTTGGCCGCCTTGTCCAGGGTCACGGTCACGTTCTTGCTGTTGATCGTGCCCTCGACTTTCAGCACGGCGGCGGCGCGGGTAAGCGAGAGGAACGCGAAGTTGGCCAGGTAGGGCACCTTGGCCGCCTGCGGTATGAAATCCTGCAGCTTCAGGGCGTCGCCCTTTACCGTGAATTCCCCGTCTCCGGGGCCGCTCTGCACGCTCACGGCCTTGTTGTTCACGCGGCCGGCGGCGGTCACCGCGTCGGCGGTATGGGTGAACTTTTCGAAGGCGAAAGCGTTAAGGGCCGGGATTTCGGCCGCGGCCGGGAAGAAATCCTGCAGCTTCAGGGCGGCGCCGGTCACGGTGAAGATATTGGAGGACAGGTGGTCGTCCACCGTCACGGCCTTGCCGGCCGCCTTGCCGGTCACCAGGAACTCGTCGGGCGAGCGGCGCACGGAATCCACGGCGAATAGATCAAGGAAGGGCACCTGCGCGGCCTCGGGCACGAAGTCGGCGAGCTTCAGGCTTTCACCGGTAATGGTGAAGGCCTTGGCCGCCTCGTCGCTCTCCACGGTCACGGCCTTGCCGTCCACGGCGCCGGCCACGGTCACGCCGCCGGGGCGGCGCTGCGCCTTGCTCAGCGTGAAGCGGTTCAGGTAAGTAATGCCGGCGGTCTCGGGTATGAAATCGGCCAGGGTCAGGTTGTCGCCGGTTATGGTAAAGGTCTTGTCGGCGTTGGACTGCGTCACGGTCATGGCCTTGCCGCTCACGGTGCCCTGCACCCGGGTGGAGGCCTTGGAATATTCCAGGCTCAGGAAGGCGAAGCCCTTGAGCGTAGGCACCTTGGCGGCCTCGGGAATGAAATCGTCGAGGCGCAGGCTCTCGCCCGTCACGGTCACGGTATTGGGCGCGAAGATCCAGACCAGCTTCACGTCCTTGCCGTTCACGGTGCCGTCTATCTCCAGGCGGTCGGGCCAGGCGAAAAGGTTGCCGAAGCTGAAAAGCTTGAAGAAAGGCAGGTTGAACGCCGGCAGGCAGGAGGGCAGGCTCAGCGCGGGCCCGCTCAGTTCCAGCTTATTCTCCGCCGGGAAAGCGGCCACGGCCACGGCCTTGCCGCCGAGTTTGCCGGTCATGGCCAGCTGGCCGTCGCGGTCCAGCACGCTGTCGAGCGCCAGGCCGTTAACGCAGGGCACCTTGGCCGCTGCGGGGATGAAATCCTCCAGCTTGAGGTCGTCCCCCTCTACGGAGAAGGACTTCTTGTCGGCGCCGCGCCAGACGGCGAGGCGCTTGCCGTTCTGCAGGCCGGTCACGGTCATGCTGCCGCCGGCGAGCGTAAAGCTCTCGAAAGCGAAACCGTTGAGGAAAGGGGCGTCGGCAGCCTCGGGGATGAAATCCGAAACCACCAGTTCGCCGCCGGTGACTGTCAGGCCGTCGCGGCCGTTCTCGAACTCGGCCTTGAGGTCCTTTCCGTTCACGGCGCCCAGCACGTCGATCTCACGGCCCTGCTTGGCTATGCCCTTGAGGGCGAACTGGTCGAAAAATTTCACGCGCGCGGCGGGCGGGTAGACTTCCTTGAGCAGCAGGCCGCCGCCGGTCACGGCGAAGTCCACCCCCTCCTTGCCCTTGGAGAGCATGATGCAGGGACGGGGCTCCTTGTTGTGGTCGGAGAAATAGGGCACCAGCCGGGCGTAGAGCTTGTAGCCGCCGGCCTCCTTGTAGAGCGCCGCGTGCAGCTCGGCCGCGGTGGCGCGCAGCTGGCCCAGTTCCACCAGGTCCGTCTTGGTGCGGGACTGGGTCTTGGCGCGCAGGGTGGCGGCGGGGGCGCCGGCGGCGGGCGCGGGGTCGAAGTAAAGGTCCCCTTCCAGCTCCAGGCTGTCGTCGCCGATCTTGAGGTCGAAATCGTAGGAGGCGCGGTTATTGGCGCCGTAGGTCAGTTTATCCAGGCCCAGTTGCGCGGCCAGCGGGTCGGCGGCGAGGGCCTTGGCGGTCTCCCCCCATTTCCCCGCCCCGTCGGCGAGGTTCTTTGACGCCACCTGTTTATCGAAGACCGCGCAGGGAGAATCTGCGCCGGCCTGGGCCAGTGCCGCCAGCGGCAAGCCGGCCAGGAAATAGAAAGCTATGGAAATTTTAGTGAAGTATTTCATTATGTCTCCTCGAAAGTTAGCCCTAACCTGCTTCAATTATACAATATCGAGAGAGAGCCGCGCCGTCGGAGATGGCGGTTTTTGTCAGCGGCGGGAGGCTTGTGCCCCGGGCTATTCGTGAAGTTCGGACCAGCGGGTGAAAAGGACGTCTACTTTGGCCTGGGCCTCTTCCAGCTTTTTCTGGCGGGCCGCCAGTTCCAGGGAGTCGGTGGCGATGGCGGGGTCTTCCAGGGCCTGGCGGGCGCGGGCCGCCTGGCGCTCGGCGGTCTGCATTTCGTTTTCCAGTTTGCGGATGGCGGCTTTAAGTTCGCGGGTCTCTTTGGCGGAGGGGCCGCCGGGCGCCGGCTTTTGCGGTTCAGGCCCGGCTTGCCCCCGCTGCTGCGCCATCCAGGTTTCCCACTGGGAGAGGTCGGCGAAAAATCCGGCGTTGCCCCGGCCGTCCAGCGCCAGCAACCGGCGGCTGACGCGCTCGAGCAGGTAGCGGTCGTGAGTGACCAGTACCAGGGCGCCGGGGAACTCCTGCATGCTGTTCTCCAGCACCTCCAGCGACTGCAGGTCCAGGTCGTTGGTGGGTTCGTCCAGCAGCAGCACGTCGGCGGGCTGCAGCATGAAGCCGGCTATCAGCACCCTCGCCTGCTCGCCGCCGGACAAAAGGCGCAGCGGCATCTCCAATTGCTCGGGCCGGAAAAGAAAGCGGGTGGCCCAGCCCTTAACGTGGATAGCGGCGCCTTTGTAGAATACGTGCTCGCCGTGGCCGCACAGCGCCTGCTTGAGGGTGTGGTCCAGGTTAAGCCGCGCGCGGTGCTGGTCGAAGACGGCCACCCGCAGCCCCTCGGCCTGCTTGAGCGTTCCGCCGTCGGGCGCCAGCTGGCCGGCCAGCAGTTTAAGCAGGGTGGTCTTGCCCGAACCGTTGCCGCCCAGCAGGCCCAGTTTTTCTCCGGGCCCCAGGGTCAGGTCGAGTGGGCCGAAGAGTTTGCGGCCGCCCAGGCTCTTCTCTATCTTTACGGCGTGGATGAGGCGGTTGGCCTGGCGGTCCCCGGCGGTGAAGTCCAGGGCGGCGGCGCGGTTCTGGGCGTTGTGGTACTCCAGCTCCGAAAGCTCCTTTATCAGTTCCCCCGCCCTGTCGATATGGGCTTTCTGTTTGGTCATGCGGGCCCTGGCGCCCCGGCGCAGCCAGGCTATCTCCGTGCGCACTATGTTGCGCATGGAGTCTTCGCGCGAGGCCTGCGCGTCGAAGAAAGCCTCGCGGTTCTCCAGGAACTTGCTGTAATTGCCCGTGCTGCTGAAGTAGCCTTCGGGGTAGCGCTTGTTAAGTTCTATCACGCGGTTGGTGACGCGCTCCAGGAAACGGCGGTCGTGGGTGACCACCAGGAAAGGGAAACTGAGGGCGTCTATGAAGCTCTCCAGCCAGAGCACGCCCTCTATGTCGAGGTGGTTGGTGGGCTCGTCGAGCAGCAGCAGGTCCGGGCGCCTGACGCTCTGCGCCAGGATGGCCAGGCGCTTGCGCCAGCCGCCGGACAGGGTGTTCACCTGCTGGGCCGGGTCGGTAAAGCCAGCCTCCGCCAGGCCCGCGTCCGCCCGGCGCTCCCGCTCATGCTCCTCCAGCCCGTCCTGGGCCAGGGCTTCCAGGATCTCGTCGCGTACCGTGCGGCCCGCGGGAGCCTGCGCGAAACTGTCCTGCTGCGGCAGGTAGCCCAGGCGCAAACCGCGGCGCGGGGTCACTTCCCCGGCGTCCTGCGTTTCGGCCCCGGCCAGTATCTTAAGCAGGGTGGATTTGCCGGCGCCGTTGGGACCGATAAGCCCGGTGCGCTCCCCCTCGGAGAGGCCGAAGGACAGGCCTTCGAACAGGGGACGGGAGCCGAAGCTCTTGGAAAGGTTCTGACAGCTGAGAAGTATGGCCATGGGAGTTCTTCGGGGGCGCGTCAGCGCCGGCAGCCTTCGGTGTATTTTATCACCTGGTTCATCATGCGCAAGGCCTCCACGGGGTAGCGGCCCGCGGCGGTCTCCGCGGAAAGCATCACGTAGTCGGTGCCGTCCAGCACTGCGTTGGCCACGTCGGACACTTCCGCCCGGGTGGGGAGCGGGCTGGCGGTCATGGTCTCCAGCATCTGGGTGGCCGTGATGACCGGTTTTTTGAGGCGGTTGCAGAGTTTTATGATGCGCTTCTGGAGCATGGGCACTTCCCAAAGCGGGAACATCACGCCCAGGTCCCCGCGGGCCACCATCAGGCCGTCGGCCGCGTCGGCTATCTCTTCCAGGTTGGCCACGGATTCGCGGGACTCTATCTTGGCGATTATCCTGCAGCCGGGGTTGCCCGGCTTTACCAGCCCGGCCACGGCCAGCACGTCCGCCCGGTCGCGGACGAAGGACTGGGCCACGAAGTCCGGCTTCAGCGTCAGGCCGAATTCCAGATCCGCCTTGTCCTCCGCGGACAGCCGCGGGAAATCCAGGTGCGCCAGCGGGATATTGAGGCCTTTGCGCTCTTTCAGCACGCCCCCCGCCGCCACTTCGCAGGCGAGGGCGTCGCGGCCCACGGTTTTCACTTCCAGCGCTATATTGCCGTCGTCGATGTAGATGAAATGGCCTTTCTTTATGACCTTGAGCGAACCGCGGTAATCGAAAGGAATTTCCCCGGCGCGGCCGGCGGGCCCCTGTGTGAGGACCACGCGCTGCTTCTTCCTGAGTTCCAGCGGGGCCTTCAGGCGGCCCACCCTGATGCGGTTGCCTTTGAGGTCCTGCAGAACGAGGATATGACGGCGCAGTTTGCGGTTAAGGGCGCGCACCAGGCGCACGCGGGCGGCGTGTTCCTCGTTGGTGCCGTGGGAGAAGTTCAGGCGCACGGCGTCCAGGCCGGCGGCGTAGAGCTTGCGCAGCACGGCCGGTTCGGAACTGGCCGGGCCAAGGGTGGCCAGGATGCGGGTGCGGGGGCAGCGCGGCGCTTTATTCATGCTCTCTATTGTACAAAAACGCTCCTAAAGACACAGCCGCCTCTACGGGGCCCCGGAGGGGCTCCACGTAAAGACGGCTGCGGCTGCGTTGTAAACTCTTAGACGACTTTGCAGCGGCGGCGCTTGGAGATCAGGTACTCGCCGTTGCGCTTGTGCATGCGGGCCACCAGCTGGTGGGTGCCGGGCTGGAAGTTGTTCCAGTCGAACCACCAGTAGCCGACCGAGTGCCGGCAGGGCTGCCACGGCTGGTCGTTGACGGAAATGTCCACGCCCGTGCAGTCGCTGGAGCCTATGCGGACCGAGTAATGCCGGGAGGTGATGGTCTCCAGGTTCTTCGGATAGTCCACTACCACGTACTCTTCGGTGGCGATGGGCTGGGTCTTGGCGGTCTTGTTGGTGTTGTTCTTTTTCACGGCTAACTTAAGCATTTCGCTTTCCTCCGTAACTATGGCAGCCGGGCGGCCGGTACTGCCTGCCCCCTGGAAGGCGCGGGCCTTCCGGGAGATCTTTACTGCAGGGCTTTGCGCTTGGATGCCCGGTTTGGCGGCTTTGGCCGTTAAGGCCGGGGCCGCGTTTGCCGGAAACGATTTGTTGCTTTCCCCTCAGGGATAAGGATACCACTTTGGCGTGGTCCAGTCAACGGGTTTCCCGTCGTAAAGATACCTGAAAGGTATCATTATTGCGGGATTCAGGCCGCGGGCCGGGCAAGGCGGGCGAGGAGCCCGTCGTAAGAACGCTCGAATTTTGCTATGCCGTCCGCTTCCAGGTCTTCCAGGAGGCGGTTGAAATTCACGCCGGCGGCGGCCAGCGCGGCGAAGTGCTTTTCGGCCGCGGCGCAGCGGGCCTCTACGGGTTCGCGGTTCACCCGCCCGTCCCTGAAGTAGGCCTCCAGGGCGTCTTCGGGCGCCGTGTTCACGGAACCTTCCAGCGCCAGTTCCTCCATGTACAAGGAAGGCCGGTAGGCCGGGTCCTTTACGCTGGTAGAGGCCCACAGGATGCGCTGCGGCGGTATGCCGGTGGCCTTGAACCCTGGGCTGTAGAAAAGTTCGCGGTAGAGTTTATAGGCCAGCAGGGAGTTGGCTATGCCGGTGCGGCCGCGCAGTTCCCTGGCGGCGCCGGGCAGGGCGGCCAGCGCCGCGTCGGCGGCGGTGTCGATACGGCTGACGAAGAAGCTGGCTACCGAGGCCAGGTTCTCCAGCGGCAGGGAATTCCTTACGCGCCAGCTCATGGCGCCGGTATAGGCCTGGGTGACGGCGCGGTAGCGCTCCACGGAGAAGATCAGGGTGAAGTTGACGCTGATGCCGTCCTTGAGCAGTTTCTCCCCCGCCAGCAGGCCTTCCCGGGTGGCCGGCACTTTTATCATGAGGTTCGGGCGGTCTACGCGGGCGGCCAGGCGCAGGCCTTCCTCGTGAGTGCGGGCCGCGTCGCGGGCCAGCCGCGGCGAGACTTCCAGGCTTACGTAGCCGTCCAGGCCGCCGGAGGCCGCAAAGGCAGGCTCCAGCAGGTCCGCGGCGCCGCGGATGTCCTCCACGGCCAGGGTCTCGAAGATCTCTTCGGGAGAGGCCTTGGCGGCCGCCAGCCGGGCGATGGGCCCGGCGTAAAAGGGAGCGGCGAGGGCCTTTTCGAAGATGGAAGGGTTGGAGGTCAGGCCGGTTATGGCCCAGTCCTTCAGGCGGCGCCCCAGGGTGCCGTCGGTTATCAGGTCGCGCCGCAAGTTGTCCAGCCAGAGACTCTGGCCTGTTCTCGTGATGTCCGCGCAGGTAAGCATTAAACTCCTTTTTCCAGGTCCTCCACTTTCTTGAGACGGCGCAGGTGGCGCTCTTCCCTCGAAAAACTGGCGCCGGCGAAGGCGGCGATGATCTCGAAGGCCAGGGCTTCGCCGATTATGCGCGAGCCCAGGCAGAGCACGTTGATGTCGTCGTGCTCCACGGCCTGGTGCGCGGAATAGGTGTCGTGGCAGAGGCCGGCGCGGATGCCCTTGATCTTGTTGGCGGCCACGCAGGCGCCCACGCCGGAGCCGCAGACCACTATGGCGCGTTCGGCGCGGCCCGCCAGGATCTCGCGGGCGGCGGCCGCCGCGAAGTCGGGGTAATCCACGGAGCGGTCGGGCGAGTCCGTGCCCATGTCCAGCGGTTCGTGGCCGAGGGATTTGAGCAGCGGCAGGAGGGCCGCTTTGAGCGGGTAGCCCGCGTGGTCGCTGGCGATGGCGATTTTCATGGTGGTTTCCTTTTAGAGCCGGTCTATTTCCGATTTAAGGGCCCAGCCCTTTATGCCTTCCTGCTGCAGGCCTATCTCGTAGTAGGCGTCGTCGCCGGCGTCCAGGATGCGTACCAGCCGGCCTTCGGGCGCCGAGGCGTAAGTCTTGAAAGTGTCGCCGGGGCCGCTGAGCATGCGGGCCCCGCCCTGCCGCGTCACCACGCCGGCCTGGGAGAACGGGGAGGTGGCGGAGCGGGCGCCCAGCCAGGCCAGGGTCAGCAGCAGGGCCGCCGCCGCCGCCGCGCCGGTCCTGCCGGCCGCCCGGCCGGCGGGACTGCCGTCCAGCAGGAAAGCCGCCGCCCAGGCCAGGCAGGCCAGCCAGAACAGCAGGATGGCGGCCGCCCGGGCCTCGCCGTCGGAGAGCAGGTAGTAGACGTAGTGCAGCGCCGCGGGCACCGTCTCCGGCACCAGGCGCTGGCCGGTCTGGCGCAAGGCGAAGTCCAGGTTTGCGCGGATGTCGGAGGAGCGGGGGTCAAGCGTGAAAGCCTTGGCGTAGTTCCAGACCGCCGGGCCCGGCCGGTTAAGGCGGAACAGGGCGTTGCCGGCGTTGTAGTAGGCGCGGGGATTGGCCGGGGCCTGGGCGATGACGCCGCGGTAGCCTTCCAGGGCTTCCTCGTAGCGGCCGCTTTTGTAGAGGTCGTTGAATTCGGCCAGTTCGCTGCGGTCGTAGGCCGCGGCCGGCGCGGCCAGCAGGAGCAGGAGCAGCAGTTTGTAAGCGGTCATGCGCGCAGCTCCTTTTCCAGAAGTTCTATCAGCAGGGAATATTTCTTGGCCAGGTCGGAGGTCCCTTCGGCCCCTGAGACTTCCGGCGAGAAATGGCGCAGCTCCAGGGCGGCCCAGAGCTCGCGTATCTCCTCGAAAGCGCGCTCGCCCGCCGCGGGGAAGCGCTGACGGATCAGGTCTGCGGCTTTTCTCATGGTCAGGGCGCTCACTTTTTCGCCGCACTTGTCGGAGAGGTAATCCATGAACGAGTCGTAGAGCACCGACACGGCCTCGTTGGTCTTGCCGGCCTTTATCAGGTCTTCCGCTTCTTCGATGTCGCGGAAGGCTTCGCTGCGGGCCCGGCGGAACCGGAAGAGCAGCGGGTTGGCCGACTTGAAGCGGTTGAAGCGGGCCAGCCAGAAGGCCAGGAGCAAGAGGCCCGCCGGCGGCAGGTGAACCCAGAGGGGCAGGCGGTTGACCCTCGCGGCCAGGCGCGGCAGGGCCGGCGCCGCGGCCAGCTCCGCCACGTAGCGGATGTCGGAGCCCGAGGCGGTAACCGGGCCTTGCGTGGCGGCGGGATTGAAGTAAACGTTCTTGCCCCCCTCGGCGCCCTTTTCCACCAGCAGGACCACCGGGTCGGTGCGGGTCTCTTTGTAGGCGCCGGTCTTTGGGTCGAAGAAGGAGAACTTTATGGAAGGGATGGAGCGGCGGCCTTCGGCGCGCGGCACCAGCACGTAGGTAAAGGTCTTCTTGCCGCTTATCACGTCCCCGTCCTTGCGCACGTCGAGGGAACTCATGGTGTCGAAGACCTTGAAGTCGGGCAGGTCCGGCAGCTTGGGCGCGGTGACGGCCTTCAGGTTGCCGTTGCCGGTGATGGTGACGGAGAAGTTGACGGCCTCGCCCGTGCGGGCCTCGGAGCGGTCCGCCGAGGCCGTGACGGAGTAGGCGCCTACCGCCCCGTTGAAATCAGCCGGGGCCCCTGCGGGCAGGGGCTTGATGTCCAGCGTGATGGTTTCGGTGGTGAATTCCTTGCTCTTGCCCTGGGCCCCGCTCATGGCCATGAGGTTCTGGAAGAAGTTGGGATCGAACGGGTCCACGGGCTCGTTGGACGGGATCTGGGCTATCACCGTAAGCGGCTTGATCTCGGCCGGCCCGGGGCTGAGGGCGAACAGGGCCGCTTTGATCTCGCTGTAGGCGTAGCGCACGCCGTTTATCTCCGTCTCGCCGTTGCGCACGGGCGGCAGGTCCTCGGCTATGAGGTTCTTGAAAGAGGGCGGCACGTACTGCGGGTTGGAACTGAGGGGCACCGACGTGTAGAACTTGACGCTGATGTTTATCTGCTCGCCGGGATAGGCGCTGCGGCGGTCCGGCTCCGCCTTTATGAAGATCTGTTCCGCGCCGGGCTGCTGCGCCTGGCCCGCCGCCGGGCGCGCGGACTGGCGCCGCGCGGGCCGCTGGGCCGGCTGGGCGGCCGCCGGCGCGGGCTGCTGGCCGCCGGCCTTGGTCACGTTGATCTGTATCTCGGGGGCCACGGCCTTTTCCTTGCCGTTGAAGACGGAGATGGCCGGGATGCGCTGCAGGCCGATGAAGCGGGGCGAGAGGATGTAGGTGAAGGAGACGGACGTGGTGATGCGGCCGTTTATGATGGAAATGCTCTGGCTGCGCCCCGAGTCGTAGACGTTGAAGTTCTGCATGTTGGGCAGCTTGGGCTCGGGTACGCTGGAGGAATCCCCGGAGACGGTGACGGTGAGGTAAAGGTTGCCGTCTATGGGGACGGTGTTGCGGTCCGTCTCCGCGGTGACGGACAGCGCCGCGTCGGCGCGCAGGGCGAGGGCCAGCAGGACGGCGGCCAGCGGCAGGGAGAACTTTTTCACCAGTCCTCCATGCGGGGGCGGGGCGGCGGCTTGCCGGCCTGCCTCAGCGCCTGCTGGGAGGGGTCCTGGCCGCGGGCGGCCGCTTTTTCTTTTTCCTTCATCATTTCCAGTATCTGCCGGGTCTTCTGCCGGGCTTCGGCCTTCTTTTTTTCCTGTTCGCTCTTCTTCTCCTGCTCTTTCTGTTCCTCTTTCTTCTGCTGGTCCTTCTTATCCTGGTCTTTTTTTTCCTGGTCCTTCTTCTGCTGCTCTTTCTTGTCCTTATCCTTTTTGTCGTCCTTCGGGTCGCTGCAGGAATTCTTCTTCTTCTGTTCCAGCGCTTTCTGCAGGTTGAAGCGGGCGTTCTCGTCCTTCGGGTCCAGGCTGAGCGCGGCCCGGTAGGAGGTTATGGCGCCCTGCAGGTCGCCGGCGCGGTAAAGCGCGTTGCCGCGGTTATAGCTGGCGCGCGCGGCCAGCCTGGGGTCGGTCGCCGCCTGCTCGAAAAATTCCCTGGCCTTGGCGTAGTCCTCCATGCGGTAGAAGGCGTCGCCGGTGTTGAAATCCAGGCGCTTGTCTCCGGGCGCCTTCTGCTGCGCGCGCGAATAGTATTCGAACGCCTTGGGCCAGTCCTGCCGGGCGTAGGCCGAGTTGCCTTTCCTGGCCAGCGCGGCCGCGCTCTCCGCCGCCAGCGTCCCGGGCAGCAGCAGCGCGAGCACCGCCGCGGCGGGCGCGCGCCGCAGCCAGCGCCAGCGCAGGCTGAAGCCCTTTTCCATGACGAGTAATTCTATCAAAAGCAGCAGCAGGGCCGCAGCCAGCGGCCACTGGTAGCGGTTCTTGAAGCCGGCGCCGCCCTTGCCGCGGCTCTTTTCCAGGTCCAGGCCGTCCACCGCCCTGCGCACGTCGGCCGCCGCGGTGTCGGGGCCGGAGTAGCGCAGGTAGGCCGCGCCGGTGCGGCTGGCCACCTTCATAAGCTGGGCCTCCCCCAGGCGGCTTACCACGGTCTTGCCGGAGTTGTCCTTCTTGTACTCCATGGTGTTGCCGGCGGAGTCCAGCATGGGGATGAGTTCGCCGTCTGGCGTACCGATGCCTATGGTGAAGATCTTAAGGTTCTGGGCTTCAGCTTCCTTCAGGGCGGTGTCCAGCACGGTGGAGTGGTCCTCGCCGTCGGTAATGAGCACCATCACTTTCTGGCCGCCGTAGCGCGAAAGCATGCCGAGCGTGGTCTCTATGGCGGCGGAAAAATCCGTGCCGGGCGCGGGCAGCATGCCGGGCGTCAGCGAGGAGGCGAAATAAGTGACGGCCTCCTGGTCGGTGGTGAGCGGGCACTGCACGTAGGCTTCTCCGGAGAAAGCCACCACGCCTATGCGGTAGTCCGCGAAATTCTCGGCTATGGCGCCCAGGAGCAGGCGGGCGTTCTCCAGGCGGCTGGGCTTCATGTCGCGGGCGGCCATGGACAGCGAGGTGTCCACGGCTATCACCACGTTGCCCTTCAGGTCGGTTACCGGCGTCAGTTCCACCCCCCACTGCGGGCCCGCGGCGGCCAGCGCTCCCAGGGCCAGGGCCAGCAGGAAGAGCAGGCCGCGCAGGCGCCGGCGGGCGGCGGCGGGGCCGGCGGCCAGGCGCTCCCACGCCGGGCCGAGCACGCGGCGCGCCGTTGCCGCGCGGTTCTGTTCCGCCCTGAAGCGGAAAACGAGCAGGGCCGCCAGGGCCGCGGCGGCCCAGGCTAGAGATTGCGGGTATCTGAAAAGTTCCATACGCTTTACGGCACCGTCCTGAAATAGGTGCGCTCCAGCACGTAGAGCAGCCCCAGCAGCGCCAGGGCGGGCAGGAGGAAGTAGAGGTAGAGGTCGGTGTAGCTGGTGTAGGTCTTTACCTCGAACTTGGTCTTCTCCAGCGAGTCTATCCTGGAATAGATCTTCTCCAGTTCCGTGTAGCTCTTGGCGCGGTAGAATTCTCCCCCGGTCAGGCCGGCGATCTCGCGCAGCGAGGGCTCGTCCAGGTCCTCGTTTATGTAGATCACCGGCTGCGTCGGGTCGCCGGTGCTTATCTTGGCCGGGCCTTTGCCGGCCGTGCCGATGGTGTAGATCTTTATGTCGTAGGCCTGCGCGGTGCGGGCCGCCAGCGCCAGGTCCGTCACCAGCCCCACGTTGGAGCGTCCGTCGGTAAGCAGCACTATCACCTTGCTCTTGGCCTTGCTGTCCTTCAAGTGGTTGACGGACGTGACGATGGCGTCGCCCACGGCGGTGCCGTCGGCCCGGGTCATGTTGAGGTAGGCGGAGTCCAGCAGTTCCAGGACGGACTGGTAGTCCAGCGTGAGGGGGCAGGTCAGCAGCGCGTTGCCGCCGAACACGGTCACCCCGATGCGGTCGTTCTGGCGCCGCTTCACGAAATTGGCGGCCGCGGTCTTGGCGGCCTCCAGGCGGTTGAACGGCGCGAAATCTTCCGCCGCCATGCTGTAGGAGGTGTCCAAAGTCAGCATGATGTCTATGCCTTCCGCGGGCGGCACTTCCCCCCTGGCGGCCCGCTGCGGCCGGGCCAGCGCGAACGTCAAGAGGAGCAGGGCCAGCAGCCTGCCCCAGAAAGGCACGTGGGCGAACAGCCGCGAGCGCAGGGTCTGCTTTGCCGGCAGGTCCGCGGGCACCGGGGCGGCGGCCAGGCGGCGGTCGTGCTGCAGGCGGGCCAGCCCCGCCAGCAGGCCTATGAGCGGCAGCAGGACCAGGAGGACGAGGGGGTGCTTGAAGGCGGTCATGGCCTGGTCACCTGTGTCTGCGCCAGCGCGGCCGCGCGGGCCCGCCGGGCGGTCTCTTCGAAAGCGGCCAGCAGCGCCTCCAGAGCTTCGGCGTCGGCTTCGGGAGCGGCCGGCGCGGCTTTGGCGAATTTTACCAGGTCGGCCTTCTGCAGGAATTCGCGCGCCGCCAGGGTGGTCTTGAGGTCCGCGCCGGTGCGTTTCAGCTCGCGCGCCAGGTCGGCGGTGGTCATCAGCTCGGCGCTGATGCCGAATTCCTCGGCCAGGTAGAAGCGCAGCACCGCCGTGAGGCCGGTATAATATCCCTTCAGTCTGCCGGCTGCCGCCAGCGGGGACTTCCTGATGGCGCCCAGGCGGGCCAGGGCCCTCTGGTGCGGGCCGCGGGCGTCCGTCCAGGCGCTCCCCGCCTGGCGCGCGCCGGGGCCGCGGCCGTAGCGCCGGTAAAGCTGCCAGGCCGCCGCGGCGGCCAGCAGGCCGGCTAGTATCCAGGGCCAGGGCAGGTAGCGCAAGGGCGGGTAAATGTCGCGGATGTCCTCTTTCTCCGAACTTTCGAAAGCCGGCAGCACCTCTAGGAGGAAAGAAGGGCTTTTAGCCGCGGAGGGCGGCCCCCCGGCGGAGTCCAGCCGCCAGGCCAGCTCCGGGAAAGTGCTGACGCCCAGGGTAAAGGCCTGCGCCCGCAGCTGGAAAGTCTGCGTCTTGAGCCCGCCCGCGGTTCTGGCCTTGGAGGGAGAAACAGCGACCAGCCCGAAGTCCCCGCCTTCCAGGGCCGCGGTGTCCAGATTGACGGAATATTTTTCCGGGTAGGAAGCTTCCACTTTCAGTTTGAACACCTCCGCCAGGCGCACCTTGCCGCCGGGCGGAGTTACGCGGAAAGACACGGTCTCGCCTGCCCGGACGCAAAGCGGGGCCAGCAGCAGGGCGGTCAGCAGAAAGGCGCGGGAGGTGGTCATAGCAGGCGGAAAGTCCTCCTGCGCTGACGGAAGAATTTAACCACCGGCCCGTGCACCGGCAGGGCGGGGTCGATGTCTATCCAATCGGCCCCGGCGGACCGCAGCAGGGTTTCCAGGCCCCGGCGCCGCGCGGCGGCCGCGGCCGCGTACTCGCTCCTGAAGGCCGGGCTGGACAGGTCCGCGGTAAAGGCGGGTCCCCCTTCCAGCGGCTCGGAGACCAGCAGGGCGCCGGCTTCGGGCAGGGCGCGCTCGAAACTGTCCGTGATCACCACGGGGATAAGGTCGTGGCGGCGCGCGGTAAGGCGGGCTTCCCGGCTGTAGTCGGGGGCGTTGAAATCCGAGATGAGGATGATGATGCCGCGCCGCTTCATCACGCTGTTGGCGGTCCGCAGGGCCATGGCCACGTCGGTGCCGCGGCTTTTGGGCGTGTAGGCCAGCAGTTCGCGGATGATGCGCAGGCTGTGGTTGCGGCCTTTGCGCGGCGGGATGTAGAGTTCGGGCTTGTCGCTGAACAGCAGCAGGCCGCTCTTGTCGGAATTCTTGAGCGCCGAGAAAGCGAACATGGCCGCCAGTTCCGCGGCGGCCTCGCTCTTGGGCTTGGCGCCGGAACCGAAGCTCTGCGAAGCGGAGATGTCGCACAGGATCATCAGCGTCAGCTCGCGCTCTTCCACGTACTGCTTGATGAAGGGCTTGTTGGCCCGGGCCGTCACGTTCCAGTCTATGGAGCGCACGTCGTCGCCGGGAACGTATTCCCGCACCTCGGAGAATTCTATGCCGCGCCCTTTGAACACGCTCTGGTACTGGCCGGCGAAAGTCTCGCTGACCAGGCGGCCGGTAGTGATCTCTATCTGCCGGACCTTCTTAAGCAGTTCTGCCGTGTTCATACGTGGCGCGGGCGGCGGGCTTTAAGGGACTTCCACGGCCTCGAAGATGCTCTTGAGCACGTCCTCCGGGCCGATGTTCTCGGCTTCGGCCTCGTAGGTCAGGAGCACGCGGTGGCGCATCACGTCCATGCCTACGGCCTTGATGTCCTCGGGGGTGACGTAGCCGCGGCCGTTGATGAAGGCGTAGGCCTTGGCGGCCTGGATCATGAAGATGGTGGCGCGGGGGCTGGCGCCGTAGTTGATCCACGGCTTTATCTTTTCCAGGCCGTGCTTTTCCGGCTCCCGGGTGGCGATGACCAGGTCCAGCACGTAGTTCTTTATCTTGTCGTCGACGTAGATAAGGTCCGCGGTCTGGCGGGCCTTGAGCACCTGTTCGGCGGAGACGGCCTTGCCCGCGGCGGGCAGGGTCTGGCGCGCCATCAGTTCCAGGATGCGGCCTTCCTCCAGCTTGGTGGGGTAGGTGATATTGACCTTGAGCATGAAGCGGTCCACCTGCGCCTCGGGCAGCGGGTAGGTGCCTTCCTGCTCTATCGGGTTCTGGGTGGCCAGCACCATGAAGAGGTCCGGCAGCTTGAAGGTGGAGTCGGAGATGGTGACCTGCCGTTCCTGCATGCCTTCGAGCAGCGCGCTCTGCACCTTGGCGGGCGCGCGGTTTATTTCGTCGGCCAGGATGATGTTGGCGAAGATGGGGCCTTTGCGCACGCTGAAGGTGTTCTCCTTGGGGTTGAAGACCAGGGTGCCCACTATGTCGGCGGGCAGCAGGTCAGGCGTGAACTGGATGCGCTGGAAGGAGGCGGAAACGGCGGCGGCCAGTGTCTTTACCGTCAGCGTCTTGGCCAGGCCGGGCACGCCCTCCACCAGCACGTGGCCGTTGGCGATGAGGCCCACGAGGAGCCCGTTTATCAGGTCCTCCTGGCCCACCACCACTTTGGCCATTTCTTTGCGCAGGTCCTGGATAAACAGGGCGTCCTGCTGAATTTTGTGGTTCAGTTTCGATATTTCCGAGTCCATGCGTTGCTCCTTGGGGTATTTCCGGAGTGAGTATAAGGCCGATTTTTCAGAAAAATTTTATTTAATTTTCCGAAAAAAAATCAAGCGCGGCTTGGCGCCCGGCGCGGCTTTCGTGGCTATTCTATGCGGAACAGAGGCTTGTTCTCTATCTCGCGGAGCTGCTGTTCCTTGTGGGCTTCGATGTCGCGGCGGATGCGGTTGACGGCCTCCAGCGACTTCAGCCGGACTTCCTCGTCGTAATCTTCCAGCGACTTGTTGAGCGAGATTATGGCTTCCTTGCTGCAGAAATTGCCGATGGCCTCTATGGCCTGCAGGCGGGTCTCCCTGTCGTAATCCTTCAGGGCCTCTCCCAGCAGGGCCAGGCTCAGCTTGCTCTTGTCCTTGGCGAGCATGTCGATGAGCTGCTTCTTGACCACCTGTTCGGTCTCGTTCTCGAACATGGCGCGGATCACGGCGGGGGCGCTCTCGTCCTGGAGCTGCCAGAGCAGTTCCGCCGCGGCGAAACGCACTTTTTCGTTGGCGTCCTGGGTGAGGCCGCGCAGGGTCTTTATGGTCTGCAGCGAGAATTTCATGAGGTAGACTTTCTGGGTCTTGTTGGGCAGCGGCGGTTCCTCGAGGGTCTTGAGCTGGTCCTTCTTGGCCAGTTCCACCATCTCCTTCTTGCGGGTCTCGCGCTTGTGCTGGCTTACCAGGTAGTAGACGCCAGATACGAAGATCAGCAGCATTAGGAACCATTTCATAGGGAGATCCTCCTGAAAGAAAGCCGCAGGCGGCCGCCGCGCGCGTCGGCCACCGCCACCTCCGGGTCGTTCATCTTGCGCCAGCCCCGCCGGCCGTCGGCCGGCTCGCTGGAGAAAATTACGCGGTCCTTGTCGCGGCGCCAGGCCACGCGCCCGTATTCCCAGCCGCGGTCCAGCAGGGCGGTGGTCTTCTTGCCGGGCCAGTGGCAGAGCACCGTAAGACGCCCGGGTTCGGCCAGGTACATATTGAGGCCGCGGTACGGCGCATTTAACTTCGGGTACTTGCCGCGGCAGGAGACCCAGACCGTGCGGATCTCGTCCAGGGCCATTTCCAGGGCCTTGTCGGGAGAACCGTACGCGTCCAGCATTTTCACCACCTGCCAGAAGAGCACTTCGGAATCGTTGATGCCTTTTACCCGCGCCGCGTATTTGCCCAGCAGGCTGCGGATCTCCTCCTTGATGAAGAGGGTGCCGTTATGCCCGAAGAGCAGGCCTTCCCCGGCGAAAGGCTGGGTGTTCTTGAGGCCGATGAGGCCGGCTTTGGGCAGTTTGCCGGGGTTGGAGGCGTCGCGCAGGTGCGCCAGGGTGAGCCGGGACGGAAGGGCGGCGGCCTTTTCAAATCTTTGGGGTTCCAGCCGTGCCGGGCGCGGGCTCCTGGCCAGCAGGGGTTTGCCGCGGCCGTCGAAGCGGGCTATACCCCAGCCGTCGTCCTGCGGGCGGCCGGGTACGGCGGCCTGGGCTAAAAGGCTCCTGGGGCCTTCGCAGAGGAGGTCCTGGTGAGCGGCCGGGCCGGCCGAAAGTACCGCAGTTACCCTGCACATCAAAGCATATCTTATTCAATTTAAAGCGCGTATTCAAATGTCAAAAGAATGTTGATATAATTGGAGTGCCGTTGATTTTCACAGGAAGGCGGACAATTTATGGGGATAGAAGATTTCAAGATAGAGCCGCTGTCGCCGCTGCCGGGGCCGCAAGAGCAGGCGCAGGCCGCCGTGGAGCCCGAGGGCCCCGTCCCGGCCGGCTTTAACGAGCGCTTCCTGGCCTACGCCATGGACGCGTTCCCTTTCGTGCTGGGCACCTACCTTTCCCTCAACGCCATGGTGCAGGCCGGGGTCATGGCCTATACTCCGGGCAACGTCTGGAAATGGAAAGCCCTCTGGATAGCGGCGTACGTGCTTTACGAGACCGTTTTTTCCAGCGGCGGCCGCGCCACCGTGGGCAAGCTGTTAATGGGTATCCGCGTCAGGGCCAACGACGGCGGCGACTTGTCCGTGGTCCGCTCGCTGGTCCGGGCGCTGGCCTACTTCCTCAGTTCCGCCACCCTCAACCTGGGCTACCTGGCCGCCCTGGTAACTCCGGGCAACCGGGCCCTGCATGACTATATTTCCGGCAGCCGGGTGGTCAGCGTCAGGGAGCGCGGCGACCTGGCCAACGGCCTGGTGCTGGCCCTGTCCTGGGGGCTCATGGCCATCCTCATCGGGTCCTGGCTGAACCAGACCGTCCTCAAACTTTCCCCCGGCGAGAAGACCCAGATCATAGCCGCCCACCGCACCATCTCCAAGCTGGCCAAGCTGGAGGAGATCTACATGGAAAGGGAAGGCCACTACACCAACGACCTGAAGACGCTGGCGGACCTGACGGGCAATGTCAACGCGGTCCGGGCCGAACTCTACAAGACGCTGGAACCCCAGACCCTGACGATAGCCTCCAACGGCCGCCGCTTCAAGATCACCGCCAAGGCCCGGAACTGGCGCAAGACCGAGGTGGAAGTGCTGTCGCGCAGGGACGCCCCCTCAGCGCCCTGAGCGTTCCCCCTCCCAAAAGAAAAACCCCGCCGTGAAGCGGGGTTTTCTTTTTTCCTGCGGCGGGGCTATTCCCCGCGGGTCTTTTCGGAGCCGCTCTGGCAGGCCATGCAGTAGCGGGCCGAAGGCAGCGCCTTTATGCGCTTCTTCTCTATGGTCAGCTTGCAGTGCTCGCAGAGCCCGTAGGAGCCCTTGGTCATCTTGCGCAGGGCGCCTTCTATGTCGCCCAGCATCTTGCGCTCGTTGTCGGACAGTTCGAAGAGGATCTCCTTGTCCAGGCTCTGGGTGGCCTGGTCGATGGAGTCGCCCACTTCGGGTTCGATCAGGTCCAGGTTGCGCTTGTCTTCCACGTTCTTGGCTATATCCGCCCGCATCTCGGCGAGTTTCGCGGCGATCTCCGCCAGTTCCTGGCTGGTAAGCGCTTCCCTGGAGTGGACGGGCGCTTTGGGGGCCGGGTTCGCGGCCATCTTTCTGGCGGCCGGTTTTTTAGCGGCCGGGCGCGCCTTGGCTTTGGTGGCCGTCCTGCCGCCGGCCTTGGGGGCCGCTTTCTTCACTGCTTTCTTTGTTTTTTTCATGATCCGCTCCGTTGGTCGATACTAGTGATGGGAAGTACTGAAAAACATTGGGCGCGCCTGCGTTATGACGGCGCGCGAGGCCTTTATCCTGTCCCGGTAATACTTGGGCAGGACGAAAGCCCCGGTTATGGTGCGCCCGTCGGAATATCTCAGGGGGCGCTTGAGCCTGGCCTTGGCCGCCGCGTCCAGGGCGGCGGCGCGCAGCTTTGCCGGGGCCAGGGCCGGCGAATCCGTGCAGTAGAGGAAGGTCCAGGGCATGTCGTAGGACGGGATGAAGGTGGAGTAACTGCCCGTGAACCGGAAAACTTTTTTCAGGGTGTTGGCTATCGCCGGGTGCAGGTCGAACTGCAGCGGGGTGCCGGGGCCGGCCTGCACGGTAAAGACGCCGCCGGGGGCGAGCACGCGCTTCATGCGGCGGTAGAATTCCGCGGTGTAGAGCGAGAACGCGGGCCCGCCTTCTATGGGGCTGGGCAGGTCGGAATAGATCAGGTCGAATTTCAGGGCGGTGTTCTCCACCAGTTTCCTGGCGTCCTGGGCCAGCAGGCGCAGGCGCGGGTCCGCGAAGACCCCGCGGTGCCAGTCGCCCAGGTGTTTGCGGGCGAAGCGCAGGATGTTGTAGTCGATGTCCGCCATCACCGCCAGTTCCATGCCGCGGTCGTTGAGGATGTCCCGGGCGGTGGCGCCTTCCCCCCCGCCCAGTATCAGCGCCCGCCTGGGGCGCGGATGGGCCAGCAGGGCCGGGCAGACCAGGGTCTCGTGGTAGAACGCTTCGTCGTACTGGCTGGATTGCGTCTCTCCGTCGAGCACCAGCACCTTGCCGAAAGTATGAGTGCGCAGCAGCGTGGCCTGCTGGAAGGCGGTGGAAGAGGTCTCCAGGACTTCCAGGGCCTGGTGGGCGTGCAGTTCTCCAGGGGTGAAATATTCCACGAACCAGCGCCCCGGGGGCAGGCCGGTCTTACCGGGCTTTATCCAGCTGAACTCGTCTTTGCGTTTCATCGGGCGGCCGCCGCGGCGCGGGCGGGCCTCCTGCGCGGGGCCTTGGCCTTGTTCCTGGGCAGCAGGCCGCGCTCCAGCTTCATGACGCTGAAATGGGTGGCTTTAAAAAGGTTCTTGACGGTCTTGAAGGCCTCCCAGGGTTTGGTCTGGCCGCCGCAGGTGAACAGGTCCACCGAGGCGAAACCGTGCTCCGGCCAGGTGTGTATGGCGAAATGCGATTCCGCTATGACCACCACGCCGGAGACGCCGTGGGGCTTGAAATGGTGGAAGACGGAGTCTATGATGGTGGCGTTGGCCGCCCGGGCGCCCTGCACCATGGCGTCCTGCACGAAGGTTACGGACGACAGCGCCTTGGCGCTGCAGCCGTAAAGTTCGAGTATCAAATGCTGTCCGAGGGCTTTCATAGGCGTTTTCCGGTCTAACAATCTATATTATTTGCCGGTAGGTGTCAACGGCGCAAAAAAGAGGGCAGGAGGCGTTCTGCCGTTCCTGCCCGGGTGGCGCGGCCGTTGCCGGGCTACTTGAAGGAGATCCCCTTCATCTTGGTGAAGATGGTGCGGTCCCTGCGCTGGAAGACCGGGCTGCGGAAAGGGAAGTCGAAGGTCAGCGAGATGCGGTGGGTGGACCCCAGTTCCCCCATCGGTACGAAGGCGTAATCCAGCGAGAAGAAGTGCAGCGTGGCGCCCAGGCCGAAGGACAGGCCCGTCAGGCCGTCGTTCATCTGCTGGGTGTTGAGGCCGGCCCTGACGCAGAAGCGCGTGAGTTCGTTGGGCGCGGTGGCCAGTTCCGTGCCCAGCAGTACGTTGGGCTTGTTCTGCTTGGGGAAGACCACGTCGGTGGAGAAGAGCATGTTGCGGAAAGGGTTGGCCGCGGCGCCCAGCTTGAAGGTCAGGGGCAGCGGGTTGGATTCGGTGTCGTAGCGCAGGCCGCCGCCTATGTTGGTGGCCGTGACGGCCAGGCGGTAGGGGATGTCGCCGAAGTTGTAGGTCATGATGCCGATGTCGCCGGCGTAGCTCTTGGCGGACCCCACGATGGTGGACTTTATGTACTTGGCCGACACGCCGATGGACACGTCGATGTCCTTGTCCGAGAACTCCAGGATGGCCTTGCTGTAGGAGAGCGTGAAGACCTGGTCGCGCGGGGTGAAGGTGCCCAGCTTGTTGCCCGAGATGTCGGTCTGGTCGATAGAGCCGATGTCGGTGAGGAGCACCGAGCCGGCCAGCACCGAGTCGTAGGAGAGGCGGTGGGCGTAGGCGGCGTACTGGTAACTGATCTCCTCCAGGTACTGGGCGCGCATGAAGACCGCTGAAAGCTTGGGGATCTGCACCAGGCCGGCCGGGTTCCAATAGACGGCGGAGGCCTCTTCGGCTACGGCGGAGTAGGCTCCGCCCATGGCCGCGGCCCTGGCGCCCACCGGCAGGTTCAGGAAGTCCGCCGTGGTGGTGCCCACGGCCTTGGAGGAGAAGTAGCGGGGCTCTTCGGCCGCGCCGGCGGCCGAGCACAGGCAAAGCGCCAGGCAGCCCGCCGCGGCGAGCGTCCTGAGGACCGGTTTGCTGGTGTCGGGCCTGTTCATAACTTACCTTTCCACCGCCAGTTTGAAAACTTTCTTACCGGAGCTGGCGTCTATCACGGCCAGGTAGATGCCGCTGGCCACCAGTTCGCCGGCCTTGTTGACGCCGCGCCAGATGATGATGCCGGTGTTGTCGGCCGTGCCTTCCCAGACCTTGTCGCCGGAGAGGGTGTAGAGGCGCACCTTGGCGGAGGCCGGCATGTTGGCGATGGTGACGAAGCCGTTGCCGCGGTTGGTGCGGAAGGGGTTGGGGTAGAGCACCACGTCGTTGAGGTTGGCGGCGGCGTTGCGGATCATCAGCTGGAACACGCTGAAATGGTTGAGGGTGGCGGTGATCTT
>JAMPXK010000081.1 GCA_023701245.1 Elusimicrobiales bacterium | reverse complement strand
GCGGCGCCTCCTTCTTTTTAACCGGCCGGATTCAGAACCCCGGAATTTTCAGCGCCGGGCCTTTCGGCGCCGCCAGGGTCTCCGGGGCCGCGGCCGCTCCTGATGTATTCAGCGCCGTGGCGGCCAAAGCCAGCCCCCAGACCGCCAGCAGAAGAATAAGTTTCCTTATGGCAGGCTCAGTCGAGAAGGTACTCTCCGTCTACGTAGACGTTCATGCCCAGGTAATCGCCGCAGGAGTCGTTAGCCCCGGATACCGTAAGTTTTCCTGTTCCCGGCTTGAGCGTTAAAGCGCAGCCGCCGGTGCCGCGGAAGCTGAACGAGCCGTTCTGCCCGGGCGTTGCGGTGCCTTCTATCTCGCCGGTATGTCCGCCCGCGGTGCCCGCCGAGATGGAGAACTCCAGCTTCCTGGCCCCGTCTTTCCGGACTTCCCGTACGGTCAGCTTGGAATCGGTATAGCCGTCGCTGAAGCGGTAAGTGCCGGAGATAAGAGACGCACCTTTCGCGGATCCGGCGCTCTTGGCAAGGTCCGGCTTAAGGCCGTCGCAGGATATTTGGGTGTCGGTCTTCCAGCCCAGGGCGCGCTTGACCTCGCCTGTCACCGACACTCTGGAGACGCCGCCGTTCATTTCTATCGCGGCCGAACCGCGGGTGGAATATCCGCCGTTGTTCTGTTCCGCGCAGGAAAGCAGCAGCGTCTGGCCCTTCAGTTCGGTCCTGGCCGGGCTGCAGTACGAGAAAATGTCCCCGCTGCGCATATCGCTCAGGAAACCGAGCGTGGCCTGCTGTCCGCGGCCGTCCTGCACATACACTATCATCCCGTTGTTGCGCTGTTCGGCCGTAACCACGCACCCCGCGCTGTTGGCGTAGACCCAGGTGCCGCCGCGCGACCCGTCCAGCCTGTCGCTCTGGGCCGCCGGCTCCTGTATGGAGGTATTCTTTACAACTTCATCACCGGCGGTCCGGTGAAGCGCCTCCAGCGCCTTCTCCGAAGCGTTCACTCCGGAGCACATAACTGTCAGTACCATCGCCGCGATCACGTTACTCTTCATTTTCAGATCCTCCTGTCGCTGCCGGCGCCGCGGCCCGTTGCCTCCCGCGGCTGCCATACACATAGGATAGCAGCGCCGGAGAGGCGGCGCATGAGGCGCAAGTTCCAATTTCGGGGACAGTGTGCTTGGGATAAGGATCTGCACCAAATCCGGGAAATGGGGCAGGTTCGCAGCGCTAAACCAGGCCCCGCCCGCGGCGCCGGCCTGAAGAAGGGAGGGCTCAGGGCAGGTAGCCGGCGGCCCTGAGGGCCGCCTTCAGTTTCTCCGCGGTCTCCGGGGGGGGAGCTTTCTGGACGAAGCGGTGGTCTTCCACGCAATTGAGCAATGCCGCGGCGGCCGGGACGCAGGGAGCGGCCATGGTGCGCCTGCCGCCCTGGTCCAGGCAGGAAATATTTCCGTCGGAGGAGTAGACGGCTGAAAAACCGTTCCTGCTCATTTTCCAGTCTTTGGGGCCTGGGGAAAAGATGAAGCGCCCGCCTTTGGCTGCGCCGGCCCCGGGGTTCCGGAAACAATTCCCGTTTTTCGCCTCCGGCGGTTGTCTCGCCAATACCGGCCCGGCGCCGGTGAACTCCAGATAGGAGGCGGCCATGGAAAAGAACTCGCCCGGCCTGGCCGCGGCCAGGTTGACGTTCTCACGCGGGTCCGCGGCCAGGTCGTAAAGCTGCCAGTTGGCCCGGTTGCGCACCAGTTTTTTCTTTCCTTGCGAAAAGGCCGCCGAAAGGGCCAGTGGACGCTCTGTTTTGCGCAAGTGGCCGGCCGCAGCCCAGCGGCGCGGCCGCTCCGGCGCCGGGGCGGCCAGGTTTCTGCCGTCCAGGCCCGACGGGCAGCCTAACCCGGCCGCGGCGCAGACCGTGGGCAGTATGTCGGCGTGCTCCGCGAGGCCGGCTTCCCGGACGGAAGCGGGGCCGCCGGGGAAGCGCAGCAGCAGCGGCACCCTCACCAGCGGCTCAAAAAAACCCATTCCATGCCCCAGCAGATCGTGCTCTCCCAGCATTTCGCCGTGGTCGGACGTTACTATGGTCAGCAGCGGCCTGCCGGAAGCGTTCAGGCCCCGCAGGAGTCCTTTCAGGGCTTCGTCCTGCCTGGAGATGCAGCGGTCGTAGGCGGCCGACACCCGCGACAGGAAGGCCGCGTTGCCCCTGTAGGCGGCGGCTTTTTTAAATTTCGCCAGGTCCTGTTCCGGGACATCGGCCTGGGAACGGGTGCTGAAATAACGGACAAATTCAGAGTCCACCTCCGGGAAGGCCTGCGCCGCCGCGGTGCCGGAGGCGCACCTGTAGGGATAATGCGCGTCGTTGCCGTGCAGAAGTATGAAAAAATTCTTTTCCGGCGGCAGGCCGGCGGCCCAGTTCAGCGCGGCATCAGCGTGTTGCTTCATCGGGCGGTCGCCTTCGGCCGAGACTACCGACTTGAAGCCGCGGGTGAGCCCGTAAGCGTCCTCACCGGGCAGGCCGGTAAAAAAAACCGCAGTTTCGTAACCGGCCCGGGACAGCAGGGCCTGTGCCGTAGGTATGCCCGGCGCAAGCGAGTCCAGGCGGCCTACCAGGCCGTGAGAGAACGGCCGGAGCCCGGTAAGGATGGTGGCCAGCGACGGGGCGGTCCAGTTGGAATTGGCGTAGGCGTTCTCGAAGACAGAACCCTCCGCGGCGAGCTCGGCCAGGGCCGGCGTGGCCGCGGGCGCGTAGCCGTAGGGGGAGGTACGGTCCGCCCGAACCGAATCCAGGACCACCAGGAGGATGTCGGGCCTCTGCGCGGCGGCCGGCGGCGGCAAGGCGTGCGCGGCCGCGCAAAGGGCGAGCAGCGCCGCCGGTTTAATTCTTGCTTTCAGGAGAAACCTCCATCAGCGTCCTGTCCAGCCCGGCAGGAGGGCCGGGCCTGTGCGGACGGCTCTCCTCCAGGTTCTTTACCAGCTGGAAAGCCAGGCGGGCCGTTATGTCCGGCCGCTCGGCGGCCAGGTCCCTGGTTTCCAGCGGGTCGGAGCACAGGTCGTAGAGTTCCCAGGCGTCCTTGTAAAGGTAGTGGTGCAGTTTCCAGCAGCCGTCGCGCGCTACGCGCTCGTCCAGGGCGGCGTCCCCGGCGGCGAGGTAGGGGATGTTCCTGCGGTTGCGCGCGAAAGCGTATTCGCGCCAGGGGGCCGAGGGGTCCTTCAGCAGCGGCACAAAGCTGCGTCCCTGCAGGCCCAGGCCGAGTTGGCTTGCCCCGGCGATCTCCAGGATGGTGGGCATCAGGTCTATGCGCTGCACAAGCTGCTTGAGCCTGCTGCCCGCCGTGCGCTTTTCCCCGGGGTGTTTCACCAGCAGCGGAACGCGCAGCACCGGTTCGTACAGGCTCTGGGTGTGGTTTATCAGGCCTTTTTCTCCCAGCATCTCCCCGTGGTCGGCGGAGATTATGAGCACCGTGTTCTCTTCCAGCCCCAGCCGGCGCAGTTCGGCGAGGAATTCGCCTACGCGCGCGTCAACGCCGTTGAGCGCCGCGTCGTAGTGCGCCACCATATGCCGGAGGTGCCGGGGATCGCTTTTGAATTCCTTTACTTTCCGCATAAGGGCCGGCGGGTAGCCGGACTCCTGGCCGTTGTAGGCGCGGGAGAAGGGGACGCCCAGCACATCCGGATCGTGTACCAGTCCCTGGTAGCCGGGATCGTACTTTTCCGGGTCAGCCGAGTGGTAGGGGGTATGCAGGTCGTCTATGGTGGCGAAAAGAAAGAAGGGATCGCTTTTGTTCTGCTTTACCCAGCCCAGCACCGCGGCGAGGTTGTCCTCGAACGGGGCCGGGATCCTGGACGGGGAAGCGGTGGAGAAAATGTTGGTGTAAGTGTCGAACCCCGCGGCAAGGCCCCACTCCGGCAGCAGGTAAACGCCGCCGCTGAAGAGGGCCGTTCTGTAGCCGGCCCGGCCCAGTTCCGCCGCCAGGGTGGTCTCGAAATCCGGCAGCTTGCCGCCGGGCAGGTTGCTGTACAGCCCGTGCACTTCCGGCACATGGCCGGTCAGCAGGCTGGCGTAGCTGGGCAGGCACCAGGACCCTTCAGCCATGGCGTTCTCGAACACCACGCCGGACTTGCCGAAAGCGTCCATGTTGGGCGTGGTGTCGCGGTGGTAGCCGTAAGTCCCGAAGTGGTCCGCCCTGGTGGAGCAGATATCCAGGAAGATGACGTTAAGCTTGCCGGCCGCTGGCGCCTGCAGGGGTGAAAATAAAAACATGAACAGCAGGCCGAATGATCTTTTCCTAGTCACCTGTTCCTCCTGGGCAAACCGGCTGGCGCGTTACCCGCGGCCGGCCGCGGCCCTGAAACCGAAAGTTTTGTGCAGGTCCTTCCAGAAATCCGGGTAAGACTTGCGTACGCAGGCCTGGTCCGGTATCGGCAGCGCCGGACAAACAACGGCCGCGGCGGCCGCGGCCATGGCGATGCGGTGGTCGTTGAAGGTCTCCACCGGAGCCAGCGGCTTGAATTTTCCGCCGGTTATTTTAAGGACCCCGCGGGTATAGGCCGCCTCGATCCCCAGCGCGCGCAGCAGGGCCAGGGTGCTTTCTATCCTGTCGGATTCCTTGCCGCGCAGGGCTTCTATGCCTTTTATGGAAGTGACGCCAGCGGCGGAGCCGGCGCACACGGCAAGCAGCGGTATTTCGTCTATCATGCCCGGGACTTCGGCCGGAGAAAAAGAGGCGGCCTTCAGGCGGGAGGGGGCGACCGTGAGCGTGCCGCAGGGTTCGGGGAAAGCGATCGCGGCGGCCAGGTCTATCCTGGCGCCCATTTTTTTAAGCGCCTCCACGAACCCCAGCCGCGTGGGATTAAGGCCGCAGTTCTCTATCTTCAGTCCGCGGCGCGACAGCAGGGCCGCCGCCAGGAAAGGCGCCGCCGCGGAAATATCGCCGGGGACCGTCAGGGGCCGCGCCGTCAGCGGGCCCGGCCGCAGTTCAATGCGCGGGCCGTTCTTGGTCAGGCGCGCGCCCATCAGGGCCAGCAGGCGCTCGGTGTGGTCGCGGGAGGGAAGTTTTTCCAGCAGCGTTACAGGCGCCTTGGCGTAGAGGCCGGCCAGCAGCGCGGCCGACTTCAACTGCGCGCTTTCCAGACCGGTGATCCTGCCGCCTTTGAGCGCGGCCGGTTTTACGGTTAAAGGCAGCCGGCCGGCGCTGGCCGTTACCCTGGCGCCCAGCTTTTTAAGCGTGGCGGCCAGCGGGGCCATGGGGCGTTTCAAGAGAGAGCCGCGCCCGGTCAGCGCGGCCGCGAAATCCTGGCCGGCCAGCAGGCCTGTCAGCAGGCGGGCCAGCGCGCCGGATTCCCCGGCGTCCAGCGCGCCCGCCGGCTGTCTAAGACCTTTAAGACCGCGGCCTTCTATGACCAGCGCGCCTGCGTCGCGGCAGGTTCTTACGCCCAGCGCGTCCAGGCAGACCAGCGCCGCCTCGGTGTCCTCGCAGAACAGGGGGTTCTCCACCCGCGCGCTGCCGCAGGCCACGGCGCCCAGCAGCAGGGCCCGGATGGTTATGGATTTGTCCGGCGGCGGAACGAAGGAATTCATTTTCCCTTTATAGAGGCGCAGTAGTCCAGTGCCTTAAGGTAGGAGAGGGCGCCCTCGCCTTTGAACTGCGCCAGGCATACCGGCCTTATCACGGAGACGCGCCTGAACGGTTCGCGGCGGGAGATGTCGCTGAGGTGCACTTCCACGGCCGGCAGGGCCAGGGCTTCTATGGCGTCGCGGATGGCGTAGCTGTAATGGGTGTAGGCGGCCGGGTTTATCACCAGCGCGTCGGCCCAGGCGGCGTTCGCCGTCAGCAGGTCGATGATGCGGCCCTCGCTGTTGCTCTGGAAGGCGCGCACCTTGAAGCCCAGGGCCGCGGCGTGCTTTTTTATCCCGGCGTTGAGGCGGGCCAGGGTGGCGGTCCCGTAAATTCCGGGGTCGCGCCGGCCGAGCAGGTGCAGGTTGGGGCCGTGTATTACCAGGACGTTCATTTAAGTGCCTCCGCAAAAGCCCTGGTCAGCAGGGCGGGCTTTATGTTCTCGGCCGCGAACGGTCGCCCGGGGCCTTCCAGCAGGATGAAACGGTTGCCGGCGCCGCGGGCCTTCTTGTCGCGGGAGACCAGCGCGATAAAGCGCTTCAGGTCGCGGCGCACGCGGCGCGCCGGCGGCAGGCGCAGCATGGCCAGGATGGCCAGCAGCCGCTCGTGGTCGGCGGCGCCAAGGCAGCGGGCCTGGCGGGAAATAGCAAGGGCGGCCTTTATGCCGCGGGCCACGGCTTCGCCGTGCGGCATATGCCCGCCGGCCAGCGCTTCCAGCGCGTGCCCGGCGGTATGTCCGAAGTTGAGCACTTCCCGCAGGCCGGTCTCGTCGCGTTCGTCGCGGGCCACCAGCTTCAGTTTGTAGGCCGCGCAGGCGCTGACGCAGGCCGTCAGGGCGGTTTTGTCGCCGGAGACGGCTTCGGGCAGGCGCTTGAGCAGGGCTTCGCGCAGGGAGGCGGGGCCTATCATGGCGTACTTTACCAGTTCGCCCGCGCCGGAGCGCAGCTCCGCGTGGGGCAGGGAATCCAGGAAGGCGGTGTCGCAGACCGCCAGGGCCGGCTGGTGGAAAGTGCCGGCGATGTTCTTGGCGCCGCCCAGGTTGACCGCCGTCTTGCCGCCCAGGCCCGCGTCTATCTGCGCCAGGAAAGTGGTGGGCACGCTGATCCAGTTTATGCCGCGCATGTAGATGGAAGCCGCAAACCCGGCCAGGTCCGTCGCCGCGCCGCCGCCGGCCGCTATCAGCAGGGAATTGCGGGAGAAACCGTTGTCGAAAAGGAACGAGCAGAGGCGCCCGGCCTCTTCCAGCGTTTTGGCTTTTTCGGAGGGGGGCAGCCAGAAGTAAAAATGCGGGGTTCTGCCTTCGGGGAACAGGCGCAGCGCCCGCGCGCGCAGGCTGGGCGGGGCGTCCGAGGACGTTACCAGGCAGATCTTGTCGGCGCCCGAGAAGAGGGCCGGGAACTGGGCCGGGATGTTCTCCATGTCGCGGCCCAGCGCGGCTTTTACGGTGCGGGAATTGGTGGCCTTGAAGCCGAGTATTTTCATAGTTTTTTCCTGACCAGATCTGCCGCCGCGGCCGGGCTGAGACCCGTGGTATCCACGGTAATGTCCGCCAGCCGGTAGAAAGGACGGCGGCGCGCGTAAAGAGTTTTCGCCCTGGCCGCGGCCCTGGGCCAGGGGCCGGCCAGCCGCGGGCGCCGCCCGGCCTCCGGCTTGAGGCGTTTTTCCAGTTCCGGCCAGGCGCAGTCCAGGAACACCGTGACCCCGGTGCGGGCCAGCAGGCCGCGCCACCTGCGCGACGGGTAAACCCCGCCGCCCAGCGCCACCACCCTGCCGGTCCCGGCCGCCAGGGCCCGGACCGCTTTGGCTTCCAGCGCCCGGAAAGCCGCCCAGCCGCGGGCGCGTACCAGGGCGGCGACGGGGCGCCCCGCCAGGCGCTCCACGGCCGCGTCGCTGTCGGCGAACCGTAGCTTCAGCTTCCTGGCCAGCAGTCGGCCCAGGGTAG
Source organism: Elusimicrobiales bacterium (assembly GCA_023701245.1). GTDB lineage: Bacteria > Elusimicrobiota > Elusimicrobia > Elusimicrobiales > UBA9959 > UBA9959. The sequence goes on along the minus strand of JAMPXK010000081.1, from coordinate 1,285 downwards.
TTTTCCCCGAGCCCATGAAGCCGGCCAGGTAGACGTTCCTTAAAGCCGTGCTATCGCTTTTTTCGTTCTTTTTCGCCATTCTTCAACGCGGGGCAGCAGTTCGCACAGCGAATCCCCGCCGAATTTTTCCAGTACCGCCGCCGCCAGCTCCAGGGAGGCGGCGTGCTCGGCTACCACCGCCGCGGCGAAAACCGCGGTGGTGTCCGAGGTGAGGGAAACGGAGAGTTTTTTCCTGAAGGTGCGCAGGTCGGTGGAGGGCGTGCCGGCGCGCAGGCCGGGGACCGGCTTCACCGCGCAGCGCAGCAGCAGCGCGCCGCCGTTGGTCATGCCCCCGTCCAGCCCGCCGGAAAGCTGCGGGTCCTGCGCCGCCTCTTTGCCGCCCATGGCCGCCAGGGAGAAGCCGCCGCCTATTTCGAAACCTTTTACGCCGTTGACGCTCAGCAGGGCCGCGCCCAGCCGCGCCCCCAGGCGCCGGTCGGGGTGCGCGCAGCTGCCCAGGCCGGCGGGGACGTTATCGAACGAGACCTCGAATTCCCCGCCCAGGGTATCGCCCGCTCTTTTAGCGCGCAGCAGCTCGGCCGCCGCGGAGCCCGCGGTCAGGGAGCAAAGCCCGCCCAGGTTGGTCACGCGCGAGTTGACCTCTATGCCCAGCAGTTCGTTGAGGCGCATGGCGAAAGAGCCCAGCGCGGTGCGCATGGCCGTTTCCCGGGCGCTGGCCCGTTCGCGGATCAGGGCGGCGTTAAGGGTATTGTACTTAAGCATGCCAGGCAGGTCGGCGTGGCCGGGGCGCGGCAGGCTGGAGGGCGGCGGCACCGCGCGCGAGGCGTTGCGTATCAGCACGGCTATGGGCGCGCCCGTGGTGGTCTCTTTCTCCAGGCCGGAAATTATCCTGAAATCGTCCTTCTCCAGGGCCTGGCGCGCGCTCCTGCCGGGGGCCGTCCGCCGCCGGTTAAGCTGCGCCTTTATGTAGGCCTGCGGCATCCTGACGCCGGCCGGAAAACCTTCAAGTATCCCGGCCAGGTATTCGCCGTGGGATTCCCCCGCGGTAAGGTATCTGAGCATCAGCTTTCCCCTTTGAGCCTGGCGGCCAGCGCGGCCGCGGCGTCCCGTTTAAATTTTACAATATCGCCGGCCGGGAGGCCGGCCCAGAATTTCAGGGACAGGACGGCCTGCCAGACCAGCAGTGAAAGGCCGTCTATCGCCAACGCTCCGGCGGCGGCCGCCGCGGCGCCGACTTCGGTGCCGCCAGGGGCGTAGGCCAGGTCAACGCAGAGCATGCCGCGCG
>JAMPXK010000080.1 GCA_023701245.1 Elusimicrobiales bacterium | reverse complement strand
CTGATGAAGCACGTCAACTAAGACGCGCCTCCTCGGCAAATAGAAAACCCCTCTCCCGAGGGGTTTTTTATTTGCCGCCCTGTCACAAGCAGTCGCCCCCGGCAGGCCGAATAACCGGAGCGGGTGGCGAGGGTGTGCCGCCGGAATAGCTGGAGGGGTGACGCCCGGAGCGGTTTTCCGGGCAGGCCGCGTAAGGTGAACGGCAGGCACGCTTCTCGCCTTCCTAGCAGGGGATGGGTGGAGCGGCCGGACCGGGGAACCGCTCCGGACGGCAGGACCCCGAACTTGCATCCGGCGACCTATCAGGCTTTGCTCTCTTCCGGCTTGCGGCCGAAAAGCCAGGCGAGGGAGAAGGTGGAGACCGTGCCTATCACCACTATCCAGCTCCAGCCGATAGGGTAGCCCTTTTCGGAAAGATAAAGCGCGAAACCAGCCAGCGCCGCGCTGATAAGCATGGCCGCCACATTGCCCCTGTTAGAGATCCGCCGGGTCATCAAACCCAGCAGGAACACCCCCAGGAGGCTCCCCGCCGTCACCCCGTTCACCTTGAAGGCCAGCCACAGCATGCGCCCCGGGCCCGCCGCGCACAGCCAGGCGATACCCGCCAGCAGCAGCCCGAAACACACCACGCTCACGCGCGACATCAAGAGGTAGTGCCGCTCGTCCGCGCCCCGGCGTATCAGCGGCCGGTAGATATCCGTGATGAACGACGAGGACAGCGAAGAGAGCGGCGAATCTATGCTCGCCAGCACCACCGCCGTCAGCACCAGTCCTTTCAGCCCGGCCGGCAGCACGTGCACCGTGAAATGCGACAGGATCTTGTCCGGGTTCGCCGGCAGCGGCAGCGCCGGGTTCTGCTTGTAGAACACGAACAGCAGCGTGCCCAGGCCCAGGTACAGCGCCGTCAGCGGCAGGCTGGCGAAGATGGTGGCCACTATGGTCCTCTGGCTTTCCTTGCGCGTCTCCAGCGTCAGCAGCCGCTGCATCAGTTCCTGGTCCGTGCCGAAAGCCGCCATGGAACCGAAGACGCCGTTGAGCACGGCCGCCCACAGCAGGTTAGGGTCCTTGGTGCCCCAGCCCAGGTTGAACACCGACAGCTTGCCGGCCTCCGAAGCCAGCTGCCACGCCCCGCCCAGGCCGCCGTCGATATGCAGCAGCAGCCAGCCGGCCACCGCGCCGCCGGCCAGGTAGAACACTATGGTCTCGAAAGTCCCCGTCCAGAGCACGGCCTTTATGCCGCCGAACCCGATGAAGATTATGCTGACCACGGTAAAGAACCCGATGGTATACCCGAAAGGCCAGCCCATGATGACCGACACCGCCAGCGAAGCCGCGTAAAGCCGCACGCCCGAGGCGAACAGCCGCGTCGCGAAAAAGAACGCCGACCCCGCGTACTGCGTCTGCGCCCCGAAGCGGTGCTTGAGGAACTCGTAGATGGTGGTGCAGTTGAACCGGTAAAAGGCAGGGATGAAGAAGAACGCGATGAGGATGCGCGCAGCGGCGGACCCTATGAAGAACTGCAGGTACTGCCAGTTCTCGGTGAAGCCGATAGGCGGGATGCCCACGATGGTCATGGCGCTGATCTCGGTGGCCACGAAGGACAGCGTGCCCACCCAGACCGGAGTTTTGCGCTTGCCCAGGAAATAATCCTGCGTGTCCGTTTCCCCGCGGCCCTTGAAATAGGAGATCAGAAAAAGCGCGATCACCGCGGCGCCCATCAGGGCATAATCCACCGCCGCCAAGCCGGTCACCTGTTCGAATACGGAAGTTTCGTTCATATCATCTCCCTATGGTCACGGGCACGGTCCCCGCAGCTTTGGCGCGGCGCAGCAGTACGCGCGCGGCCGCTTTCTGAAAATCTTCCAGCGCGCAGAAGGCGCAAAGCCCCGCGGCCGGCCTGTGCTCCAGCCCGCCCAGCACGAAAGGACTGCCGAAGGCGACCACGACGGAGGGGCCGGCCCCTTTTAACGCCCCCTCCAGCGCCGCCTTCTCCTGCGCGGACAGGTTTATGCTGCCGCTGAAGGCGCGCGGCCTGGAGAAGATCCCGGCCGCCAGCCGCATGCCGCAGCCGGGCTGGTACGGCTCCACCCGCACTCCCAGTTTCGTCAGTTCTTCCACGAAAGCCGTGCCTTTCCACTCCGAAGCCGGCGTAAGTGGTTCGAAATAGCCGACGATCTGCCCCTCCGAAAAAGCGAAATCCGGGTTGGCGGCCCAGGCCAGGCAGGCCGGCGCGGCCTCGGCGCAGAAGGCCAAATGCTCCTGGCAGCGCAGCACGTCAGAAGGCCGCGGGCAGGAGAGGAAAGGAGAAAGTTTGCGCGCCAGCAGGGCCTGGCGGCCCAGCGCCAGCGCCACGGCCGCGCCGCCTATTGCCCCGTCGTTAAAGGCGCGCGCCAGTGCGGCGTGCAGCGCGAAAGGGTCCTCCGGGCACAAGAGGGCGTCGGCGCCGGCCAGGAACGCCCGCACGCCGGCGCCCGGGTCCGCGGAGACCGCTTTCATATTGAGCGCGTCAGTCACCACCAGGCCGCCGTACTTCAGGCGCCCGCGCAGCAGCCCGCTCAGGGCCGCTTTGGACAGCGAGGCCGGCGCGCCTTCGTCCAGAGCGCGTGCCACCAGGTGCCCGGCCATGACGGAATCCGCGCGGGCGAGTTCCGCGAAAGGCCGCAGGTCGTCCTGCTCCAGGCCGGGCAGGTCCTTTTCCAGCACGGGCAGGGCCAGGTGGGAATCGGTGGCGGTGGCGCCGTGCCCAGGGAAATGCTTGAGACAGGAAAGGGCCCCCTGCGAGCCGATCCCGGAAAGGCAGGCCCCGGCCAGCCGCGCGACCAGCTGGCGGTCGCGGCCGAAAGCCCTCACGTTCACGATAGGATTGTCCGGCACGGACGCGAGATCCACGACGGGAGCGAGCACCCAGTCCACGCCCAGGGCGCGCGCCTCCAGCGCCGTTATCTCGCCCTTACGGCGGGCCAGCGCCTCGCAGCCGGAGGCGCCTATGGCCATATTGGAAGGCAGCTCGGTGGCGCCGGCCACCCACTGGCCAGCGCCGTTCTCGTAGTCGGAAGCGATCAGCAGCGGCGTCCGGGAGACCGCTTTGAGCGCACGGGAGGTCTCGTGCACTTCCTGCGCGGTCCCGCCGTAAAAACAGAAACCGCCCACGCCCAGTTCCACCAGGCGCCGGGCCTCCTCGGGGTCCGTTCTGCCGAAGCGGAATTCAGGGAAGATCAGCCGCGCCAGGTCCGAAGAACTCACCGGCGCCGCCCGCGCGCGGCCGCTTTTTCCGCCAGCTTTATCTTTCTCCACTCGCGCAGCACCTGCCGGGGGGTGGAGAGCTTCCCCCCGCCGCCGAAAACGTGGGGGTGGCGGCGGACCATCTTGGAATTGATGGACCTGATAACGTCGGAGAGGGTGAATTTCCCGTCGCGCTGGGCCAGGGCGCTGTGAAAGACCACCTGCAGCAGGACGTCGCCCAGCTCCTCTTTGAGGTTGTCCCAGTCCTTGCGGCGCACCGCGCGCGCCACCTCGCCGGCCTCCTCCCGGAGGTATTTCAGCAGCGTCGCGTGCGTCTGCTTCCTGTCCCAGGGGCAGCCGCCAGGGGCCAGCAAAAGTTTCATGATCCTCGCCAGGGAGGCGAGGCTGCCGCTGCGGGCGAGGGCCGAGGAGGATCTCACGGAGGTCTTTTTCACTTTAGTTCCCTTTTAATAAGACTTTGAAAAGTATATAATTTTATATCGATTTTCCAAACAAGGATTGCGGCCGCCCCCGGCCGCGGAGGGACCATGGCCGACGCCGTTCTCAAGCAGAAGAAAGACCTGTACAAAGTCCTGGATACCGGCTTCGTGAAGCTCATCGATTTCATGGGCGGAGATCAGAACGCCGTGGACTCGGCCCGGGTCTCGTTCGGCTCGGTCTCCAAGGGCGAGGCCCTGGACCGCAAGCTCATAGAGTACCTGCTGGAGCACGGTCATTTCTCCCCGTTCGAACACTCGGTGTTCCAGTTCCACATCAAGTGCCCCATCTTCGTCGCGCGCCAGTGGATGCGCCACCGCATCGCCTCCTACAACGAGATCTCCGCCCGCTATACCCAGGTAAAGGACGAATTTTACGCGCCGGCCGCTTTCCGCGGCCAGGACAAGATAAACCGCCAGGGCTCCGTCCGCTCCGGCGGGCTGGACCAGGCGAAGATGCTGGCCGTTTACGACAAGGCCATAAAGGCCTCTTTCAAGGCGTACCAGGAACTGCTCGAAGCCGGCGCGGCCCGCGAGATGGCGCGCATGGTGCTGCCCGTGGCCCAATTCACCGAGTTCCACTGGACCATAAACGCCCGCAGCCTGCTGAATTTCCTAGAGCTCCGCACGGACAGCCACGCCCAGTACGAGATCCAGCAGTACGCCCTGGCCATACAGCGCATCTTCAGCGAAAAAATGCCCTGGACCTGGCAGGCCTATTCCAAACTCAATGAAAAGAAGAATCCTTAGCACCGTTCTCTTGCTGGCCGTCCCCCTGGCGGCCCACGCGCAGACCAAAACCCGCGCCGCCGCCAGGCAGCCCGCGGCCAAGGCCCGCCCCGCCCCGGCGCAGAAGGCCGCCAGCGCCGCCACCGCGGCCGCCCCCGCCGAACCGGCGGACCCGCTGCACTGGCTGAAGCTCGACGGCCTGTTCCAGAAGACCATGAAGGTGGGCAAGATCGTGGTGGAGACCCCCGTCACCGGCATCACCACCGCGCAGGACACCTACGACATTTTCGCGCCTTTCGACGGCCGCGTGGAAGAGCTGCAGGCGGACCTGTTCGAGTACGTAACGCCCAAGACCGTCATAGCCCGGATGGTCTCCACCGAAATGGCCGCCCTGCTGGACGCCTCCACCGAGGAAAGCCGCAAGCAGACCGAGCGGCGCTGGCAGGACGTCTACCAGTATTTCGACATCAAGCCGGAAACGGCCGGCGTACTGACCAATATCTACGTGCAGCCGCGCACCCGCGTGCTGCGGGGCGACCGCCTGTTCACGGTGGCGCGCAAGGTAGTGATAATAGCCAAGAACACCGAGCCGCTCTACTCCAAACTCGCCAAGGGCCTGACCGCCAGCGTCGAGCACAAGCGCGACCCGGGCAACAAGTACTCCGCCGTCCTGACCGACTTCGTGGCGCTCAAGAGCTCGCCGGTCTTCAACCGCCTGTGGCTGGAAGTGGGCGACATGAAGGGCGGCATAAAGATCGGCGAACAGTTCGACGGGACCCTGGTTGTGGGCAGCAGCAGCGGCGCCAAGCTGCTGCCGCGCGCGGAACTGCTGGAACACGGCGGGCGCAGGTTCCTGGTGACCGAGATCAAGACAGGCCTCGAGACCGCCGAAGAACTGGAGATCCTGGAAAGCACTTCGCTTTACCTGGCGCCGCAGGCGCCCTCGAAAGCGGAAAAAGGCGGAGAAAAAGATGGAAAAACAGAAAAAAGCCGCTAACATTTATTCCAGCTTCATGTTCGTGAAGCTGCAGCCCGAGTTCCGCCGCCTTATCTCCAACGAGAAGATAGCCGCCAAGCAGGAATTCGAGAACATGGTGGGCTCGGCTCAGGAGAAGCTTTTCCTGCGCACTTACATGGTCTCCGGGCTGCGCTCGGACGCCGACATCCTCTTCTGGCGCATGTCCGACGACCTGCCTTACCTGCAGGAGGTCGGCGCGCGCACCTTCTCCGCCGGGGCCGGCAGGTATTTCACGCCGTCCTACTGCTACCTGGGCGTCCACCAGGGCGCGGACCCGTCCATAACGAAGAAAGAGCTGGATTTCGGCTTCCTGCCCAAGGACACCTTCGGGCGCCACCGCTACATGCTGCTGCATCCGGTGGTGAAGACCCACAACTGGTACGAGCTTTCCGAAGACGAGCGGGCCAAGCTGATGGGAGAGCGCTCCGCCGTGGTGGCCCGCTACCGCGACATCCAGGAGAACATCTTCACCTCCTGCGGCCTCGACGAGCCGGACATGATCGTGTGCCGCGAGGCCAAGGCCCTGGAAGACCTGACCGCCGCCACCCACGAACTGCGCCTGCAGCGCATCAAGCATTATACCTTCGACGACAAACCGGTGTTCCTGTGCCTCGGCCGGGACCTGCGCGAAATAATGGACGCCATAACCTGAGACGATACGGATCCAAAAGGGGTTTAACATGAAAACTATAGGCATCATCATGGCCGGGGGCAAAGGCGAGCGCCTGTACCCGCTGACCAAGGAACGTTCCAAGCCGGCCGTGCCTTTCGGCGGCAAATACCGCATCATCGACTTCGTGCTGTCGAACTTCATCAACTCCGGCATCTACTCCAACTACGTGCTGGTGCAGTACATGTCGCAGTCGCTCATAGAGTACCTGCGCTCCACCTGGAACCTGGGCGGCATCACCAAGGAACACTTCATCACCGTGGTGCCCCCGCAGATGCGCCTGGGCGAGATGTGGTACCGCGGCACCGCCGACGCCGTCAAGCAGAACCTGAACCTGATCAACGACTATAAGCCCGACCTGGTCGCCATCTTCGGCGCGGACCACATCTACCGCATGGATATCCGGCAGATGATAGATTTTCACGTGGCCAGCAAAGCCGACGTGACCGTCTCCGCCCTGACCGTTCCCCTCAAGCAGGCCTCGCGCTTCGGCACCATAGTGGTGGACGCCAAGAACCGCATCACCGCCTTCGAGGAGAAGCCCAAGAACCCCAAGCCGATGCCGGGCAACCCCAACGCCGTGCTGGCCTCGATGGGCAACTACATCTTCAGCTACGACGCCCTGGTAAAAGTGCTCCACGAGGAGTCCGGGGACGCCGCCGCGCTGGACTTCGGCAAGACCATCCTGCCCAACATCCTCAAACGCTACCGCGTGTTCGGCTACAACTACGCCGAGCAGGTGCTGCCGGGCAGCAAGCCCTTCGAGGAGAAGAACTACTGGCGCGACGTGGGCACGCTCGAGGCCTTCTGGCAGGCCAACATGGACCTGCTGGGCGCCAAGCCCAAGATGGACCTCAACAACAAGCTCTGGCCCATCCAGGATTCCAAGCACACCGCCGGCCCCTCCAAGGTGATAGAATCCAACCTGCAGGACTGCATGCTGTCCGACGGCTGCATGATAACGCAGTCGTCGCTGAAGCGCTGCATCCTCGCCCACGACGTGATCGTGCACGAGAAGTGCCAGCTGGAAGACTGCATCATCATGGACGCCTGCGAGATCAAGGCCGGCTCCCGCCTGAAAAAAGTGATCATGGACCGCTACAACACCATAGAGGCCCGCACCACTATAGGCTACAACGCCGACCAGGACGCCCAGCACTATTACATAGACCCCGACGGCATCGTGGTCATCCCGCGCGGCATTTCCAAGTGGCAATGAACGGCAGGAAGTTCACGCTGAAGAACCGCGAGGAGATCCTGGCCATCCTGGGCGACCAGGACGAGGACCTGCGCGAATTCGAAAAGACGGCGAAAGTGCAGGTCTACGTGCGCCACCACCCGGAAACGGAAAGCGCGGACCTGACCCTTAAAGGCGCGCCCGCCGCCGTGGAGAAGGCCGTGCGGCGCCTGCGCCAGACGCTGGAAGGTTTTTACGCGGCCCGCCTGGCCCCGGAAGAAGCCCGCCCCCCGGAGAACTTGCCGCCGCCCGACGGCTCCCTCTACAAGAGCCACGACGGGGACCTGATAAAGCCCCGCACCGACAACCAGCGCAAGTACGTGGAGGCCATTCTGGCCAACGACCTGGTGGTGGCCGTGGGCCCGGCCGGGACCGGCAAGACCTACCTGGCCGCCGTCTGCGCCCTGCGCGCCCTGCGCGCCGGGGAGGTGAAGCGCGTCATCCTCACCCGCCCCATAGTGGAGGCGGGCGAAAAGCTGGGCTACCTGCCCGGCGACGTTTCTGAAAAGGTCCACCCTTACCTGCGCCCGCTTTACGACGCCTTCTACTCCCTGCTGGGTCCGGAGAAGTTCCGCGCCCTGCGCTCGGAGGAAGTGATAGAGACGGTGCCGCTGGCCTACATGCGCGGCAGGACCCTGGAGAACGCGTTCATAATCCTGGACGAGGCCCAGAATACCATGCCGGAACAGATGAAGATGTTCCTTACCCGCATGGGCCTGGGCTCGCGGATGGTGGTCACCGGTGACGTCACGCAGATAGACCTGCGCGAAAAGGACCGCTCCGGCCTGGTGCTGGCGCACGGCATCCTCAAGAAAGTGCCCGGCGTCAAATTCGTGAACTTTACGGCCGGGGACGTGGCCCGCCACCCGCTGGTAAAGAGCATCCTGGCCGCCTACGACAAGTGGGAAAAGGCGCATTCCTGATGCCCGTCAGCGTATTCTTCGACTTCAAACCGCTTCCCCGGGGCCTCAAGCCCTTCGGCGCGCGGCTGGCCCGCGCCGCCGCGCTGGGCCTGGGCAAAAAGAACGCCCGCCGCGAGGTGAACCTGGTCTTCACCGGCGGGCCCGGCATAAAGGCGCTGAACCGCCGCTTCCTCTTCAAGAACCGCCTGACCGACGTGATAGCCTTTAACCTTCCCCCGGCGCCCCTGCCCGGCGCCGCCTGGGGCGAGATCTACGTCTGCGTGCCCGTAGCGGCGCGGCAGGCCAGGAACATGGGTCATTGCCTGTTCACGGAACTGCTGGTGCTGAGCGTCCACGGGGCGCTGCACCTCGCCGGCCTGGACGACAGCACTCCCGCCCTGCGCCGGCGCATGAACGAAAAAACAGCCGCCCTCCTCAGGCGGCTGTAATCCCTCCTCCGCGGAACTGTTTAAGGTTCAGGCTGCCCTAACGGGGAACCCATCAATCTGCCGCAGCGTTTCGGGAACGGTGCGGACTCCCAGCCCGTGGCCGTCCAATGACAATAGTAGCGGGTATTGGCTTTAAGCACGCACCGGTTCGGCATGGGAACGG
>JAMPXK010000018.1 GCA_023701245.1 Elusimicrobiales bacterium | reverse complement strand
CTGCTGCTGGACGCGCTGGCCGGCAAAGGAACGCTGGCCGGCGTGCCCGGGTTGTGGTACCGCGAGAACGGCGCCGTGCGCAGCAACCCGCCCGAGCCCGGGCCCCTGGAGGACGTGCCGCTGCCCGACTTCGACGGCCTGCCCCTGGAGGGGTACCGCCAGGAAGTGTTCGAGGCTTCGCCGTTCCTGCCCTACCAGACCAGCCGCGGCTGCCCCGGGAACTGCGCTTTCTGCACTTTTTCCCGGGTGCATTTCGGCCGGGCGCTGGAGTCCAAGTCCCCGGCCAAGGTGGTAAGCGAGCTGAAGGAATACTCGGCCAGGTACGGCAGCCGTTATTTTTCCATGTGCGACGAATGCTTCAACAACATTCCCGAAAAAGCCGCCGCCATCTGCGACGCCATCGCCGCGGCCGGGCTGGGCCTGCGCTGGGAGGCGTTCGTGCGCTTCAACACGCTGGACGAAGCGCTGCTGCGCAAGATGAAGGCCGCCGGCTGCGCGCTCATCAAGGTGGGCATAGAGTCCGGCAGCGACCGGGTGCTGGCCGCCATGCGCAAGGGGCTTACGGCCGCGCAGGCGCAAAAAGCCATAGAGCTCTGCCGGGCGGCGGGCATAAAGGTGCGGGCCTATTTCATAATCGGCTATCCCGGCGAGACCGACGCCGACGTGGACGCGACCATAGCCTTCATAGAGCGCAACGCCGCGGCCATAGACTCCTTCTCGCTTTACCGGTTCCGGGTGGAATACCCGTCGGAGATCTGGGCGGCCCCGGAGAAGTTCGGGCTGGAGGACCTGAAGATGCGGCACCCGCATTTTCAGTACGGCGAGGCCGGCGGGCGGCGCTGGCCGGAGCTCGCGCGCGACAAGAACCGCAGCCTGGCCAGGGTGATGAAGGCCGTGTACGGCAAAGTGCTGGCCGGCCGCTACCGGGTGGGGCCGCTGCCCCTGCTGGCCTTCCTGCTCTGCGAAAAACTCTGCGACATCGGCCGGGGCGGGGCCTGGCGCTGGCTGCCCCGGTGGGCGCTGGACGCCGTCTACACCCTGGACCCGCGGTACTTCGACGGGACCATGGGGCGCTACGCCGCCTACGTCACGCGGGACCTGTTCCCGTTCAGCCGGTCCGACGCGAAAAAGAGCGGCGGGGTCTTCCCGCTGCTGGATCCCGGACCCGAGTAAGCCGCCGCTAATCCTTGCGGCGGTCCACTATGTAATGGCTTTTTGCGGCGGCTTTGGCGCCCTTCTTGAGCTCCGTGCCGATATTGCTGACCTGCGCGAAGGAGTGCAGGGGGCGCGTCTTGTTCTGGACGATGCCGATGGAGATGGAGAGGAAAGGGAACTTCTTGATATCGCCCTGGCGGTCCGTGGACACTATGTGGCCGCGCTCCCGGTCCTCCTTGTTGTAGAAGGAGGGGGCGATCTCGTCGAAAGCGGTGGCTATGCGGTGGGCCAGGTCCTCGGCGCGCTCGTAATCCGTCACCACTATGAAGTCGTCGCCGCCGATGTGGCCTATGAAGTCCTGGGAATTCTCGTTCTGGATGGTCAGCTTCACCAGCAGGTTCGCCGTGGCCTTCAGCACGCGGTCGCCGGCCTCGAAGCCGTAGGTGTCGTTGTAGGCCTTGAAATTGTTAAGGTCCAGGTAGAGCACGGCGAAAACGCTGCCGCGCTGGAGCTCGCGCTCTACCCGCGCCTGGATGGAAGGGTTGCCGGGCAGTTTCGACAGCGGGTTGGTGTCGAGCACCTGCCGGTTGCGCTTGAGGATCATGCGGATGCGGGCTATCAGTTCGTCGGCGTCCACCGGCTTTATCAGGTAATCGTCTATGCCCATGCTCAGGCCCTTGAGCTTGGCGCTCTTTTCCCCGAAAGCGGTCACTATCATTATTGGGATATGGGCGAACAGCGGGTTGTTCTTCAGGTCCTGGGCCACTTCCAGGCCGTTCTTGCGCGGCATGTTGTAGTCCAGCACTATGATGTCCGGGTTGGTCTCGAAGACGGCCTTCAGGGCCTCGGCCCCGTCGCTGGCGGTGAACACCTCGAAGCCGGCGTCCTGCACCATCTCTTTCATCAGCATCAGCAGTTCGGTCTGGTCGTCGGCCATCAGCACGCGCGGCAGGGCCGCTTTCTGCGGCTCCGGGGCGGCCGCGGGCCGGTGGTCCGCCGTCTGCTCGGCTATAAGCTTCAGCAGCAGGTCGCCGGGGATGTCGCGCGCCACTATTTCCGGCAGGCCGGTCACTATGCCGCGCTCCTGGTAATTCTCCAGGCGCAGGCCGCTCACCACTATGATGGGCACCCCGGCGGTGTCGGCGCTGTCCTGCAGCTCCTCCATCACGGCGAAGCCGTCCTTGTGCGGCATCATGATGTCGAGCAGCAGGGCGTCGGGCTTTTCCGCGCGGACGCGGGCCACTATGGCCAGGGGGTCGTTCACCACGACGGCCCGGTAGTTGTTGGCTTCCAGGAACATCTTCACCAGGTCGGAAAATTCGGTGTCGTCGTCGGCCACCAGCACGCAGGCCTGTTTGGCGCCGGCGGGCAGGGCCTTCTGCAGGGCCGCCTTGAGCGCTTCGAAGTCCACCGGCTTGGTGATGTAGGCGCAGACCTTGGGCACGGGGCCGGTCACGATCTCCGCCTTGCGGGTCTGCGAGAAGATTATGATCCGCTGGTTCTCGGTAAAGGGGTTGCGCTTGAGCTCGGCCAGGAAGTCCAGCGGGTTGAAGGCCTGGGTGAGGATATTGAGGATGACCAGGCCGGGCTTCCAGTTCTGGATGGCGGTAAAGGCCTGCTGGTAGCCGCCTACCAGCTGGCCCTGGTAGCCGTTGGTCTCCAGGAAAGCCAGGAGCGCGCGGGACTCGGCGGTGTCGGCGTCTATGATGAGTATCTTCCTGCCGTTTGCGGCTTCCATGTCTTGAATTCTAACATTTTTTCTCCGGGTTAAACTTCCCGGCGGCTTTGGCGAATAAGGTAGAATTTAAGCGTGGCGGAAAAGGAAAATTGGTGGGATTACGCCCAGATAGGGCTGGAACTGGCCGGCGCCGTACTGCTGGGGCTGTGGCTGGGGTACTGGCTGGACGGGCGCCTGGGCACGCGGCCCTGGCTGACCCTGGCCGGCGCCCTGCTGGGCCTGGTGGGCGGTTTTTACCGGGTGGCCAAAGAACTTTTCCGGCCGCCGCCCGCGGGCGGCGCCAAATGACCATGACGCCGTGGCAGGCCGTCCTGGCCGGGAGCGCGCTGGGCGCCGCCGCCGGCTGGCTGTCGCGCCTGGCCCTCAAGCGCGTCATCCGCGCCAGCGACCCGGTCTTTTATTCGGTTTTTATCGGCGGAATTTTCGCGCGGCTGGGGCTGGTGGCCGCGGTGATTTGGCAACTGCGGCACGAAAATTATAAAATAATTATATTATTCGCGGCGCCCCTGATAGTAGCGCAGATGTGTTTTGAGGCTTTTCCTATAAAGCATGGACCTGAAAGCAATACTTGAGCACCACGTAGTAGACCAGATCTGGGCCCGCATCCCGGTCGGTCCCGTAAGCCTTCCCCTTTCCAAGCACCTGCTGATGATGGGCATCGTCTCGCTCATCCTGCTGGTGCTGTTCCCGGTCATCATCCGCAGCCGCTCCGCCGCCCTGGCCCCGCTGCGCTCCATGATAGAGATCGTAGTGCTCTTCCTGCGCGACGAGGTGGTGGTGCCCAACATGGGCCACAAGGGCGCGGCCTTTACCGGCTACTTCGCCACGCTGTTCTTCTTCATCCTGCTGATGAACCTCATCGGCCTGGTGCCGTACGGCGCCACGGCCACCGGCAACCTGGCCGTCACGGCGGGGCTGGCGCTCACCACGTTCTTCCTGGTCAATTTCTCCGGGATAAAGAACCAGGGCTTCTTCGGCTATTTCGCCCACCTGGTCCCCAAGGGCGTGCCGTGGTGGCTGTACCCGCTGATGTTCCCCATAGAGCTGATGGGCCTGCTGATAAAGACCTTCGCGCTCTGCATCCGTCTTTTCGCCAATATGATAGCGGGCCACATCGTGATCCTGGTCTTCATCTGCTTTATTTTCATCTTCGGGGCCTTCGGCACGGCTTTCGGGCTGCTGGTGGCGCCCATTTCGGTGGGGCTGGTGCTGTTCACGCTGCTCTTGGAACTGCTGGTGGCTTTCCTGCAGGCCTATATTTTCGTGACCCTGACGGCGATCTTCACCGGCGCGGCCATGCACCCGCACTAGTTTTGCGGTTTTTAAAGTTAACACGGAGGTAGCATTACAATGAACGACCTTACATTCCTCGGACTCGGCTATATCGGCGCCGGCATCGGCGCGGGCCTGACGCTCATCGGCGCCGGCCTGGGCATTGGCAAGCTGGCCGCGGCCGCCCTCGACGGCACCGCCCGCCAGCCCGAAGCCGGCCCCGCGCTGCGCACCACCATGATCATCGCCGCCGCCCTTATAGAAGGCCTCGGCTTCCTGGCGCTGGTCATCTGCTTCTTCGCCGTGATGAACCTGGCGATGCCCAAGGCCCCCGCGGCCCCCGGCGCCGCGCCGACCGCCGAAGTCCGCCACTAAGCGGCTTCTTTTACTTGCCGGGCCGGCGGGCCTTCCCGCCGCCCGGGATGGGAGCTATTTATGGAAGCATTGATCAGGCCGGAGCTCGGCCTTACCTTCTGGACCATAGCCTGCTTTATCCTGCTGGTGGTGCTGCTGTCCAAGACCGCCTGGAAGCCGCTGCTGCACGCGGTGGAAGAGCGCGAGCGCGGCATAAAGCACGACCGCCAGACGGCGGAAACGGCGCGCGCCGAAGCCGAGCAGCTAAAGGCCGACCTCGCCGCGCAGCTGGCCCAGCTTAAAGCGGAGGTCCACAGCCGCCTGGACGAGGCGCGCGTAACGGCGGAGAAAGAAAAGGATCTGCTGATAGAGGAAGCCCGCCGCGCGGCCGCCGCCATAGTGGAGACCGCCAAGAAAGAAATAGACGTGCAGCGGGCGGAAGCCTCGCGCGAGCTCAAGGACAAAGTGGCGGAACTTTCCCTGCTGGCCGCCGAGCGCATCCTCCTTAAGCAGATAGACCACAAGGCCAACACGGAACTGGCCTCCCGGTACCTGGCGGAACTGGAGAAGGAGCGGCCCGGGCTGAACCTGGGCAACAACTGATGGATTCCAGCGCGAAGATCCTGGCTAAACGCTACGCCCGGGCCTATATGGGCCTGGACGGCAAGGTTTTCGGCGCCGCGCTGGAAAAGGCCTCCCATGAAAAGCTCGACGGGCTGCGCCGGGTCTTCGAGGCGGCCCGGCCCCACCTCCGCACCCTGACCCACCCGGTGGTCAACAGCGCCGTGCGCATAGAAGCGCTGCGCAGGATCCTGGGAGAAAAGCACGCCGGCAGCGCGGCGGCCTTTACGGAACTGCTGGTGCTGCGCGGCCGGTTCAGCCTGCTGGAGGAGATCATGCAGGAATGCCTGCGCCTTCACGACGATTTTTGCGGCCTGCTCCGGGCCGACGTTTTCAGCCGCTTCCCGCTTTCGGAAGGCGAGCTTAAGCGTATAGAAGCGCTGCTGGCCAAAGCCTCCGGCCAAAAGGCCGCGGCGCGCAACATCATCACCGAGCGGGTGATAGGCGGTTTCGAGATAAAGATAGGCGACACCGTGATAGACGCCACGGTGCGCGGGCGGCTGGAGGCCCTTAAGGCGGGCCTGGCCGTCAGGTAGAGCGGCGTTGACCGGATCTTTCAGATAAGGCGGATTTTATGATACGACCCGAAGAGATCACAGAAATTATAAAGGGCAGGATAGAGAAATTCGTGCCCGAGGCGCAGCTGTCCGAAACCGGCCAGGTGCTGCAGATAGGCGACGGCATAGCGCGCGTCTACGGGCTTAACAGCGCCGTAGTGGGCGAGCTGATAGAATTCGAAGGCGGCGCCGCCGGCATGGTGCTCAATATCGAGCGCGAGAACGTGGGCGCCGTGGTAATGGGCTCCGACACCCTCATAAAGGAAGGCGACCGCGTAAAGCGCACCGGCCGCGTGCTGGAAGTGCCCGTGGGCCCCGAACTGATAGGCCGCGTGGTGGACGCGCTGGGCAACCCGCTGGACGGCAAAGGCCCGCTCAACGCCAAGAAAAAGCGCCCCGTGGAAGTGATCGCGCCCGGCGTGGTGGAGCGCGCCCCGGTAAAAGAGCCGCTGCAGACCGGCCTTAAGGCCATAGACGCCATGATCCCCATAGGCCGCGGCCAGCGCGAGCTCATCATCGGCGACCGCCAGACCGGCAAGACCGCCGTGGCCCTGGACGCCATCATCAACCAGAAGAACGAACCCGCCGACAAACGCCCCATCTGCATCTACGTGGCCATAGGCCAGAAGCAGTCCACCGTGGCCCGCGTGGCCAAGACCCTGGAGGACAACGGCGCCATGGAGTACACGGTCATAGTTTCCGCTTCGGCCTCGGACCCGGCCTCCATGCTTTACCTTTCCCCTTACACCGGCTGCGCCATCGGCGAAGAGTTCATGTGGCAGGGCAAGCACGCCCTGGTGATCTACGACGACCTGTCCAAGCACGCCCAGAGCTACCGCCAGATGTCGCTCTTGCTGCGGCGCCCGCCCGGCCGCGAAGCCTACCCCGGCGACGTGTTCTATCTCCACAGCCGCCTGCTGGAGCGCGCCTGCAAGATGTGCGACAAGAATGGCGGCGGTTCGCTGACGGCCCTGCCTATTATTGAAACGCAGGCCAGCGACGTTACGGCCTACATCCCCACCAACGTCATCTCCATCACCGACGGCCAGATCTACCTGGAGAGCAACCTGTTCCATTCCGGCATAAAGCCGGCCGTGAACGTGGGCATTTCCGTAAGCCGCGTGGGCGGTTCCGCCCAGGTGAAGGCCATGCGGCAGGTGGCCGGCAAGCTGCGCCTGGACCTGGCGCAGTACAACGAACTGGCCGCCTTCGCCCAGTTCGGCAGCGACCTGGACAAGGCCAGCATGGACATGCTCAAGCGCGGCCAGCGCATGGTGGAACTGCTCAAGCAGGACCAGTACACGCCCATGCCGGTGCAGGAGCAGGTGGCGGTGCTGTTCGCGGGCACGCGCGGCTATCTCGACGAGGTGGAGCTGGAAAAGGTAAAAAGCTTCGAAGCCGGGCTGGTGAAGTTCCTGCGCGACGCTTACGCCAACCTGCTGGCCGACATCGCCGACAAGAAGCAGCTGGACGCCGACCTGGAAAAGCGCCTGGCGGACGCCATAGCGGATTTCAAGAAGAAGTTCTGAGGCTGACATGAAAAAATACCTCGTGACCGGCGGCGCCGGCTTTGTGGGTTCCAACCTGGCCTTCGCGCTGGCGGCCGAACGCAAGGCCCGGGTGACCGTGCTGGACGATTTCTCCTCCGGCAATTACAAGAACCTCCTGGGCTTTTCCGGCGACGTGATAACCGACGACATCGGCGCGCGCGGCTGGTTCGACAGGGCGGGCAAAGTGGACGCTATTTTCCACGAGGCGGCCATGGTGGACACCACCGTGAGCGACCAGGGCGTTATGATGCGCTCCAACGTGGACGCCTTCCGCAACGTGCTGGACTACGCCCTGAAGTTCGGCGTCAAGCGCGTGGTGTACGCCTCTTCCGCGGCCGTGTACGGCAACTCCCCGTGCCCCATGCACGAGGACCAGGCGCCCACTCCCGAGAACGTCTACGGGTTTTCCAAGGCCATCATGGACAACGTGGCGCGGGAGTTCGCCGCCGAGCACAAGGACATGACCATAGTCGGCCTGCGCTATTTCAACGTCTACGGCCCCCGCGAGTACTACAAGGGCAAGATGGCCAGCATGGTCTTCCAGCTTTACCGCCAGATGAAGGCCGGCAAGCGCCCGCGCATCTTCAAGTTCGGCGAGCAGCTGCGGGATTTCGTGTACGTAAAGGACATCGTGCGCGGCAACCTTAACGCGCTGGACGCGGAAAAGTCCTGCGTGTGCAACCTGGCCACCGGCAAGCCCGGCAATTTTAACGAGGTGATAGAAGCGCTCAACAAGGCCCTGGGCCTGGACCTCGCCCCGGAATACCTGGACAACCCCTACGCTTTCTACCAGAACAAGACCCAGGCCGACATGCGGCAGGCCAGGGCCCTGCTGAACTACCGGCCCGAATGGAGCCTGGCCGACGGCGTGGCCGACTACGTGGCGGTGCTGGAGAAGACCCGGTTCTAGAGTTCAACTATGGCTTCACTGCGCGACATACGCAAACATATAGCGTCCGTTAAGAGCATCAAGCAGATCACCTACGCCATGAAGATGGTGGCGGCGGCGCGCATTAAAAGGGCGCAGGGCGCCATCCTGGCCTCGCGACCCTTCGCGCTGGAGATGGACCGGCTGATAGCGGACCTCTACTGCGAACTGGGCGAGGACGACCTGGCCGGCACCGCCGCGCGCGAACTTTTCTGTGAACGGCACAAGGGCGGGGCGCTGTGCCTGGTGCTGGTCACCGCCGACAAGGGCCTGTGCGGCTCTTTCAACACCAACCTGCTGAAGGCCGCCGCCGCCTGGCTTAAAGAGCACCGCGGCCGCAAGATCTACGTGGTCACCGTCGGGCGCAAGGGCCGCGATTTCATCAAGCGGCTCAAAGGCCTGGACCTGGAGACGGCCTTCGAACTGGTGGGCATCTTCCCCAAGGCCGGTTACGCCCACGCCCAGCTGCTGGCGGACAATATTTTCAGGATCTACAACACGCTGCCCGTGGAAAGCGTCACCCTGATCTACAACGAATTCAAGTCCATGATGGCCCAGCGCATAGTCACGGACCGGGTGCTGCCGCTGAAGGCGCATATCTCCGGCTGCGGCCTGGCGGGCAAACTCAAAGGCGATTTTGCCTTCGAGCCGGGCAAGGTGCAGCTGCTGGGCGCGCTGCTGCCGCGCCACATAGGCGCGCAGCTTTACCGGATGCTGCTGGAATCGCAGGCGGCGGAACTGGCCGCGCGCATGAGCGCCATGGAATCCGCCTCCAAGAACGCCTCTGAACTCATAGAGGGCCTCACTTTGAAGATGAACAAGACGCGCCAGGCGATGATAACCACCGAACTCAACGAGATAGTGAGCGGCTCGGAAGCCCTGGGCGGCTAGACGTCATCCCGGCGAAAGCCGGGAACCAGTATGCAGGTATCAGTTTTAAACGGTCAATATTGGAGTTAACATGAACACCGGAAAAATAGTGCAGATCATAGGCCCCGTGCTGGACGTGGAATTCCAGCAGGGTCAGCTGCCGCGCATCCTCAACGCGCTCAAGATAAAATACAAGGAAGACGGCCACGAAAAAACGCTGGTGGCCGAAGTGGCGGCCCACCTGGGCGACAATACCGTGCGCGCCATCACCCTGGGCCCCACGACGGGCCTGGGCAAAGGCCTGGAGGCCAAAGACACAGGCGCTCCCGTAAAAGTGCCCGTGGGCGACGCCTGCCTGGGCCGCCTGATGGACGTGCTGGGCGAACCCAAGGACTACCGCGGCCCCATAGAGACCAAGGAGCACCTGCCCATCCACCGCGACCCGCCCCCGCTCACCGAGCAGAAGACCTCGCCCGAAATTTTCGAGACCGGCATAAAGGTCATAGACCTGCTGGCCCCGTTCATGAAAGGCGGCAAGGTAGGTTTGTTCGGCGGCGCCGGCGTGGGCAAGACCGTGGTCATCATGGAACTCATCAACAACGTGGCCCGCGAGCACAAGGGCTGCTCCGTGTTCGGCGGCGTGGGCGAGCGCAGCCGCGAGGGCAACGACCTCTGGCTGGACATGCAGGACGCCAAACTCTCCGACGGTTCCACCGTGCTCTCCAAGACCGCTCTGGTGTTCGGCCAGATGAACGAGCCGCCCGGCGCCCGCGCCCGCGTGGGCCTGACCGCCCTCACCCAGGCCGAATATTTCCGCGACCAGAAAGGCCAGGACGTGCTGCTGTTCCTCGACAACGTCTTCCGCTACGTGCTCGCCAACGCCGAGGTGTCGGCGCTGCTGGGCCGCATGCCCAGCGCCGTGGGCTACCAGCCCACGCTGACCACCGAAATAGGCTGGCTGCAGGAGCGCATCACCTCCACCAAGAAAGGCTCCATCACGTCCATCCAGGCCGTGTACGTGCCCGCCGACGACCTGACCGACCCCGGCGTGGCCAACGTGTTCACCCACCTGGACGCCACCGTGGTGCTGTCGCGCAGCATAGCGGAGCTGGGCATCTACCCCGCCGTGGACCCGCTGGACTCCACCTCCCGCATCCTGGACCCGCGCGTGATAGGCAACGAGCATTACAACACCGCCCGCGGCATCCAGAAGATCCTGCAGCGCTACAAGGAACTACAGGACATCATCGCCATCCTGGGCATAGACGAACTGTCCGACGAGGACAAGAAGACCGTCAACCGGGCGCGCAAGATCCAGAAGTTCATGTCGCAGCCCTTCTCCGTGGCGGAAAAGTTCACCGGCCGCCCCGGCAAGTACGTGCCGCTTAAAGAGACCATCCGCAGCTTCCAGGAGATCCTCAGCGGCCGCCTCGACGACCTGCCCGAGCAGGCCTTCTGGATGGCCGGCAGCATAGACGAGGTCATAGAGCGCTCCAGGCAGCAGTAAACTTTATGGAGAAGAAACCAGGCCTTCTGCTTACCGTAGTGACCCCGGAGAAAACCGTGCTCAACGAGCACCCGGTGGACTTCGTGGTGCTGCCCGCCTTCGGCGGCGAACTGGGCGTGCTGCCCGGCCACGCCCCCGAGGTGGTGCAGCTCAAAGAAGGCTTCCTGCGCTACTCCTCCGGCAAGGACAAGGAAGTGTTCTCCGCCCTGAGCGGTTTCGCCGAGATATACAACAACAGGGTGCTGGTGCTGGCCGAAGCCGCGGAGCTCTCCAAAGAGATAGACGAAGAGCGCGCCAAGCAGGCCTGGCGCAAAGCCAAGGACGCCATAGCCATGCAGGGCGACCAGATAGACATAGACGAAGCCCAGGCCTCGCTCAAGCGCGCCGCCGTGCGCCTGAAACTGGCCGAATACCGCAAGAAGCACAAATAGCCGGGCCGTCCCCTATAACGAAGCCGCCGCTCAAACCGGCGGCTTCTTTATTTGTGGGGAAAGGTAGTGGGGCGGGGCAGCAGAAGGCTTGAGTTTAGTTGGTGCAATCCGTCACGGTTGTTCCGGCGGTGACGTTCTGCGGTTTCGTGAGGAGAGTTGTTTTTAGCCGGGTGCCGTGGCAGCTTGCAGCTAGATAATTTTCTATCCTAGTCTCATTCAGATAAAACATCTCTGCTTCCGGCCATATCACGGTCAGTGCTCCTATGTGTGCCTGTTCTTGCGCGCAGGCGTGTAGGCGCAGCTTCTCCAGGCAGGCGCCTTCAGTATTGCGCCTGCCGGCCTGATAGGCGCAGATCTGATTAGCGTGAAACGCCCAGGCGCCGGCCAGCAACGCCGGGAAGACCCAGCGATAGGGCTTAAGGGAGAACTGGGCAGCGGCAAGCCCGGAAAACAGGCAAAAGTAGACAGAGGCGAAATAGGCGTATTTGCCCTTATCCGCCAGGGAGAGAGTTGTTATTGGAAGGAATGGCGTCAGTGCTATGGCCAGCGCCGCCAAACTGAACACCGCAAGGCGGCGGGTAGCGGGAAATGCCGCCAGTCCCGCGGCTGCAATAAAGGGAAAAACGGCTCCGTGCCAGGCCTGGTAGGCACCCGCCGGCCAGGCCAGTGTGGTCAGGTATTCGGGGAGATTCTTCAGGGCGTGCAGCCCGAGATAATAATGTTCCGTGGTGAAATTTGCGTCCACGCGCCATTGGCGCAGCAGCCAGCCCCAGATAGTGTATGCGACCCCTAAGCAAAAAAAGGGCCAGAGCGCCCGTACGCGGCCCTTGTGCTCGTCTTTGCTGGCGGCTTTCGGTTCCAGCAACAGTATCAGCGGAGCTGTAACGGCCAGTTCGTGGGTGTTAAGGGCCAGCAGAAATATGGCTAGCGCGGCTGCGTAGTATTTTCTGGCGCCGTTCTTGAGAAACAACGTGAACAGGTGCATGAAGGCCAGAGTGAAGAAAGTTGCCAGGGCTTGGCGCAGCGTTGACATTAAATAAGCCACCGCGAAAACAGAACTTGGCAGTACGCAGAAAAAAACCGCCGTCCACCTCGCCGCCGCGGCGCTGCGCGCCAGGCGGTAGGTCAGCAGGAAAACCAGCGCCGAATTGGTCCAGTGCAGAGCCGCACAAAAAGCCGCGTATTTCCAGCCAGCTAATCCAAACAAGGAAAACATCGCGCTGAAGACGGGGAATCTGGGGTTTCTTGGACTTAAAGCCAGCCAATCCCAGGTGTCAGCGGAGGGATTGAACGTGGACAATCCCAGCAGGTCGAAATCGTTCGCCAGGAAAAAGAAGCTCCGCAGCATGGGGGCATAGATCAGGCCCGTTAAAATCCCCAGGCACACCAGGAATACCAATTCCGCGCGCGTCAGGCACGCGGGGGCTGTTTGTGGAAATGGTTCTTGTTCTGCGGTACCGGTCATCTAGACCATTATAGCGGTAGACGCGCCTCTATACAAATTGGGCCGTCAGAACGGCGGGCGATATCTGTTTTTTGCTAAAATATACGACGGGCAACGGGTTAGGCTATGGGCAACACAATACTGATAACCGAAGACGACAGGTTCCATCTCAAGATCCTTTCGCAATATTTTACCTTGCTGGGATTCGAAGTTTACACCGCGGACAATTGCCGGGACACCATCCGCCTGGCGGCACAGCATCTTCCCGACTGCTTCCTGTTGGACTATAACCTGGCCGTGGAAACTATCGCCCCGGCCTGCCTGTTCATCCGTTCGCATGCGCGGCTTAAAGACACGCCCATAGTCATTCTTAGCGGAGAATATGAAAAAGCCGAAGAGTGCTACAATGAGTGCAATGCCGACCAGTTCCTGCGCAAATGCACGTCCCTGGCGGAGGTGGGGGCCGCCGTAAAACGCCATTTGCGCCGTTCCCGGGCGGCGGCGGAGCCAGGCGCCCCTGCGGACCTTGCGCTGGATAGCGAGCGTTTGAGAGTTTTGAGGGCAGGTTATCCGGATATCACCCTTTCCCCTGAACAGTTCCGGTTCTTTTCCCTGCTTTTCAGGAAAAGCCCCGGGTTTGTTTCCGAAAAAGAGATCTGTGCCGCCGTTCTGAACGGAGAGTGCTCCGACGAGAGCGCCGCGGTAAACATGCTGGCTTACCGGGTAAGGCAGCGTTTAGGGCCCCGGTTGGCCAAAAGAATAAAGAACATTAAGCGCTCCGGCTGGACCTATGTGCAGCCGCGGCTGCGGAGCACCGTCCAGTGCGTGCCCTTGCCGGAAGCCGTCCTTAGTTGAAAACCCATCCCAAACCCGCAGTTCCTGCCGCCAAAACAAGCTGTTTTGCGCGCCGATTCGCCATTTGATTCTCATTGGGAAAACGGTCCTAATCATAACGCTCGCGTTATTGACAAAATGCGGCCAACCCCTTACACTACAATAGTTATAGGTGGCCAAGAATAGTCTGTAAAAAAAGGCCTTGCCGCCACCAAAAACGTCTGCTATAAACTAACTGGGGATTTTGGGTTGCATCGAAGTAAGACAACAAACGAAGGAGCCATTTATGAAGAAGGCGATTCTTTTTGCCGGAGCATTGTATGGTTGTATGACGCTACTGCATGCCCAAGCTAGGCCTGTGGCACAGAAAGAGGCCGATGGAAATATAAAAGGCAAAGGGCCGAGAATTGAAAGAGCAATTGAGAAAGGCAAAGAGATCCTCCGGTTCCATGATGTGAAAGGGAGGAAGACGCGGGAAATATCTATTGAGAACAAGAATACTCAAATTCGAGTCAGCAAAAGTAAGCCGTTTGACCACTCGCGTTTTAAGATCAGGATAAGTACGCAAGTCGCGGATGCTATAGAGAATACGCGTAAGCGGACTGGGCGGGATATTTCTGTTACTCGACGGGAAGAGCGGGAGATGTCGATTGAGCGGGGGGGTAAATTTGCCATAGTGAGTGTGCATAGTTCCGATTTCGTAGAAGTTGCAGATCCTCTGGATAGTGAGCGGGCGGAAGATCCTGTTGAAGCATCGAGCGAGTTTAGTGTGTATGATGCCGAAGGTAACGATATTCTCACACTTGAAAATCACGGGGATGGGGCTACAATTTCAAATACTGGGAACTATTTTCTTGTTTTGAACGGCTCTGGGGGGGAGCATGTAATCAACAGGAGTAAGGAGGTGCTAGCGGAGATTCCGTTTGTCGTTTATCAGGCGTATTTTTCTCCTAATGACCGGTATCTTGTTCTGGTGGAGCTGAGCGCCGCTTCCAGCGAATGCCCGATAAGTGTTTATGACACGGTGAACAAGAAATTGGAGTTGCGAAAACTCTCGGTTGATAAGATGGTGTTTCAAAGCGTAGATGAAATTGATATATCTGAGGAAAAACGGGAAATAGTGATACGCCACTTATGGGATTGGAAGACCAGAAAAGTCAAAACCGAGACATTTGTATTCTAGGTTCCAATTATGTGCAGATTTCATGATTTAAAAGCGGAACTGCTCATCTTTTTCTGCTCCGTAGTTGCTGTGCAAGGGGCTTTTGCCCAGGTTCTTTTCCCATGGCCAAAGGACCCTTATAATGTCGAATATAAGGTTGACTCTACCTACGGTCCAAGAAATGTAAACACGGGCACATTTTTTCATAAGGGCCTCGATTTAAACAGGCGGAGCGGTGAAGACTTAAACTTCCCAATTTACGCCGCCGCGCCGGGGATCATATTCGGCATTGGTAAGGCTGGCGACAATGTTAAGTGGATAGGGATTGACTATGGTGGCGACCGGACCTTTGCGTATTTGCATGTTTTCCCCAATAATTCCATCGTTTCCAGCGGAACACTCGCCGGAATATCACCAGACTTGGAAATACAGAGTTACAGAAGGATTTATACTGATGCCAGAGAGGTGGCCAACAGGGGCTTGATACTCTTTTATTCAGGGGCGGTAGTTGATGGCAAAAACAGGGGGAAGGTTGTTAAGGTGTTGGGAATAAGCGGGGTTCACTTCGGATTGATTCGTATCAGTCCAGCCGGGATGGATGAGCAGGTTACTCCAGTGGGTGTGCCAACAGCATCTGAGGATACGGTTATAGTTTCTGCCGGAAACGATGGAATTCTGGAGACTTTACCCCAAGGGACAAACGTATACTCTGAAGATGGGCTGTCTATTCTTGCTGGGCCGGATAAATTTTCTCAGACTATTGCCGGATATGCTGTTCCACAGACTACGGTGGCAGCCGGTGAGATAATCGCCCCCTTGGGGACATCCGGCACAAACAATCCGCACCTGCATCTGCAGATAAGCCACCCGGACGAGACCTTGGTGAACAGCCCTGCCCTGCCGAATTATAACGATGGTATGGATAACGTTGTGCAGTATCTTATGCGCCCCAGGAGTTCCTTTTCCGGTTCTCCCGGTGTGGTTTTTCCCGAGTCCGACGCCACGGTTTATCATAGCGAGTCCCATGACAGTGAGCGCATAGTAGCGCGCATCAACCAGCGGTCGGCCGGAACCAATTTTGTCGAGTACCACCCTTACGAACTGGACAGGGTGGTTTTGCATGCGATTCCCGTGGAGATAATTGAAAGCGAAGAATCCCTCCCCGACTTTGTAACGGATGATGCCTACCGGATAAACGGGGGCAGGGCGCCGGTTACCGGGGTTCTGGAGTATCCCAACCCCGCCGATCCGTTCCGCGCCGAGTTCAACTACGGCGGAACCGGCGCGGTTCTTGGCGAAGATAATGCCTTCCCCCCGTTCATCAGCAATACTAAGTCGGCCTATCGCAGCGTTGGCGGAAAAACCGGTCTGAATCCGCTGGGGGAACTGTCCGACAATCCTCCGCAGACCGAATTTGTCTTCAACCAATGGAACACCCGGTTGCATAAAGATTTCTCCGGGGGGATCGCTGGCCCCGCGGACATGGCCTATCTCAGCCAGGACGCGGCCTATCCCGACGGGGAGTACGCGCTGGTGGCCACCGCGGAAAGTGTAGACAGGGACCCGCTGGAGAAATTCGTCAGTGAGCCCGTAGGCGTGGACGTAGACAACTTCCGGCCCTACGCTGAGTTGGTAGAGGTGAAGGATGCGCAGGGCGGCGTGAAGTACCGGCGTGCCTGGGTGCTTGAAGATGGCAAGCTCGTTTCAGCTGGTCCCACGGTGGATGAGCCGCTGTCTCCCGGAGGGGAGTACAGCGCCACCGCGCTCTTTAGTGAGTTCATGGATTACGGTCAGCTCCAGGTGGAATTCCTCGATCCCATGAATCCTGTGGCTACCCAGCTGCCCGCGCTTAAGAAAACCATCTACACTGGGTCTTTCACGCTGGGTGTCGGGCAAGAGCGCGACGAGTTGCGTCCCCTGATAATAACGGGCCGGGACGCCGGCGCAAACCATGTTCTGAAGCTGGACCCGGGCAGGCGCTCCGGCGACGGGCGCGAAGACCTGGAGAGGACCATCAACCCAGCCCTGGAACTGACCAGGGATAGCACCGGGCTAATGCAGGGCGTCGGTGGGGAGGACCGGTTCCACACTCTGCGCATAGACGCGGCCTCGCCCATAATCAGTTATAACAAACACTCCAAGAACTATTCGGCCTACGATTACACCTGCCCCGGAGGCATACCCGAGCGCTGCGGCACCGAAGAGAACCCCATCAATATAACTTTCAGCAGCGTGCCGTTCCTGTACACGGACGTGGGCTCCGGGGTGCGGGAGGTGCGGGTCTACAAGGACCACCTCGGCGGGGAATCTCCGTTCCCGGTCAACTACAACCCCGGCGCCGATAAATACGCGCCTTTTGACGCCATAATGACGCTCAAGGACGGCAAATACGTGCAGGTAGTGACCGACAACCTGGGGCGCAGTACCACGATGTATTTCCGGATAGACCCGGTGTCGCCGCGCAACGAGATGTCCAATATAAGCATTTCGCCGCCGTATGAGACCTATTCTGTCTACGGAGTGGCGGTAGATACGGGCAGTGGCCTGGCTTCCCTCCGCATGGATCGCGGCGGGGAAGCTTCGCGCGAGGCGGTCTTTGCCAGCTCGACCACGGCGCCGGTAAACTACGGGTTCAGCGGTCTTCTGGTGGATACCCCCAATTACTACAAATTCACCATCCAGGACGTGGCCGGCCTTGAAACGCCCCTTCAGCTGATGCAGTTCGTGAATTTCGGTGCGAATGACCTAATTTCCACCGGGTCTTCCAACGCGGTGCTGCACAGGGTCTCGCGGGTAGATCTTTCCAGCGGGCCCTGCGTGGTCACCATCACCTCGGCGCCTAATGACCTTGAGGTGCCGGTGGGGGCGGTTATAGCGGACGAATCGCCGCTGGTGGTGAGCCTTGCGCAACACTCCGACTACACAGTAAGCATCCCTGTGCCCGGCAAGTACATGCATGGCAGGCTTTCCGTGGCGGTGGCTCCGGAGAATGGTTGCCAGGTAGAAGTTTTCGGCGCGTCCATGCTGTCGCTGCTGCTGGGCCCGAAGAGCGCTGTTTCCCGCAACGGCGACGAGCCAGCGCAGTTCGACCTGTCGCTGAAGGTGCCGGAGTGGGAAGTGCGGGCCAACAACGCGCAGTGGCCGGAGGGAAGCCTCCCGGATATCAATGTGTCCGGCATAAACGGCAATTCCCTCCTGCCGGCGCCGCCGGCCCTGCATGTTAACCTGCCGGTGGAGGCGCCAAAGGGGATGCTGCTGGAGCTGAAGCGGATGACCTACGACGGGTTGGATCTTAAAGCCCATATCCCCTACACAGGCCTGAGCCCGGTGGATATGGGGCGCGTGCGCATGCTCAAGCACGATAACGGCACTGTCAGCGACATTACCACGGGCTATGAGGGCAACGAGATCCTTGGGCATACGTTGGATAACTGCACGTTCACGCTGGTGGCGCCGCTGGATGTCTTCGACAAGGCGGGCCCCATAACCGCGCTCAACAGGCCGTCAGGAGCGGTTGACTTGGACGGCGAGTTGTACATTTCCACCTCCACCCCGCTAAACCTCAACGCCACCGACGTTTCCAGCAATTCCTTCGCGCTGGCGGGGGTGGCCACCACCTATTATCTTGTCGATACCGAGCCTTCCCCGGCCTGCCTGGCCACGGCTTATGATCCGGCCGCGCCAGGCGGTACCTGCGCCAACCCCGTTTACGCAGGCGCGTTCACGCTGCCCGAAGGGCGGCACTCTATTTACCACCTGGGCGTGGACAACCTGGGCAACGTGGGCGCCGTGGGCGTTTCGAGCGTGGCCGTGGACGGAACACCGCCCGGCGCCACGCTTGAAATTAACGGTACCAACGTTGCGGCAGGCGCAACTGCCTATGTTCCGGCAGGGGCGGTGCTTACGCTTTCAGCTACCGACTATTTCTCCGGAGGTTTGCAGAGCGGCCTGGCCACCACTTATTTTCTGGTAGATATCACGCCGGAGGAGTGCGAATACTCCGACTGGAGCGGCGGTGTCGATGGGGTCGGCAGCTGCGAGAATAGTTTTTACTCCGGGCCGCTGACTTTGCCTTCCGGCGAGCACGTGGTCTATTACATGGCGGAAGACAATGTGGGGAATGTAGAGCCGCTGCGCCAGACAACTTTGCTGGTGGGCATACCGGAACCCAGTTTGGACACTATTGCGCCGGTTGTAAAGGCGTGGGGCAGGGGTGTGGAAATGGCTGACGGCAGCACCAACTATATGCTGGCTTCAGACACTGTAGCCGTGACGGCTACGGATGATTCCGGGGTTGCCTTGATCCATTATGCGCTGGACGCGGTTTTTTCTACCGCCGCGGCAACTGCTTATAACGCGCCGTTCACCATAGCAGGGGGGACCCACACGCTTCAGTATTCTGCGGTGGACGCGGCGGGCAACTGGGCGGATGTGCGCAGCGCTTTCCTGCATGTGGACGATGCTGCTCCGGCGGTGTCGCTGGGGACGCTGGGGGTGAGTTTCAGTTCGGGCAGCGTGCTGTACCTGGCGCCAGCCTCCTCGCTTACTCTTAGCGCCGTTGACGAGGGTGCCGGCATGGGCGAGCTGCGCTGGAGCGTGGACGGCTCCACGTATTCTCTGACGGGCGCCTACGCGGAATTCCTTCTGGAGCCGGGCCTGCACGAGGTTGTATATTCCGGCGCCGACGCGCTTGGTAACGCGGCGTTAGCGGCTGCGCTGCTGGTGGCGGTGGATACCGAGGCGCCTCACGCCGACGCGGTGGCGGCGGGCCTGTCCGGCGCCGACGGCTGGTATGTGTCGCCTGTTTCTTTAACCTTTGTTTCAAGCGACGCTCTTAGCGGGGTGGCGGGTGCAGGCTACAGTTTGGCGCGCGATGGCTTGTTGATCAGTTCCGGCGCCTATGCTTCCGGAATATCCGTGGAAGAGGAAGGCTCATATTCATACGGCTATGCCGCCGTGGACAATGTGGGCAACAGAGGGCAGGAACTGGCCGGCGCTTTTAAAATAGATCGCAGTTCCCCTGTGGTGGTGGCCTACTCCACCCCGGCGGCGAATGCCTATGGCTGGAACAACGCTCCCGTAACGGCAGTATTCACCGGCACGGACCCCGTTTCCGGCATAGCATTCTGCACGGCGGACAGCACGCTGGGCCTGGAGGGTTTCGGGCTTGCGGCGGACGGTTATTGCGTCAACAACGCCGGCCTGGTCTCCAACGCCGCGGTCGCCGTTAATATAGACGCCACCGCCCCGGTGAGTACCGCGGCTGCGGCGGGTACGCTGGAGGGCGGCTATTATACCGGCCCGGTGACGGTTACCCTGGCCTCTACGGACGCGCTCAGCGGGGTGGGACTGCTGGAGTACTCCCTGGACGGCGGTTCTTTTGCGCCCTACGGCGGGCCGCTGCCGGTGGAGGCGGACGGCGTTCATAGCGTGGCGCTGCGCGCCACGGACCTGGCGGGCAACCAGGAAGCGCCGCAACAGCTTTCTTTCGAGATCCGGCGCGCGCAGCCGGATACGGCGGCGCCGGTGACCACGGCCCGGCTTAACGGGGTACCACTGGCCGGCGGCGCCACGGTGTACCTGACCGTGGCCGACACCATAACTTTCACGGCGGAGGACGCCAGTTTTGTGGGCACATATTACGCTTTGGACGTGGCCTTTACCTCGTCCACGGCGCTGACTTACAGCCAGCCCTTTACGGTGGTGCGCGGCACGCATACGCTGCGCTACCGCAGCGTGGACGCGGCCGGCAACGCGGAGGCGGTGCAGCGGCTGTTCCTTACCGTGGGGCTGCCGCTGGAGGTGGAGCACGCCGCCGACATGGGCGGCTACGGCACGGAGCCTGGCCTGTTGAACATGCCGGTGGACGTGGCGCTGATGCCGTGGAACAAATCGCTGCACGTGGCTGATTCGCTTAATTTTCGGGTGCAGCGCTTCAGCATTTACGGGCAGTACTTGTCCTCGCTGGGCAGTTTCGGTGCGGAGCCGGGCCAGTTCGGCGGGCTGGTGCAGACGGCGGCGGGGCCCTCTGGGGTGGACGACATCATAGGTGCGAGCCCGCTGTTCGTGGCGGACCCCGGCAATTACCGGATCCAGCGGTTCTCTCATAACGGTTATGCGCTCAGTTTCGGTTTGCAGGGCAGCGGCCCGGGGCAGTTTGAAAGTCTCTACAGCATAGCTGTGGACACCTTCACCAACCTGGTGTACGCCACCGACGACGTGTTGAACAGGGTGCAGGTCTTTACGGCTACCGGCACGTACCAGCGCACGCTGGGGGCGGCTGTGCTGAACCGGCCCAGGGCTATAGCGGTGCGCGCCGCTTCCGCCAATACGCCGACGCGGGTTTACGTGGTGGACAGCGGCAACAACCGCATAGCGGTCTTCAGCGCGACGCAGTACCTTGGCTACTGGCCCGGAGATTTTGCCGGCGCCAGCGGAATCCATGCGGACGCGTTCGGGCGCGTATTTATAAGCGACGAGCGCGGTTGGATAACGGTCTATACGACCTCTGGCCTGATAATCGGGCGCTTCGGGCGCGCGGGCAGCGGGCCGGCCGAGTTCAACAAGCCCATGGGCATGTGCAGCGACCCGGCTGGTTACCTGTACGTGGCTGACTCGCTTAACGACCGGGTGCAGAAGGTGCGCCTGCTGACCGAGGACCGCACGCCGCCGGCGGCGGTGGCTGACGCCGCGGTTACGGACGTGACGCCTTACTATGCGGTGCTGGAATTCGCCGCACCCGGCGACGACGGGGCTGCTGGCCGCGCGGCCTGGTACGACGTGCGGTTTGGCCTGGACGCTATAAGCACGGCCGGGCAGTTCGAGGCGGCGAAGGCGGCGCATATCCTGGAAGGGATAGTTGAAGGGGGCGCCGCGCAGCGGCTGCTGGTAAGCGGCCTGGAACCTGGGCACTCCTACGGCGTGGCGGTGCGGACCTACGACGAAAGCGGCAATTACAGCCAGGGCCCGGCCGTAGGCGTAACCACCCCCGTGCGCATAGCCGAGGGGCGGCTGATAAAGTACGCCGGCAATGTGCTGGGCGTTAACCTGGGCGCCGGCGCGCCGGCGGTGACCAGCAATGTTTCCGCGCCTTCGGCGCTGGCGGTCTCGACGAGCGGAGAGCTGTACGTAGCCGGAGTGCCGCTGGATACGGACGCAAGTTTTGTTCTTAAGGTGGACCCGGCCGATAATCTTACCTCATGGGTGGCGGGTTATATGGGTTCCGGGTTCAGCGGCGACGGCGGCTTATCCTGGTTCGCCAAGCTAAACAATCCGGGCGGCCTGGCGCTGACCCCGGCGGGGAACCTGGTGATAGCCGACAGCGAGAACAACCGGCTGCGCGTGGTAGACAAGGCCAGCAGCATAATTACCACGCTGGCCGGCAGCGGCTCCACCGGCTATACCGGCGACGGCGGCCCGGCAATCACGGCTCTGTTGGACAGCCCGCAGCGCCTCAGCGCCGACGCGGCTGGTAACCTGTATTTTGCCGACACCGACAACCATGTGGTGCGCAAAATAGACGCCGGCGGGACCATAACAACCATAGCCGGTACCGGTGTTGCCGGTTATAACGGCGACGGCATCCCTGCGGCGGCGGCGCAGCTTCACGGGCCGCTGGACGCGGAAGCGGACTTGTGGGGCAACGTTTACGTGGCTGAGCTGACCAACAGGATACGCCGCATAGACGGCGTGACAGGCGTTATAACCACGGTGGCCGGCGACGGTACTGCGGCTTACGCCGGTGAAGGTGTGCCTGCCGCGGGCGCCAGCGTGGTCTCGCCCACTGATGTGGCGATAGACCCGCTGGGCAACATTTACTTTGCAGAGCGCGGCGCGGGGCGGCTGCGCAGGATAGACACGCAGGGCGTGCTTACTACGGTGGCCGGCGGCGGCACCAGCACTGCTTACAGCGGCGTGGCCGTGGAGATGTTGCTTCTTTCGCCGGCGGCTGTGGCTGGGGATTGGGAGCGTGGCGTGGTATATATAGCCGACAGTTCCCGGGTTAGCGCGCTGGGCATAAGGCCTTATACCGCAGTGCAAAGCGAGGTCTTGGTGGGTGGTGTCAGCGAACTTAGTGTGGTATCCACCGGTACTTACAATTTGATCCCGGTGGCGGCGGCGGAACTTCCCGCCGCGGCTGCTGTTGCGGCGGCGCAAGCCGGCGAGCTTAAGAGCGGGATCTACGAGATCAGCGCTGTGGAGCGTGCCGGCGAGGTGGGGGTTACCCTGCGCGTGGGCAAAGCCGGGGTGGCGGACCCGGCCGCGCTGGGCATTTACCGGTTCGACGGGGTAGCCTGGGATTCTTCTACGGTGGTGAACCAGCGCGTGACCGAGAGGCCGGAGTACTACGAGCTCAGCGGGTTGGCGCTCAATACGTCGCTGTTCGGCGTGTTCGCGCCGGTCCCGGAGCCGCAGGTGCCGCAGGCGGCGCTGACGCCGTCTTCCGGCCCTATAGGCGTGCCGTTCACTATAGACGGGGCGGGCTTTGGCGGGTACGTGGCGGGCAATACGGTGGTGCTGATAGGCGGCGCCACAGCCCCGCTGACGCTGTGGACCGACACGCAGATAAAGGGCACCGTGCCCGGCGCGCTGGCGGCGGGCAGCTGGCCGGTGGAAGTGCGGCGCGGCACGGCCGCAATAGCGGCGGCGGGCGCTTTCAGCGTGCTGACGCCGGAGCTGTACGCCATAATCCCCACTTCGGGTTCCATAGGCATTGGTTTTACACTTAATGGCGCCAACTTCGGCAATTACGTGGCCAACTACACGCGTGTACTGATAGGCGGTACCACTTGCCCGCTTACGCTGTGGACCGACAGCCAGATAAAGGGCACCGTGCCCGGCACGCTTGCCTCCGGCACCTATGAAGTTGCCGTAGAGCGCGAACTTAACGGCGGCCTGGCGCGCAGCGCCACGGTGGCGTTCACGCTTAACGCCCCGTCGGTAGCCGCGGTGCTGCCGTCTTCCGGCGCTATAGGCGTGCCGTTCACCATTAACGGGGCCACGTTCGGCAACTACGTGGCCAATTACACCAAGGTGCTGATAGGCGGCACCACTTGTCCGCTAACGCTATGGACCGACACGCAGATAAAAGGCACGGTGCCTGGTTCCCTTGCCGCCGGCGAGCACGAACTTACGGTGGTGCGCGAACTTAACGGCGGGCTGGTTACTACTTTGCCTGTGCCGTTCACGGTATTGCTGCCTGACTGGTCCGCCGTAATGCCTTCTTCGGGCCCGATAGGCCTGCCGTTCACGCTAAATGGCGCTAACTTCGGCAATTACGTGGCCAACTACACCCGGGTGCTGATAGGCGGCGCCGCGGCCCCGTTGACCTTGTGGACCGACGGGCAGATAAAGGGCACGGTGCCAGGCACGCTGGCCGAAGGCCCGCACGAAGCCTACGTTGAACGCGCGCTGAACGGGGGGGTGGTACGCAGCTCAACGTTCACCTTCACGGTAGGCGCGCCGGTGGTTACCTCTGTAAGCCCGTCTACGGCCGCGGTCATTGCGCCGTTCACCATAACGGGTTACAACTTCGGCAATTACGTAGCCAACTACACCAAGGTGCTGATAGGCGGGGCCACGTGCCCGCTAACCCTGTGGACCGAGACCAAGATCGAGGGCAAGCTGCCGTTCTTGCCCGCCGGCGAGTACCCCGTACTGGTGCAGCGCAACCTTAACGGCGGTCTTAATGAAAGCGCCACGGCTTATATAACGGTAGTGGAACCCGTTATCAGCAGCATGACGCCGCAAAGCGGCGCCGTGGGCACGGTGTTCAACCTCTACGGTACGGGCTTCGGGCCGTATGACGCTTCGATCGCCAAGGTATTTATTGGCGGCACACAATGCGCCTTAAGCCTGTGGACGGACACGCAGATAAGGGGCACGGTACCGGCCGCTTTGAGTTACGGCACGCACACGGTGGTAGCCATGCGCGGCGGCGCGTCGTCCAACGCCCTGGAGTTCTACATACCGGTGTACACGCCCAGCCTGCTGCGCGCGGGGGCCCTTTCCCAGGAGTTCCGCCTGGGCGAGGTTTACGTGTACCCGGACCCGGCCAAGGGCGGCAAGGTGCCCACTTTCCATATAGAGGTGGGCACGGCCGACACGGTGAAACTGCGGATCTTTACCGTGGCGGGGCAGCTGGCCCATGAACGCGTCCTTACCGGCGAGCCGCAGGCGGTAGGCGCCGGCTACGCCTATGAATATGCCTGGCAGGGCCGCATAGCGAGCGGCGTGTACTATTATACGGTCGAGGCCGAACGTACGGGCAGAAAGATGAAGGCCCGCGGCAAGTTCGCGGTGGTGCGGTAAAGGAAAATATGAAAAACATCATTAAAATATTTTCCCTGATCCTGCTGGCCGCCGCCGCGGCGCAGGCCGGGCAGACGGGCGCGCAGTTCCTGAAGATAGACACCGACGCGCGGCTGAGCGGCATGGCTTCGGCGGGTGCTGCCGCGGTGTACGGCATAGGCGCGCTTAATTACAACCCTGCGGGATTGGCGTCCCTGGAGGGCCCGGAGGCGGCGTTCAGCCACAGTAAATGGCTGATGGACGCCAGCCACGACTTCGCGGGTTTCGGGCTGAAGGCTGGCAGCGTTAAGGGCGAGAAGCTGGCCATGGGTGTTGGCGTAACGCGCCTGTCCAACACTTCCTTCGACGGCCGCGGCGAGGACCGCAGCCTTAGCGGCGGCTACAGCGCTTATGATCAGGTGGTAAGCGTGGGGCTGGCGGTAAAGAACATCGGCTGCGCGGTGAAATACATCCAAAGCAGCATAGCCGGCGTGCGTGCGGAGACCTTTGCGGTGGACCTGGGTGCGAGGCAAAAGTTAAGCCGGGTGCCCGTCACGTTGGGGCTGGGTGTGCAGAACCTGGGGCGCGGGCTTAAGTATTTATCACAGCGCGACCAGTTGCCTTTAAGCGTCAACGCGGGTGTTTCTGTAATGGCCATCCCGGGCATGGGGCTTAATCTGGACGTAAAGCGGCTGGTGTACGACAAGGAGACCATCCTGTCGGTCGGCACGGAGTACGCCATGCTGGTTACTAATAGCGGTGTTGGTTTCGCCTTGCGCGGCGGTTACGGGCTGGCTGGGCTGGCGCCCAAAGACGGCAAGAGCGGGCTTAGCGTGGGCGCGGGGCTAATGGCGCTGGGCGCGCAGGTGGACTACGCCATGTCGCCGGAGACTGGGCTGGGCAGCGTGCAGCGCATAACCCTGAAAAAGAAATTCTGAAAGCAGCCGGACGCTGTGCGGGCGGGCCGCCGTGAAGAACGGCGGCCTTCCTTATAATACGGCGGTGTGGACGGCGACGGGGCCGGGGCAGAGGATGGTGTGGGAGGCGGAGGTGAAGCCGGCTTCCAGCAGCACCCCGTCGAAGGCGGCGGCCGGGTAGAAGTTGAGGATGGTGTTCTTGAGGAAGGTGTAGGAAGAACGGCTCTTGGGGGACAGCAGGTTAAGCAGGCCTATTACAAGGCGCACGTAGGCGTGCATCAAAAAGCGCAGGACGGGGTTGGCGGGCTGGGTGGTTTCCACCTGCAGAAAGACGCCGCCGGGCTTGAGCACGCGGCGGAATTCGCGCAGGGCGGCCAGCAGCAGCGGGCGGTCGATGTTCAGGTTGCGCGTGGCGAAAGAGATGGTGACCAGGTCGAAGCTGCCGTCGGGGAAGGGAAGTTCTTTGGCTTCGGCTTTCAGGAATGCGGCGCCCGGGGTTTTGGCGCGGGCCACGGACAGCATGGCTTCGCTGAGGTCCGTGCCGGTGACGGCGAGGCCGGGGCCGAAGGCTTTCTGGAGGGCGCGGGAGAAGTCCCCGGTGCCGCAGCAGACGTCGAGTGCCAGGCGCGCGGCCGGGGCGGCGCGCACGGCCAGGCGCGCGGCCCGCGCGCGCCAGTACAGGTCCAGCCCGAAGGTGAGAAGGGAATTTACCAGCTCGTAAAAAAGGTAAATGCCGTCGTAAAACCCGGCGATGGCCAGTTCTGTTTTAGACGGCATTTATCCGCGGAGAAAAGAAACTGAAAAACTATTTCTTCTCTTCTTTGTTGTCGTTTTCGGCCACGAACTTCTTGATCTCTTCGAAGCCCTCGATGATGAGGCGGGCTTTGGAGAGGCCGAAGGAGAACGGGTACTTGTCGTTCTCGTTCCTCTTGAGGATAAGGACGGGCTGGCCTTTGTATTCGGTTCTTTCTACGATCATAATTGGCTACCTCCGCGCATAATAGCGCTTAAGCCCTAATCCTAGCACAAAACCTCTATATATTTCAATATTATTTATTTTATTTCATATTTATATTGAAACCGGGGGGGCGGTTGCGGCTGGCGGGGGTTATTTTGTAGATTTCGGGTATGGACAAAAAAGAACTTTTCAGGACGCTGCTGGTGAAGGCCGTTAAGACGCTGGTGGTGCTGTTCACGCTGTTCTCCATGGGGTGGTTCGTGGAGCAGCTGCCTTTCGCGCAGGACCTGCCGTTCTTTAGTCTGAAGCTGCCGGTGGCGGTCTTTATCAACGCGGTGGTCTCTGCGCTGGCGGTGGCGGCTTTCGTTAATTTCGGGCGCGAGGCGGGGCCGGCGGTGGCGGGGCTTATGGATTTTGTGCCGAAGGCGGGGGAGATCTTCGGCAATGGCGTGATCATTGCGGCGCTGGTGTTCTCCTACCACGCTTTCCAGGCGGCGATCTTCCCGTTTATCGAAAGTTACGAGTGGGTGTACCAGTCTTTCTTCCTGGGCTTTACGCTGTTCTTCCTGGTGCGCGCGGGGCTGCTGATCTACGCCGCCAGCGAACCTCTCAGCCGATGGCTTCTTGCCATCATTAACCCTCCCAAACCCTGATTCTTGCGGACAGGCACGAGGGGAAGGGTAGGCAAAACCCTGTCGGAGGCCCGAGCTTGCATAGCGCGAGGGCCGAGACAGGGAAGGGCGAGCACGGTGTGCGAGACCCTGTTTTTGACGACCCTTCCCCTCGTGCCTGGCCGAACGCCAGGAGATAAACTATAGCGGGACGGTGGAGGAGCGGAGGGAGGCGGAGTAGTGGGCGTTCTTGAGGAGTTTGACGCAATGGCGGGCGTTGCGCAGCGACGAGCCGGCGGGTAGTTCCTGTTTTATTTCCCTGACAAAATCCAGCATTTCGGCCGCCAGCAGTTCGGGGCGGGTCTGCGCGCCGCAAAGGCTGTCGCGCAGCTTTACCACTTCGGGCGGCAGGCCGGCCACGTCCAGGCGCAGGGTGTCGCCGTCCAGGTCCAGGCGGCCTTTGGCGCCGGCCGCGCTCAGGCGCGCGCGCCCGGCGTGGGCGCCGGCGGCCAGGTGGACGGCGCCGTCGCAGCCGGAAAAATGCACCAGGAAACTGGCCGCGGCGTCCGCCCAGGGGGCGTCTTTCTGCGCCGTCGGCGTCAGCCGCGCGCAGAGCGCCTCCGGCGCCAGCCGTACCGCGGCCAGCAGCATGGCGAAAGCCTGGCACCCGTCGGCCGCCGTTACGCCGCCGTCGGGCGCGGGGCCCTCGCGCAGCAGCTGCGCCTGCGCCCACAACAGCGGCCCCAGCAGGGCCCCGTCCAGCGCCTTCTCCAGCGTGGTCCAGGCCGCGGTCTTTTCCCACGGCTGCAGCACGCCCAGGCGCAGGTCGCGCTCGGCGGCCGCCGCCCGCAGGGTCTCGAATTCGGAGCTGGAAGCGCAGAGCGGCGCCTCGCACAGCACGTGCACCCGGTTCTCCAGGCAATGCAGGATCTCTTTTACGCGCGCGTGCGGCGCGCAGCAGACCACGGCCAGGTCCAGCTTTTCCGCCTGCGAAAAAAGGGCGCCCGAGTAGGGGAAAACTTTGGTTTCCGGCGGCAGCCCGGCTTCCGGGGCGTGCTCGCGCTCCGGGGAGCCGCAGGCGCAGACCAGCTCCAGCCCCGCCGCCTTGAACGCGTGGGGGTAAAGGGCCTGGATCCGTCCGCCTAAACCTATAAGGGCCGCTCGCATGCCGATATTTAACCAAATATTGCCGCCCCCGGGGAACCCGGCCCGCCAGCTCCGCAAAAGGACTTGTTGACTTGTAATAATTATTTAATATAATTGTTCTATACTAACGGATGTGCGTTAAAAATGTCGCATTGGGGCGGTTCGGTACGGAGGGTTTTTAAAAACGGATGCTTTCAAACCTGGCTAAAATGATGTTCCCGCCTAAAGACGTCATAGGCATCGACATCGGTAATTACGCCGTAAAGGTGGTCTGCCTCACCGAGGAGAAAAAAGTCCTTAAGCTCAAGGACTGGGGCTACATCCCGCTCGCCATCAAGGCCGACACCCCGCCCGAAGAGAAAAAGGCCATCATCTCGCAGGAGATCAAGAGCTACCTCAAGAAGAAGGGCATACAGCTGCGCTACGCCGCCGCCTCCATTTCCGGCAACTCCGTCATAGTCCGCTACGTCAAGCTGCCCAAACTTTCCAAGAAAGAACTGGCCCTCACCATCAGCGTCGAGGCCGAGCCGTTCATCCCGTTCGACATCAAGGACGTGAACCTGACCTATTTCATCCTCAACGACTCCCCCGAAGAGGGCGAGCCCAAGATGGACACCGTGCTGGTGGCCGCCAAGCGCGAGGCCGTGCAGGACAAGATAGACATCATCGCCGGCGCCGGCCTGGAGCCGCTCATCATCGACGTGGACTCTTTCGCGCTGGAAACCCTCTACGAGCGCCTGGCACCCAAGGGCGAGAACAATTCCGTGCTGCTGCTCAACATAGGCCAGAAGGTCACCAACCTCTCCATCGTCTCGCAGGGCGTAACCCGCGTCGTGCGCGACATCTTCATAGCGGGGTCCACCTTCGACAAGGCCATCGCCAAGGCCC
The DNA here is from genome assembly GCA_023701245.1 of Elusimicrobiales bacterium. Classification (GTDB taxonomy): domain Bacteria; phylum Elusimicrobiota; class Elusimicrobia; order Elusimicrobiales; family UBA9959; genus UBA9959. Next base: position 12,505 of record JAMPXK010000018.1, on the reverse strand, counting down.
TTAAGGCCGACGCCGCCGCGGCCGACGCCGCCAAGAAAAAGCACAGCGTGATAGTTTCCGACGAGGACAAGACGGCCGCCATAGAAAGTTTCGACAAGGAAGGCATAGCCGTGTCCAGGGCCGCCGCCGGCGTGCTCAAGGACCTCTACACCGAGGTCTCCCGCTCCATAGACTTCTACCTGTCCCAGGGCGTGGACCATTCCATCTCCAAGATCATCCTCTCCGGCGGCATGTCCAACCTGGGCAATATCTCCAGGTTCCTGTCCGCCGAATTCAAAGTGCCGGTGGAAGTGGCCAATCCGCTGGCGTTCCTGGCGGAGGCCCCCAAGAACATGCCCAAGGACGTGCTGCCCGCGCTGGCCGTGGCCACGGGGCTCGCCCTGCGCAAGCTCAAGGACTGGGAAGAATGATCAGGATAAACCTCATTCCGCCGGAGTACATAGAACGGATCAACCGCAAGGCCGTCATAGCCAAGGCCGTGCTGGCCGGCGTGATAGTGGTGGCCACCGTGCTGCTGGTCTCCACGTGGCATATAGCCCGCGCCAAGGCCATAGAATCCAACCTGACCCGGCTCCAGGCGGAGCTGGCCGTCCTGCAGAAGGACGTGGACCAGGTGAAGGCCATAGAGGCCCAGATCGCCGAGGTGCAGCGCTACCTGGATTCCATCAACCGCATCAACAGGGGGCGCTTCACCTACACGCACTTCCTGCAGGACCTGGTGAGCGACCTGCCCTCCACCATCTGGTTCAACGGCATCAGCACCACCCTCACCGGCCCCGTGATAAAAGTGGACCTGACGGTGAACTCCAATTCCGCCTACGACCTGGCCTACTGGATAAATTCCCTCGAGACCTCGGGGCCGTACTCCGAGGTGGGCGTGGGCGGCATCTCGGTGACGGAAACCGAGGACGGCAAGCGGTTCTCCAATACGCTTACCATGAAGTACACCCCCAGGTAAAAGCATGAACAAGATACAATTGACAAAAGAGCAGCTGGGGCAGATCGCCGCGGGCGTACTTTTCGGCGGGCTGTTCATTTACGGCTACCTGGTCTATTTCTGGCTGCCCACGGCCAGGACCATAGAGGAGAACACCAAGAAGGTCGCCTCCATAGAAGCCGATATCAACAAGGCCAAGATGCAGAAGGCCAAGTACAAGAACCTGGAAGTGAAGCTGGCCAGCCTGCGCGAGGAAAAAGAGGCCGCCCAGAAGAAGCTGCCGCGCGAGCGCAAGCTGCCCGACCTGCTGCGCACCATCACCGCGCTCAGCAAGCGCCACAAGGTGGACGTGCAGAGCATCACCCCTTCCGGCAGCGCGCCCGTGGAATATTTCACCCGGGTCTCCTACATCATAAACCTGCGGGGCGACTACCACGACGTGGGCCGCTTCCTGACGGCGCTGGGCCTGGAGGAACGCATCCTGACGTCGGAGAACCTCACCATGTCCGCCGCGGCCGGGTCAGAAAAATCCGTAAACGCGCAGTTCATCCTGGTGGCGTACCAGTATAACGGCTGATAACCTATGGAACTCCTGCTCACCGCTTTATTGATGTCCTGCGCCGCGGGCGCCTCCGCCCAGGTGGCGGTCTCCACCCCGGCGGCCACCGTGGAAGAGCTGTACCGGCCGGTCAACACCCGCGACCCGCTGCTGCCGGCCACCGTGTTCGGCGACCAGAAAGGCGTAGGCAAACTCGCCAACGGCGACGCCGCGGCCCACGCCGTGGTGAAAGGCACTTTTTCGGTTTACGGGCTGGTGCTTACCGGCGTGCTGGAAGATTCCCGGGGCCGCCAGGCGCTGCTGCGCGACCAGGCCACCGGCCTGCTCTACACCCTGAAAGCCGGCCGCCTGCTGGATTCCAAAAAGAAGTCCGTGCCGGGCGTGTCCGGCGTAGTGAAAGGCAAACAGGTCATACTTATGACCGAGGATAAAAAAGTTCACCAACTCAACCTGCGCGAGAAGGAATGAACGAGGTAAAAATGAAAAAATTGATAACCCTGGCCGTGGCCGCGGTCTTTTTCGCCCAGAACGTCCCGGTGGCTTACGCCGTAGAGGCCGCCACGGTAAAGTCGGTCCGCGTCTCCGCTGACAGCGTGTACATCGCCACCGACCGCCCCGTGCAGTACAAGGCGTTCACCATGGCGCAGCCGCCCAAACTGGTGCTGGAACTGATGGACGCCAGGATGCAGACCCTGCAGGAGATCCCCGTCAACGGCGCCGCCCTGCGCAAGGTGCGCACCGGCCAATACAAGACCAGCCCCGTCAGCATTTCCCGGGTGGTCATGGACCTCTCCCAGAAGACCGCCTACGAGATCACCCGCCGCGGCAGCGAGCTGATAGTGATGCTGGGGGCCAGGCCGGTCCCTGCGCCCGCGCCCGTCCTGAAGGACACCCCGGCCGAGCCCGCCGCGGTGACCGTGATAACGCCCGACGCTAAAACCGCCGCCGGCCCCGTCACCATGACGCTGGAGGCCGCCCCCATAAAGCCTTCCGACCTGGGCCGCGAGACCGCGCCCGTGCCGGCCGCCCGCAAGAATTTCCCCGTGTCCTCCTCCCGCAATATCCTGGACAACCTTTCCCGCGAGCCCATAACGCTGGACTACAGCGAAGCCGACGTGCGCGAAGTGCTGGATATGATGGCGGCCAAGGCCAACATCAACATCATTTACGGCGACGACGTGAGCGGCACCCTTACCATCAGCCTCAGCAAGGTGCCCTTCGAAGAGGCCTTCCGGACCATCCTCAACGTGAAGGGTCTGGCGGCCCAGCAGGCCGGCGACAATATCCTGCGCATAGCCGCGCCCGCCACGTTTACGGCGGAGCAGAAGAAGGCCATGCCGCAGACCCGCGTGTTCTTCCTGAGCTACGCCCGCGCCTCCGAGGTGAAGGGCCAGGTGGACGCGGTGGCCGCGGCCGAAGGCCGCACCAAGGCCAGCTGCAATTCCGACGAGAACAATAACGCCCTGGTGGTCACCGACACGCCTGTGGGCCTGGACGCCACCGCACGCCTTATCCGCAGCCTGGACCGCGTGCCCAAGCAGGTGCTCATAGAGGCCAAGCTGGTGGAGGTCACGCTGGATAATTCCATGGACTACGGCATAAGCTGGTCCGGCTACGGCAACGACAAGAACGGCAACTACGTGGGTTCGCAGGACGTGGTGAACGCGCCCACCGAAGCGCTGGGCGGCAAGATGGTCATGAACAAGGCGCTGGGCGGCAGCCAGGGCGGCACGGGCGTTACCCTGCCCGCCAACGTGGTGTACGGCGCCTTCCGCCTGGGCAAGGTGGCTTCCAATTACATGTTCGACGCGGTCATCACCGCGGCCGCCAAGAAAGGCAAGGCCAAGGTGCTGAGCGATCCCAAGGTGGCCACGCTCAACAATAAAGAAGCCAACATCAACATCACCACCCAGATCCCCTATACCACCACCGAGGTCACGGCGGCCACGCCCCCGATCTCCACCACCCGGGTCACGTACCTGACCACCGGTATAGTGCTCAAGGTGACGCCTACCATAAACTCCGACGGGCGCATCTCCATGAAGATCAACCCGTCCATCAGCCAGCCCAGCGCCACCATCACCCCGGTGGCCGGCGGCGCCCCCGGCATAGACACCCGGTCGGCCGACACCAACGTGATAGTGAAGAACGGGGAGACCATAGTTATCGGCGGCCTTATTTCCGACACGCAGAGCGAGGCCGTCTTCAAGGTGCCGATACTCGGCGATATCCCGCTGCTCGGCTACCTCTTCAAGAAGAAGTCCATGTCCCGCACCCGGATGGAACTTCTTATCTTCGTGACCCCGCGGATAATGGAAGACTAACAGGCGCGGGGCGGCGACGGCAGGGACCTGGGCAGACCCGGTCCCTGCTTTTTTTAGACGATGACAGGCTATATCTTCGCAGCTATCTTTCTGCTGGCGCCGCTGCTGCAGGCCGTAATGGACCTGCCGCTGCTGCTGGCTTTCCAGCAGGCGGCGCTGCTCGCCTGCCTGGCCTGGCTGTTCCTGCGCTGGCAGGAAGGCGGCCTGCCGCGCGGCCTGGCCCAGCGGCGCTTTTACCCGCTGTGGGCCGCGGCCGGCCTGACGCTGCTGGCGCTGGTGTTCAGCCCGTTCCGGGGCTATATTTTCCCGGAGTGGGGCAGCTACGCCGCCGGCCTGCTCATCTTCCTGTGCGCCTCTTTTCTCTCCGACGAAGAACGCTCCCTGGCCGACCGGGCAGTGGCGGCGGCCGCGTGGGCCGTGTTCGCCGTCTGCCTGGCGCAGGCGTTCTGGCTGAAGACCTTCGCGGCGCACCCGCCTTTCACCAACCTTAACGCGCTGGCCCTCTACGCGGTCATGATGATCCCCCTGGCGCTGCAGCGCCGCGACTGGGCGCTGACCGGCGCCATGGTGATACTGGTGGTCTGGACGCAGTCCCTGGGCGCGGCGCTGGCGGGGCTGACGGCGGCCGGCTTTTACGCCGCGGGCCGCTACAGGAGCGGGGAGCTGCGCGGCAGCGGCTGGCTGCTGGCGGCGCTGGGCGCGCTGGGGCTTTTAAGTTTCTACCTGCTGCAGGCCGGGTCCGTGGCCGGGCGCCTGGCCTGGTGGCGCAGCGCCTGGGAGATGTTCCTGGCCTCGCCGGCGACGGGTTTCGGCTGCGCGTCTTTCGCCTGGGCCCAGGCCGCTTTCCAGCAGGCCGGGACGCAGGTGGAGCATTCCCTTTACGCGCACAACTACTACCTGGAGTTCCTCGCCGAGAACGGCCTGCCGGCGGCGGCGGCGTGGTTCTGGGTGCTGTTCGCCGCGGCCCGCCGCAAGACCGGGCTGGCCAAATATTCGGTGATAGCGGCGCTGGCCCATTCCGTGGTGGACTTCGGGCTTTCGGTGCCGGCCAATTTCTGGCTGTTCTGCTACCTGCTGGCTTCCCCGGCCGACGCCGCGCCCGACGCCGCGCCCCGGCGGCGGCTGCTGCCGGCGGCGCTGGCGCTGGCCGCGCTGCTGGAGGCCGCCTTGCTGGCGCTCGGCTGGCGGGCGCTGGCCTTCGAGCGGGCCAAAGAGCGCGCGCTGGCGGCTTTTACCGCGGGGGACGCGGCCCGCGCCGAGGCCGAACTGCGCCCCGAACTGGGCCGCAAACTTTTCCGGCTGCCGGCCCTGGAACTGCTGGGCCGCCTGAACCTGACCGCTCCCGACGGCGGGGCGCGCGCCGCCGTATATTTTGAAATGGCCCTGCTGGAGAACCGCTACAGCGCTTTCTCCTGGCGGGCCCTGGCCCGGATCTATTCCGCCGCCCGCAAACCGGAACTGGCCGCCGGGCTGGAACGGCGCCGGCGCGAGGTGTTCCGATGAAGACCTCCCCCGCCGCCCCTCAGCCCTGGGCCTGCGCGGCGGTCCTGGCCTTGGCCGCGGCCGCCGGCGGCCTGCGCTCGGACGCGGGCTGGCTGTTCTTCGGGATCGCGGCGCTGGGCGGGTTCGCTTACTACGGGCCGCGCCTGGCCGCCGGGCAAACACTGGCGGCCCTGTTCTTCTGCTGGGTGGGGGCGGCGGCGGTGTTCTCTCCGGAGCCGGAGGTTTCCCTGGCGGTTTTTGGCCGCTACGCCTTGCTGGGCCTGGTATTCTTCTGCGCGGCGGCTTTCGCGGAGGGCCGCGCGGCGTGGCTGCGCGGCGTGTACGCCGTGGCCGCTTTCTGCGCCGGCACCCTGGTGCTGCAGCGGCTGGGCGGCGGTGAGGTGACCGGGCTCATAGGCAACAACCCCAATTATTCCGCCGCTTTCTGCGCCGCCGCTTTTCCCGCGGCGTTCCTGGGCGCCTGCCCGCCCGTGACCGGCAGGCATAAACTCCTTATGGCCGGGCTGGCCCTGCTCTTCGGCGCCGGGGTGCTGGCGTCCGGATCGCGCGGCGCCCTGCTGGCGGCCTTTTTAAGCGCGGCCGCGGGGCTGGCGGTATCGCGCAGGTGGCTGCTGCTGGGGTTCTTCGGCGCGGCGGGGCTGGGCGCGGCGGCGCTGCTGCCGGGCGAAGCCTGGGCCGGCCTGCTGAAATTTTCCGATCCGCGCGCTTTCGCGCGGCCGCGGCTGTGGGGCGCCGCCCTGGACGCCGCCGCCGCGAGCCCGCTGCTGGGCTGGGGTCCCGGGCTTTATGACCGGGCCTTTGAACTGTTCAAATTCCCTTTCTTCGACGGGCTGACCTATTACGGGCACGCCACCCTGCACGCCCACAGCGAGCCGCTCAACCTGGCCGCCGAAGCCGGGTTCCCGGCGGCGCTGCTGCTGCTGGGCGCTGCCGCCCGGGGCCTGCTGCGGCGCGGCGGCAGCCTGCCGCTCAAGCTCTGCGCGCTGGCGGCGCTGACGCAGGCGCTGGCGGACATAACTTTTTACTCCGGCGCGGTGGCCCTGCTTTTCTGGGGCTCGCTGGGCTTCGCCGGGGAAGCGGAGCGGGAAACTTTGGCCTTGGGCCGGGGCGCGCGCGCGGCGCTGGCCGTGGCGCTGCTGGCTTTGCTCGCTTTGCCGTTCGTTCCGGGCGCGGGCCGCAGGGCCTATGCCGCGGCGGCCGCCGCCGGCGCCGCCGACAATCCCGCCCTGGCCCTGGCCCTGCCGCGCCGGGCCGCCCTGGACCTGCCCAAAGACCCGTTCCTACCCGAGGCCGAAGGCCGGCTGCTGCTGGCGCTGAAAGATCTTAAAGGCGCGGAGGCCGCGTTCTCGAGGGCGCTGGCGCTGGAACCGGAATTCGACGCGGCCAGCCTGGGCCTGGCCCAAGTGTACCTGGCGAGCGGCCGCGGGGCGCAGGCCTGCCCCCTGCTGGCCCGGGCGGAAGAGAGCCCCGGGTTAGCGCCGCGCACGGCCTACCAGCGCGGCCTGGCCGCCTGCGACAGGGCGGCGGCCGCCGGGCTGAGAAAAAAATTATGCGGGAAAAGAACAGCTGGCGGCGCTACTGCGCCTGGCCGGAAAACGCGCTAGCCGGCAACGACGCCGCGCTGCTCCGGGACGGCGAAGAGGCCTTCCCCGCCATGCTTTCCGCCATAGGCGGGGCGCGGGATTTCGTGCTGCTGGAATTCTACGCCTTCTCCGACGATTTCATAGGCAGGGCCTTCGCGGACCTGCTGAAAGAGAAGCTCCGCGAGGGCGTGCGCGTTTACCTTATCTACGATTCCGTGGGCTCCATCCTTACCGACCGGGATTTTTTCCTGGACCTGGCCGCGGCCGGCGCCCGGGTGGCCGAGTTCCGCCCCGTGATCTTCTGGAAGCCGTACTGGAACTGGATAAAGCGCGACCACCGCAAGATGGTCTGCGTGGACGGCCGCACCGCCTTTGTGGGCGGCTTCAACGTGACCGAGTACGACGCGCCGCGCTCCCTGGGCGGCCGCGGCTGGAAGGACGCGCAGGTGCGCCTGGCCGGGCCCGCCGTGGCCAGCCTGGAAAAACTTTTCTGGCAAGCGTGGGAGGAGTCCACCGCCGTGGACGGGGCCGCGGCGCCGCGGCTGGCCGCCGCCGGGCGCGGGCCCGCCGGGGATAAGCAGGTTTCGGTGCTGTTCGCCGGGGGGATACGCAACGTGCGCTCCATCCGGCGCAGCTACCGCCACGCCATAGACAAGGCGCTGGACTATATCTACATCACCAACGCCTACTTCCTGCCGGACCGGCTGGTCTACCGCCGCCTGGTGGCCGCGGCGCGCCGCGGCGTGGACGTGCGGGTGATAGCGCCCATGGAGACGGACCACCCGTACGTGCGGTGGGCGTCCTGGGCGCGCTACGCGCACCTGATCCGCAACGGCGTGAAGATCTACGAATGGCAGGGGCCTATCCTGCATTCCAAGACCGCCGTGATAGACGGGCTCTGGTCTTCGGTGGGCAGCCATAACCTGGACCACCGCAGCCTGCACTACAACCTGGAAGTGAACCTGAACGTTTACGACGAGGCTTTTGGCGCGGCCCTGGCGCGCGCCTTTAAAGACGACCTGAAGAATTCCCGCCAGGTGACCCTGGCCGAAGTGAAGGCCCGGCCCTGGACGGCCAAGCTGGGCTCCAAACTGCTCTACCTCTTCCGCTCATGGCTCTAAAACACCTGCTCTGCCTGCTTTTGCTCGCCTGCGCCGCGCCCTGCCGCGCGCAGCAGGACGCGCCGCAGCCCGCGCCGCAGAACGCCCGGGCGGAGGAACTGACCGAGGTGAGGGACCGGCTGATGGTGAGCTTGTTCTTCCGCGGCGAACTGGCCGACAGGATAATGGACGCCGGGATGGCCGGGCGCTTTGTGGACCTGGAGGAGCTGGAGACCAATTCCGACGTGCGGCTGGCCCTGCTGGGGTGGATAAAAAAGAATCCGCGCGAAGCCGCGGAACTTTACCTGCACCTGCGCGGCGGCGGCGCGGCCTCCGGCCAGCTGCCGGCCTATAAAAGCGTGTGGGAACTTAACGCCGGCTTTCTGGCCCTGGTGAAGAACCTAAACGCGGCCGCGGGCAACAAGGCCGTGTCCGGGGAAACTCTGGAACTGGCGGCGCGGCGGCTTTACGAAGGGCCCCAGGCGGCCGCCGACGAGGCCCCGGTGACGGGCGGCGGCCAGGCAAGCGGCACCGGCTTTTTTGCCGGGGAATACGCCGACTACAAACTTAACCGGGCCGGGCTGGAGAAAGAACTGGCCGTGGCCGGGCGCTGGCTGGACGCCGTGCGCGGGCCCGCCGGCCGCGGGCCGGCCGGGCTGGAGCGGAATTTTTCCGCGGCCCTGGCGCAGTACGCGGCCTTTGTGGCCGCGGCCGCTTCCGTGAAAGGGAGGCAGGTGGTCAGCGGGGCGGAGTCCGCCGCGCTGGAAGCCGGGCGCTACAAACTGCGCGGAGCGCTGGCCGCGCTGGCGCTGCGCTCGCGGGCGCAGGAGCTGGCCGCGATAACCGCGCAGCTGGCCCAGGCGCAAGGCGAACCCGGGGCGAAGGACCTGCTGGCGCGGCTGCTGGACTTTAAAGCGGCGCTGGAAGGCGCCGCCGGGCGCATAGAAGGCGGGCGCTTCATCTTCGCGGGGCTGAACCTCCAGCTGCAAGCTTTTGAAAAGGAATTTTTCGCGCTTTACCTGCGCTACTCAGCCTATAACGGGCTGCTGGACCTCAAGCGCCGCGCGGCCGGGCTGGGCTTCTCCTGTTTTTACGACTACGCGGCCTACCGCGTGCTGAAAGAGCTGTTCCCCGCGGCCGCGTATCCCCGGGCGCGCCTGGCGCTGGCCGGGGCGCAGGGCGCGCTGGACCCGGCGCTGGCCGCGCTGGCCGCCGGAGACGTGGCGGGAGCCGCGGCCCTGCTGGGCGGCGGCGCCGACGCTTTGGCCGGGGCGGCCGCCCTGGCGCAGAAGGCCTCCGCGCAGAACCGGGCCGTCCAGTTCTTCCAGTGGGGCGTGTTCTTCCGCCCGGTGGAATACGACCTGCGCGCGCGCAGGCCGGCCTTTACCTTTATAGAACTCCTGAAAAAATAATTGCGGGAAAAAAAGAAGGGCCGGCTTAACAGCCGGCCCTTTTTTGCGCGCCCCGGGGCTTTAGGCCTTTTTGAGCAGCGCCAGCAGTTCCAGGTCGCTGGGGTAGGTCAGCACGGTAGCGGCTTCCTCCAGCGGGCACCAGCGCAGGTCCAGGACCTCGTCTGGGGTCCTGGGTTTGCCGTCGCCGCCCACGCGGCGCATCAAAAACCAGCGCACGTCCTTGTCTACCGGCACGCCGTTGCGCCGGAAGGAGTACCGGGCGGTGTACAGCGGCGCGGTGATCGCGCAGTCCCAGCCGGTCTCCTCGGTCACTTCGCGCAGGGCCGCCGCTTCCGCGGTCTCGCCGGGCTCAATATGGCCTTTGGGAAAGGTCCACACCTGTTCGCCGCGCAGGTTGCGCATCAGTATCAGCAGTACTTTGCCGTCCTCACGCAGGACGCCGCCGGCCGAATGTTCCTGGAGGGTTGCGGGCATGGTCAGATAGGCTGCAGCGGGGCGTATTTCAGCATGAAGGTCTGGCGCACGCCGCTGTCGAACACCACGGTGACCTTGGCCAGCTCGCCGGAGCCGATCTGGTCCACCACGCGGCCGGGGCCGTGGATGGGATGCATGATGCGGCGGCCCTTGCCCACGCGCGGCATGGCGGGCGGCGGCTGGTAGGAAGCCAGCACCTGCACGTCTTCCTCGCCGTGGCGCGGCGCGGTCTCCTTGGCCACTTTGCTTTCGAAGATGAACCGCGACGCCAGGTTGGGGTAGGTGGTGCCGTAGAGGCGGCGGGTGTTGGCCCAGGAGAGGAAGAGGCGTTCGCGCGCGCGGGTCATTCCCACGTAGGCGAGCCGCCGCTCCTCTTCCATGTCCTCTTCGGAGGAATTGGCGGCGTTGATGGGGAACAGGTTCTCTTCCAGGCCGGTCAGGAACACGGCGGGGAACTCCAGGCCCTTGGCCAGGTGCACGGTCATCAGGGTGATGGCGTGGGTGTCGGTATTGAGCTTGTCCACCTGCGAGGAGAGCATGACCTCCTCCAGGTACTTGTGGAGGGTGGGGGTGCCGCCGTCGCGCGCGCAATGCTCCTCGAATTCCTTTACGGCGTTCACGAGTTCCTGCAGGTTGCCCAGGCGGGCCAGGGATTCCTGCGGCTCTTTTTCCGCCAGGTCCTCGGTCATCTTCCAGTAGCCGGACTTTTCCAGGATATTGGCGAGCATGGCCGAAGGCGTGGCCGAAAACAGGTCCGTCTTGACGCCTTCCAGCAGGTCCAGGAATTCCTTGATGCCGCGCCGGGCGGTGTTGGTGATGTCGGGCACCTGTTCCGCGCAGAGCAGGGCGTCGTAAAGCGGCATCTCTTTCTGGCGCGAGTGCGCCAGGACGCGGTCCATGGCGGTCTTGCCCACGCCGCGCGCGGGCAGGTTGATGACGCGCAGCAGGCTTATGGTGTCGCCGGGGTTAACCAGGAGCTTGAGGTAGGCCAGCACGTCCTTCACTTCTTTGCGGTCGTAGAAGCGCACGGACCCGATCAGGCGGTAGGGGATGCGCGCGCGCCGGCAGGCCTCTTCGAAAGAGCGGCTCTGCGCGTTGGTGCGGTAGAAAACGGCGATGTCGTTGTAGGTGAGGCCGCCGCGCCCGGTGAGGGTCTTCACCTCTTCGGTTATGCCGCGCGCCTCGTCGTTCTCGTTCTGGTATTCCAGTACCTTGGGAGCCTCGCCGTGCTCGGCCTTGGTCCAGAGGTTCTTGGGGCGGCGGTTGCGGTTGTGCTTTATGACCTCGTTGGCGGCGTGCAGGATGCGCGCGGTGGAGCGGTAGTTCTCCTCCAGCACCACGGTAAAAGCGTCGGGGAAGTCCTTTTCGAACTCCATGATGTTGCGGATGTCCGCGCCGCGCCAGCCGTAAACGCTCTGGTCGGGGTCGCCTACTACGCAGAGGTTGCGGTGCTTGGCCGACAGGGTCTTCACCAGCACGTACTGGGCGTGGTTGGTGTCCTGGTACTCGTCCACTAAAATGTACTGGAAGTTCTCCTGGAAGTACTCGCGGATCTCGTCCTTCTCCTTGAGCAGTTCCACGGTGCGCACTATCAGGTCGCCGAAGTCCAGGGCGCCGGCCTCCATCAGCTTTTTCTGGTAGCGGTGGTAGATCTGCGCGGCCTTCAGGCGGGCCGGGTCGTTGACGGCCTGGGCGTTGATGAGGTAGCTCTGGGAGTCCAGCAGGTCGTCCTTGGCGCGGGAGATGATGCTGAGGTAGAGCGAGGCCTTGTTCTTTTCGGCCTCGAAGCCAAGCTCTTCCATGGCCAGGCCCAGCAGTTTCTTCTGGTCGTCGTCGTCGTAAATGACGAAGTCGCGCTTGACGCCTATGAGGCTGCCGTGCTGGCGCAGGATGCGCGCGCCCAGCGCGTGGAAGGTGTGGATCCACATGCCGCCGGAATAAGGCACCAGCTTGCCCACGCGGTGCTGCATTTCCTGCGCGGCCTTGTTGGTGAAAGTGATGGCCAGCACCCGGGAGGGGGAAATGCCCGAGGCGATAAGCAGCGCTATCTTGGAAGTGAGCGTTTTGGTCTTGCCGGTGCCGGCGCCGGCTAGGATGAGCAGGGGGCCGGCGAAATAGTGCACCGCCTCGTCCTGCTTGGGGTTCAGGCCGAGTTTGGGCAGCAGGGCGGGGTTAAGGTTAAGTTCCAGGCTCACAGGTAATGATTTTATAATTTTACGAGGTCCTTGTGGGGCGGCCCTGCGCGCCGCTATTTTGTATCATTGACCTGCTGCCTTCCGGGGGGCCTTTATGACCAAAGAAAAACTGGACGCTTTTTTCCTGACCGAGGAGCAGCTGGGCGAGCGCAAGATAAACGTGCTGCGCCTGGGCTTCCTGCTGGTCTTCCTCGCCAATGAGTTCTCCAATTTCTACCTGCTCAGGGCGGTGGAGGGCTGGCTGCACCTGCGCGCCGTCTGGACCATGCTGGCCTGGATAGCCTACGCCTGGGGGGCGTGGTACCTGGTCAACAGGCGCCGCCTTTACGCCCGCCCCGTTAAATACGTCTCGGCCGCGGCGGACGCTTTCTTCCTGACGCTCACCATAGTGCTGGTGGAGGGCAACAACGGCCCGCTG
>JAMPXK010000079.1 GCA_023701245.1 Elusimicrobiales bacterium | reverse complement strand
GTGCCGAGCCCGGCGAACCCGCTACTTAGCGGCAAGCATGGGCGGCCGCGCTGCGTGGCCGACCGTGCGGCATCTCGCGGATAAGATCCGCCTACCGCAGCTCCTGGGGAAAAGCGGACCTTATAAAGTTACCTCGGGATGTTGCGCAAAGTAGTTTCGAACGATGTCCAAAAAACGGCGCCAATTTATGCTGTTGCAGAAATCCGCGCTGCCGAACCCCGGCAGCTCGTGCAGTTTCTGCACTTCCCCCGACGGAAAATTAAATTTTAATTTTATTTTCTGCCCGCCTAAGAGGAAGTTAGGCGCTTACGCGCCGCAAACCGAGGAACGGTTTGCCGAACCGATTTTAATTCCTTATGGCCGCCGGTGCGGCCGGCCCAGCGCTGCTGCGCCTGGCCGGCCTTACCCGCGGCGGAGAGTGGCAGAATAGCACTTAATTCCGTCTTAGCCCTGCTGGGCAAAGCCGGAATTAAGAGCGGGGAGGCAAGGTATGCAGAAACCTACAATGCGGTACTTTCTTTATGCGCGCAAGTCCACCGACGAGGCTGACAAGCAGGTGCTATCCATAGAAGCGCAGTTGGCGGAGCTGCGCGAGTACGCCAAAAAGGAAAACCTGCCCATAGTCCGCGAGTTCATAGAGTGCAAGACCGCCAAAGAGCCCGGCCGCGAGATTTTCAACGAGATGGTCTCACAAATGGAGCAGGGCGCGGCCTATGGTATAGTTGCCTGGCACCCTGACCGGCTGGCCCGCAACTCAGTTGACGGCGGGCGCATTATCTACCTGGTGGACACGGCCAAGATACTGGAGCTCAAGTTCCCGACGTTCTGGTTTGACCCTACCCCGCAGGGCAAGTTCATGCTTTCTATAGCTTTCGGCCAGAGCAAGTATTACGTCGATAACCTCTCGGAAAACGTTAAGCGCGGCCTGCGCCAAAAACTCCGTAACGGCATCTGGCCCAGCCGCGCTCCGATGGGCTACCTCAACGATACGGTAAACCACACGATCTACATAGACAAAGAGCGCGAGCCGCTAATCCGGCAGGCCTTTGAACTATTTGGCTCCGGCACCTACTCGATAAGGGAGATCCGCGAGTTCCTCAAAAACGCCGGCCTCGTTGGGCGCAATCAGAAAAAGGCTTTGTCTATTGGCAATTGCCATCATATGCTCCGCAATCCCATCTATTACGGCGTCATTCGTTACTACGGCGAGTTGCATGAGGCCAAGCATGAACCCATAATCCCCAAGGCGCTATTCGATAAGTGCCAGGAACTGCTTAAAAACAAAAGCAAACCCAAAAAGAGGGGGTTTAAGCCCTACGTTTACCGGGGCACCTTCCGTTGTGAGGGTTGCGGTTGCTTTATAACCACCGAGACTCAAAAGGGCCATAATTATCTGCGCTGCACCAAACGGAAGAGCCCTTGTAATGAGCGCTTTACCCGCGAGGAGGAGGTTGACCGGCAGGTTCGTGAACTGCTGGAAGGAGTTTCCTTACCCCCGGCCCTGGCCGCCAATGCTCTTGATAACATAAAAGCGGATGAATCAAAGGCGGCCCAGGCCGGGGAAGAAGCCGCCCAAAATCTGCGAGATAAGTTGGTTATCCTTACTGACCAATTGGGCCAGTTGCTGGATATGGTACTGCAAGGTTCTATAACGCAGCCCGAGTATGTCACCAAAAAGGCCCAATTGGTCAATGAGAAAAAGGAAATCGAAAACAAACTCGCAGCTTTTGCGCGGCAGGGTGCAATGCGGTTCGAACCTTTGAAAAGGTTCTACGAGCTCTGTGTTGTCGTCGGAGAGTCGGCGGTCGCTGGCAGTTCGTCTGATAATCTGCAAATAATGAGAAAAATCGGTTCGAACTTCCTTTTAGGCGGGCAGAAAATAAAATTAAAATTTAATTTTCCGTCGGGGGAAGTGCAGAAACTGCACGCGCTGCCGGGGTTCGGCAGCGCGGATTTCTGCAACAGCATAAATTGGCGCCCTCTACGGGATTCGAACCCGTGATCTCTGCCTTGAAAGGGCAGCGTCCTAACCGCTAGACGAAGAGGGCACAAGGACTTCCTACTAGAGAAAAGCCGGCTTTAAAGCCGACTTTTATTTTGTAGAATCATAGTTTACCAATTGCCGGTGCCGCGTGTCAAACCGGCAAAAACGGGCGAAAAAATACTTTTCGGGGGAAAAATGGCTGAAGAGACGCAGGCACAAGTTCCGCAGAGCGGCGCGCAGCAGGCGAATACCGGCGCGCCGCCGCCCGCCGCTTCCGGCGTCAAGCTGGTGAAGATAGCCGCGGCGGTGCTCGCCGTGCTCTTCGTGTTGCTGGCCGGGACCGCTTTTTACATCTATCGCCGGGTGGAGCAGACAAAGGCCGCCCTGGAAGAGGCCTTCCGCGCCTCGCCGCCGCCTTTTCCCGGGCTGCCTTCGCAGCCGGGGACGCCGCCCGGCAACGGCTTCGGCCTGGCCACGGCCAATTCCCAGCAGTCCTCGGGGCTCAACTTGATCTCCGGCTCCCTGCCCGGCGGCGCGCCAGCGTTCTCGGCGGAGCAGGGCGAGCGCGTCCATAACGCCCTGATGAAATACGAGAACCGCCCCATCGTAAAAGAGTTCATGGCGGATTTAAAGAAGAACCCGGACATGGCCAGGGCTTTGGAGCAGTCCAAGAACGTAAACAACCCGCTGGCGGTACTATCCACCATACAGAACGCCAAAGGCATGGAGAAGCTGATGGCCAAGTACGTGTACCGGCCGGAATTCCTCTCCCTGATGATGGAGGTCATGAAAGACCCCGACATCAAGCCGCTGATGGGCAATATGGCGGGCGCGCTTCCCGGCGGCCTGCCGGGCGGGGCTATGCCCGCCCAGCCTCCCGCCGCGGAGCCGGCTCAGTCGCTGCCGTCGGTTTCAGGGGGGGAGGAGGACGCCCCGGTAATGCTGGACCCTTCCGCCATAAGCGGTTCCCCCGCGGAGCCGGCCGCCCGGCCGCGCTCCAATAAGGCGCCTCCCCCGATTGACAACGAATAATATAATTAAGTTTAATAGTCCGATATGTGGCTAAGAGCATTGGCGCGCTTTTTAAAGAACGCGGCTAAGCCGGTGAGTATCTTTATTATCCCTCACAACGGCATGCCGTCGCTGCGCTTTAACCTGCCGGTGCTGTTCCTGCTGGTCTTCGGCGCCGCCTGGACCGTCACCACCATCTGGGCCGGCTATATCGCCGGGCGCCATTTCGATTATTACGTCACCAAGGCGGACAACAAGATCCTCCGCACCAAAATGGCCTACGTCTCCGAGCAGGTGGAGAAGGGCATGGCCTACCTGGAAATGACCCGCCGCACCGACAGCCAGTTGCGCAAGGTGCTGGGGATGGACCCGGGCGCTTTCGAAAAGGAAGAAGGCCTGGGCGGGGCGCAGAACCAGGACCTGGCAGATTTCCGCCGCCTGCTCGACGCCAAGGCTTCCGAGATAAAAGAGACCACGCTTAATAATTCGCTGCAGCAGATGCAGGAAGAGTCCCGCCGCCGCCTCTCCAGCTATTCCGAGATCACGATCTACCTGACGGACCGCCACAACGGCGCCAGGGCCACCCCGGCCATCTGGCCTACCGAGGGCCGCATCACCTCGCCGTACGGCTACCGCATCCACCCGCTGCGCCTTTCCGGCGAATACCACAGCGGCATAGACATCGCCAACGAGGCCGGCACGTCCATCCTGGCCACGGCCGACGGCGTGGTGCGCCACTCCGGCTGGGCGCAGGGCTACGGCATGTGCGCCGTGGTGGACCACGGCTTCGGCTATTCCACGCTTTACGGGCATATGAGCGAGATCATCGCTGCGGAGGGCACGCAGGTCAAGCGCGGCCAGCTGATAGGCCGCATGGGGTCCACCGGGACCTCTACCGGCAACCACCTCCACTACGAGGTCTGGACCGGCGGCCTGCCCAAAGACCCCATGAAGTTCCTGCAGGTGGGCGGCAAGCGCGCCGGCAACTTCGCGGGCCTGTTCGACGGCATCTTCGGCGGGCTGTAAGCCCTCCGGCGTAAAGGCGGCAAACGATATGGCTATATTCAAGAACACCAACATCAGTTTCGAGTCCAAGAACGGCGACACCGTGATAGGGACCGAAGCTTATTTCCAGGGCACGCTCACGGCCAAAGGCTCTCTGCGCATAGACGGCCGGGTGGACGGCTCCATAGTGGACGCCAAGATAGTCACCGTGGGCAAGTCCGGCAAGATCAAAGGCGACATCTCCTGCGAAGTCTGCTACGTCTGCGGCGAGGTGAACGGCAACGTCACCGCCCTGGACCACATCGAGGCCCTTTCCGGGTCCCGGGTGGACGGCGACCTGCGCGCCCCGCGCATCATGCTGGAAGAGGGCGCGGTCTTCAACGGCAACTGTTCGATGGAAACTCCCAAAAAAGGCGCGCGCGGGGAAGCCCACGCCGATAAAATCTTAAGGACCGAGGCAAACTGACATGATCTCATTCTTCTCCAAGTACCGCCGCATCGTCTTCATCGTTACGGTGGCCATCTTCCTGGTGGGCGTGTTCGTGGGCTTGGGCGCCTACGTGTTCACCGGCGACTCCATGGGCGCCGTGGCCGACGTGGGCGGCTCCAAGATCTCCTACCAGCGCTTCAGCGCCCAGGTGAACCGCGCCATGGCCAGCTTCAAGGATTCCAACACCGAGGTCAACGAAGTGCTGTCGCGCACCGTCAAACAGGAGATCTTCCGCGAGATGGTCATAGAAGAGCTGCTCAGCCAGCAGGGCGCCAAGATGGGCATGCTGGTGCCGGACTTCGAGGTGGCGGTGGAAGTGCAGAACACGCCCCAGTTCCGCGAGAACAACGCCTTCAGCCCGCGCGCCTATTACCAGACCGTCTATAACGAGTTCCAGATGTCCCCGGCGGAATACGAAGAGTGGCGCAAGAAGGCCCGCCTGGCCTCCAAGTTCAAGCAGTTCGTCTATACCAGCGTCAAAGTGACGCCCGAAGAAGCCGCCGCCTATTACGTGGCCAAGAACAAGAGCCTGAAGGGTTTCGAGAAGGAGCGCGCCAAGTACACCGACGAACTGGCCCGCGACAAGTTCGCCAACCTGGCCAATTACCTGCTGCGCCAGCTGACCGTGCGCCAGGAGATAAAGAGCTACCTGGAGCAGCGCGAACAGGGCCGCTAGGCCGCTCAGCCGTCGGGGACGGGCAGGACGGCGCCGCCGCCCTGCCCTTTTTTTATGATAGAGATCCACAACCTCACCAAGACCTTCGGCACTTTCAAGGCCGTGGACGGCCTGAACCTGCGGGTGGAACCCGGCGAGATCTTCGGCTTCCTGGGGCCCAACGGCGCCGGCAAGACCACTACCGTCAAGATCCTGTCGGGCATCATGCGCCCCACGGCGGGCCGCGTTTCGGTGGCCGGCTGCGACCTGCAGCGCGACCCCCTGGCCGCCAAGCGGGCGCTGGCTTACATTCCCGACGAGCCTTTTGTCTACCCCAAGCTGACCGGCTGGGAATTCCTGCGGTTCATCGGCGACCTTTACTCCGTTCCCGCGGCCGAGCAGCGCCGCCGCATCCCGGAACTCCTGGAGACTTTCGAACTGACCGAACAGGCGGGGGAACTGCTGGAGGGTTATTCCCACGGCATGAAGCAGAAGCTGCTTATCGCCAGCGTCCTGCTGCGCCGGCCCAAGGCCGTGCTTTTCGACGAGCCTACCGTGGGGCTGGACCCCAAGAGCATCCGCCGCTTCAAGGTGCTGCTGGCGGACATCGCCCGCGAGGGCGCGGCGGTGTTCATGTGCACCCATATCCTGGACATGGCGGAAAAGCTCTGCCACACCGTGGGCATCATCTACCGCGGCCGCCTGGTGGCGCGCGGCTCCGTAGCCGAAGTAAAAAAGCTGGCTTCCGGGGCCGCCGGGGAGCGCTCGCTGGAGGACGTGTTCCTGGAGCTGACCGCGTAGTCTGCCATGCTTAATATCCTGCTGCAAAGAAAAGCCCGGACCCTGCTGAACACGCTGTTGGCCCTGCGCGGCTGGCGCCTGGCCAAGAACCTGATGTTCGCCGGCGTGGGCGCCCTCATGCTGGCGGCGCTTTACGCCGGGTTCTGGCGCCTGCTGACCTACCTGGAGGGCGTGCAGCTTATCGGCCCCATCCTGTCCTGGAAACTCACTTCCATGGTGCTGCTCATGACCTTCTCCATGGTCATCGTCTCCTCCATCATCATCTCGATGACCACGCTGTATTACTCTTTCGACCTCAAGTTCCTCTTTTCCTGCCCGCTGGACCTGCGCGACATCTTCATGGACAAGGCTTTCGAGACGGTCTTTTACTCGTCGTGGACGCTGGTGCTGGCCATCCTGCCCTACATAGCCGCGCTGGGCCGGGTCAAGGCCCTGGACGCGGGTTTTTATCTCGCTTACGCTGGGCTCATGGTCCCCTTCGTCCTGCTGGCCGGCGCGGTGGGCATCCTGTTCAGCATGTTGGTCATGTACCTGTTCCCGTCGTCGCGCACGCGCGACATCACCTGGCTCCTGGGCAGCCTGTCGGTGGCTTTCGTCTACGTGGTGTTCCGCTTCTCCCGGCCTGAGAAGCTGCTGCGGCCGGATTCACTGGAAGTGGTGGCGCAGTACATCCAGTACCTGCAGTCGCCTACCGCGCCCTACCTGCCGTCCTGGTGGCTTACCAAGGCCATGACGGCCTATTCCGCCGGCAGGTGGGAGGCCTTCGGCTTCAGCGCCCTGGTGCTGTTCCTGGCCGCGGCGGCCGTTTATACCGTCATCTACTTCGTCTCCGGGCGCCTCTACATGCGGGGCTTCAGCGGCGCGCAGAGCTCCCCGCGGTTCAAGGGGGGGCGCGAAACCCTGCCCGAACAGCGCCTGGCTCAGCGCTTTCCTACCTGGCGCGTTCCGTTGACCCTCTACTGGAAGGACCGCCTGGCGCTGGGGCGCGACGCCCGCTACTGGTCCCAAATCATCCTTATAGCCGCGCTTATTTCCGTGTATCTTTTCAGCATCCGCCAGCTGCCGCTCGACAGCGCCGACCTTAAGAGCCTGGTCTCTTTCCTCAACGTCGGGGTGGCGGGGTTCGTGGTGGCGGCCATCGGGCTGCGCTTCACCTTCCCGGCCATCAGCTTGGAGGGCAGCGCCTACTGGCTGCTCAAGTCCGCCCCGGCGTCCACCGCCGCCATCATGCGGGAAAAACTTATGGTGTCCCTGGTGCCGTCCGTCGCCATTGGCCTCATCCTCATCACCGTCTCCAACCGGCTGCTCAACGCGGACCTGTTCATTTCGGTGCTGTCCGCCTTCACCATCCTTACGGCCTCGGTGGTGATCTCCGTAATGGGCATAGGCCTGGGGGCCGTGTTCCCGGATTTCAAGGTGGAGAATATCCACCAGCTGGAATCCTCCTACGGCGGGTTCCTCTACATGGCCTGCGCCATGGGCTACCTGGGGCTTACCGTGGCCATAGAGGCCTGGCCGGTGCAGATGCATTTCGCGCAGCGCTTCGGGCGCGAGAACCCGTGGGACCCGGCCGCCCTGGCCCTGTGCGCCGGGGTCTTCGTCCTGCTCAACTTTACCGCCCTCTACGTGCCCTGGAAGCTGGGCGTGCGCAACCTGGAACGCCACGAGATCTGATCATGACCAAAAACCTCCTGCTGAAACTGACCCTGGCCGCGGTGCTTGCCGCCGGCGCCGCGCCCTGCCGGGCCGCCGGCCCCCAAGCCGCCGGCAAGAACCGGGCGCAGTTCGCCCTTACTTTCGACGACGGTCCCGGCTATATAACCGAAGACCTGCTCAAGCTCCTGGAGAGCCGCAAGGCAAAGGCCACGTTCTTTATGCTGGGCACGGCGGTGCGCGCCAAGCCCGCCACGGCCAAGAAAGCGCAGGACGCGGGGCACCTGATAGCCAACCACACGGACTCGCATAAGAACTGGTTCAAGCTGGGCAAGGGGCCCGACCGGGAGAGAACGCTGGCCGCCGAGATCCGCAAGGGCGAAGAGGCCATCGTGAAGGCCACCGGCGTAAAACCGGCCATCCTGCGCATGCCCAATGGCTATGACCGGCCCTGGGTGCGCGAGACCGCCAAAAAACTGGGTTACCGCACGGCCAATTGGAGTTACGGCAGCGACTGGACCAGGACCGCGGAAGACGCCATGACGCGGGAGTACCTTAAGGCCACGCGCGCGGGCGCGGTGCTGCTGCTGCACGACGGGGGCGGCAAGAACCGCGAGCGGACGCTGCGCATCACCGCGGCCATCCTCGACGAGGCCGCAAGGCTGGGGCTGGAGCCCGTGCGCCTGGACGTGCTGCTGGCCGGACCTGCCCCGGGCAACTAGGTTAAATTTTGTAGAATAGCACTGCGGGCGAGTGGCGGAATTGGTAGACGCACAGGTCTCAAAAACCTGCGATCTCACGATCATGAGGGTTCGATCCCCTCCTCGCCCATGGAGTTTTTATATGGAAAACAAGAAAAAAATGCTGGTAGTGGACGACAATGTCCCCTTCGTGGAACTGGCCCTGGCCCTGTTCAGCGGCGAGTACGAGGTGGCCACCGCTTCCGACGGGCCGGAAGGCCTGGAGAAGGCCAAGGCCCTTATCCCGGATATCATCCTGCTGGACGTGAACATGCCCAAGATGACCGGGGTGGAATTCGCCAAGCGCCTGTCCGCCTGCCGTGAAACCGCCGGCATCCCCGTTATCGCCATCACCGCCAGCGACTATAACAGCCTGACGCAGAGCCTTTTCCACAAGGAACATAACGTGAAGGTCTTCATGACCAAGCTCTCGCCTTCGGAGACCATCAAGGAAAAGGTGGCGGCCGTGGTGGAGCGGCGGATCCTGTAATGGCCAAGATCAAAGTCCTGGTGGTGGACGACAATATCAATTTCCTGCAGCTGGCCCAGCTGGCCCTCGGCGCGGACGAGTACGAGGTGCATACCGCGACCGACGGCCAGGACGGCTTCGACCAGGCCAGGAAGGTCATGCCGGACATCATCCTGATGGACGTGATGATGCCGCGCGTGTCCGGGCTGGAACTGCTGCGCATGCTCCTGGCCGACGAGGACCTGCGCGCCATTCCCATCCTGGTCATGACCGCCAGCCATTTCGACCCTTCCACCGAGCAGGTCTTCAAGCAGGAGGGCAGCGTGAAGGGCTTTCTCCAGAAACCCTGCCCCGTGGACATCCTCAAGGCGCAGATCGCCGCCGCCATAAAAAAATAGCCCCTGCCTCCGCGCAAAGAAAAAGGCGCCGCGGGGCGCCTTTTCCTTTTCCCGGGGGCGGGGTCAGGTGTAGGGAATGCTGATGCGCGTGGGTTCCGGCTTGGGCTTCCAGCGGAACTCCGTTTCCTGCAGTTCCACGGCG
>JAMPXK010000017.1 GCA_023701245.1 Elusimicrobiales bacterium | reverse complement strand
TGCCGCGCGCCGGCGCGCAGGGGGGGCGGCCGGGGGCGTACATGCCCAGCGGCGTGGCGTTCACCAGGATGGCCGGCGTTCCGGCAGGGGCCTCGAAGGGCGCGCAGGAAAAAACGGTGCCTGGGAAAGCGCTGCCCAGCCTGGCGGCCAGGGCTTTGGCCGCCGCGCCGTTCCTGGCGCAGAACGTGACCGCGGCCGCGCGGGAGCGTCCCAGCGCCCAGCCGGCGGAGGCGGCGGCCCCGCCGGCTCCGAATATTGCGGCGCTCCTGCCGGCCGCTTCGAAACCGAGTTCCTCCAAAGCCTGCAGGAGGGCGCGCGCGTCGGTGTTGAACCCCTCCAGGCCGGTCTTGCCGAAACGCACGGAGTTGACCGCGCCGGAGGCCTTGGCGGCCGGGTCGGAGAGGGTGAGCAGTTTGCAGACCTCCGTCTTGTAGGGGGTGGTGACGTTGAAGCCGGCCCAGCCTTCCGCCTGCGCCGCGTCCAGCGCGTGCTTCAATTCTTCCCGCGGCACGTCGCGCAGCTCGTAGGCGATCTCCGTGCCGGTCAGGCGCGCGAAGATGCCGAAGATCTCTGGGGAGAGGGATCTGGAGAGGGGCCGGCCGAAGAGGCCGGCCTTTACCCGCGGGGCTTGCACCGGAATTTCCCAGCCAGGGCGCCGAAGGTCTCTACGGTGACGGTCTGGCGGCCGTCCACCCGGGCGCGGGCCGGGTCCAGGCTGGCCTCTATCAGCAGGCCGTCAGCGCCGGCCTTCAGGGCCTTGGCCGCCAGGGCCGCCGCTATCTCCCGGTCGCGGGAGGCGTGGCTGGGGTCGGCCAGGACCGGCAGGCCGGTGGCTTTGCGGGCGGCCGCCATAAGCGCCAGGTCCAGCAGGGGGGCGCCGGGCAGGTTCAGGGCGTCGCCGCGCTCGCAGAGGATCAGTTTCCTGGCGCCGTGGCGCAGCAGGTATTCCGCGGAGAGCAGCCATTCGCGCAGGGTGGCGCGCATGCCGCGCTTGAGCAGCACGGTCCGCCCGGAACGGGCGGTCTCCTTCAGGAGTTCATAGTTGCGCATGTTGCGCGCGCCTACCTGGAGAACATCGCAGACCGCCGCCAGCCGCTGCACCTGCCGGGTATCGGTGGCCTCGGTGACCAGCGGCAGGCCGGTAAGCTTTTTCGCGCGGGCGATGATTCCCAGGCCGGGCCAGCCTATCCCCTGGAAGGCGTAGGGCGAGGAACGGGGCTTGAAGAGGGCGGCTCGCAGCGCGTGGGCGCCGGCGGCCTTAAGGGCGACGGCCGACGCCAGGTAAAGTTTTTCGTCCTCCACGGCGCAGGGCCCGGCTATGAAGACCTTGCGGCCCCCGGAAAAATCCAGGGGGCGGGAAAAGAGCTTGCCGCCGCGGGCGCAGGCCAGCGGGCAGAGCTCCTCGTCGGAAAAAGAGACGCGGGCCACGCCCGGCATGTTCTCCACGCGGGGGGCGAAGTCGGCGGCGCGTTCCGGGCTGGGCGGCCGGACTTCCAGGCCGCCGGGGAACGCAAGGAAGCGGCAGCCGGGCAGGGCCGCGGCCAGCGAGCGCCGCAGCGCGCGGCCGGCCTCTTTGCCGGCGCCTTTCTTCAGGTGGATCTTCATTTTTTTCCCTGCAGCAGCGTGGACTGACGTATGATCTCCGCGAAGACGCCGCGGGTGGCGGGGGAAAAACGTTTTTCCCCTGACTTCTCGGCGTTCTTCAGGACGGCTTTTTCCCGCGCGGGGTCCTTTACGCGGCTCTTGAGCGCCGCCAGCGGCTGCGCCAGCGCGAAACGCCGCGAAAGGAGCGCGGAGATCTTCCTGTCCAGCGCGTCTATCTTGGCGCGCGCGGCGGCCAGCTTATCGGTCATCATATAGAATTCTATTAAAATACTGCCCGAAATAAAATTGTAAAATAAATGGGGACGTTGTTGACTATTTGACTATCCGCTACCTTCGCCATCCTGGAAAATAGTCAAATAGTCAACAGCGTCCCCTAAAAGTATGGCTGGAACATTAGAACTTAAAGACGTAGCCAATAAACTGGATTACCTGGAGTCGGCTTTTACCGACGCGGCCAGGCTTTTCGACCTGGAGAAGAAAAAGGCCCAGCTTAAGGAAAAAGAGGCGGTTTCCGGCTCCGGGGACTTCTGGAACGACGCCCAGAAGGCCCAGGTCCACCTGAAAGAACTCAACGACCTGAAGAAGGGCGTGGACCTGCTCGACGGCGTGGGCCGCGAGATAGAGGACTTCAAGGTGCATTTCGAGCTGGCCAAGGACGCCGGCGACATGAGCGAGCTGCCTGTGATCATGGAAGGCCTGGCCGCCATAGAGAAGCGCCTGAGCGTCATGGATTTCGAACTGAAACTGGCGGACCCCAACGACAAGCTGGACGCCATCATAAGCATCCACGCCGGCGCCGGCGGCACCGAAGCCTGCGACTGGGCGCAGATGCTGCTGCGCATGTACACGCGCTGGGCGGAGAAAAAAGGTTTTAATTTCGCCATTACCGATATGCTGGCCGGGGAAGAGGCCGGGGTGCGCAGCGTTACGGCCTTCGTGAGGGGCCGCTACGCTTTCGGTTATCTCAAGAGCGAGATAGGCGTGCACCGCCTGGTGCGCATCTCGCCGTTCGACGCCAACAAGCGGCGCCACACCTCTTTCGCTTCCATTGACGTGCTGGCCGACATCGACGACGAGATAGAGATCGTCATAGAGGACAAGGACCTGAGCGTGGACACGTTCCGCTCCGGCGGCGCCGGCGGCCAGAACGTGAACAAGGTGGAGACGGCGGTCCGCATCACCCACGCCCCGTCCGGGGTGGTGGTGGCCTGCCAGATAGAGCGCAGCCAGCACCAGAACCGCGAGACGGCCATGAAGATGCTGAAAGCCCGTCTTTACGAGATAGAGATGGACAAGAAGCGCTCGGAGATGGAACGCCATTACGACGCGAAGGGCGACATCGGCTGGGGGCACCAGATCCGCTCCTACGTTTTCATGCCGTACCAGCTGGTGAAGGACCTGCGCACGGAACACGAGACTTCGCAGATAGATTCGGTGATGGACGGAGACCTGGACCCTTTCATGCACTCCTACCTCACCTGGTTCGCCCAGAACAAGAAGAAGTAGAGGAGACCGGCAGGCTTGCGAGTTCGCGGCGGGTGGCAAGGATATGCCCTCCGCGGGCACGCGGTCGCGCACACCGTGCGCGCCGCTCCTCACACTGCAGTGTCGCTTCGCTCCACCCGGCCCTCGCGCTACGCAAGCTTGGGCCTGCGCGAAGGCCCGCGGAGGGCATACCCTCGCCACCCGCTCCCTTTGTTCGCCAGCCGGCTTTCTTGTACAGGATTTAAATGCTTATCGACACTCACACGCATCTCAACGACAAGGCTTTCGACGCGGACCGTGCCGACGTGCTCGCGCGCGTGTTCGCGGCCGGGGTGGAGAAGGTGGTGGAGATCGCCTGCCAGCCCGGAGAATGGCAGCAGGGAGAAGAGCTCTGCGCCAGGTACCCCGGCAAAATAGCCTGCGCTTTCGGGGCGCACCCGGAATACACCCGGACGCTGCCGTCCGACGTCTTCGCGCGGCTGGAAAGCTTCATGGCCAAACCCTGCGCCGCGGCGCTGGGCGAGGTGGGGATAGATTACTGGTGGGACATCGGCAGCAGGCAGGAGCAGCTGGCCCTGCTCGACGCGCAGCTGCCGCTCTGCGCCAGGTTCGGCAAGCCGGCCGTGTTCCACGCCCGCAACGGCAAAACCCCGGCCCAGGACGCCTACGCCGACCTGCTGACCGCCCTGAAAGAGTGGAATTACAGCCCGGCCAGGAAATTCCGCGGGGTGCTGCATTGCTTTTCCGGAGGGTGGAAGGACGCCAAGGCCGGCCTGGATATGGGGCTGCTGCTGGGCGTGAACGGCACCTTCACCTACAAGAAGAACGAGGAACTGCGCGAGACCATAAAGAAGGCCGGGCCGGACAGGATAATCCTGGAGACCGATTGTCCTTACCTGCCGCCGCAGGGCGCGCGCGGCCAGCGCAACGACCCGGCCTTCATCCCGGAGATAGCCGCCATGGTGGCCGGCCACCTGGGCCTGAGCAACGGCCAGGTGGCCGACAGGACCACCGCCAACGCTTTCGACCTGTTCGGAACTTTCTAACAGAGGGACCATGACCAACGAGGAAATAAAGAAACTTTTCGCGCAAGGCGTTCCGGTCTTTGACGGCGCCATGGGCACCTATCTTCAGGACTTCGGCCTCAAGGAGGCGGATTATGCCGGCCACGAGGGGCTTAACGAGATGCTCTCCGTTTCCAGGGCCGACGTGGTGGCCCGGATCCACGAGGATTACCTGGCCGCCGGCGCCGATTTTATAGAGACCAACACCTTCGGCGCCAACGCCGCGGTGCTGGCGGAGTACGGCCTGGCCGGGAAAGTGCGGGACTTCAACCTGGCTTCCGCCCGCCTCGCCCGCGCGGCCGCGGACAAGTTCTCCCAGGCCGGCCGCCGCCGCTACGTGGCCGGCTCCGTGGGGCCCACCAACAAGGCTCTCTTCGTGACGGGCGGGCTTACCTTCGACGCCCTGCGCGGCATTTACCTGGAGCAGATAGACGCCCTGCTGGAAGGCGGCGCCGACCTGCTGCTGATAGAGACCGCCCACGACACCCTTAACCTGAAGGCGGCCCTGGCCGCCGTCCGCTTCGGCTTCAAAAAAACGGGCCGCGAGGTCCCGGTGGTGGTCTCGGCCACCATGGACGACAGCAATAAGATGCTTTCCGGCCACGACGCGGAGGCTTTCTACGCGGCGGTGGAACATTTCCCGCTGGCCGCCATAGGGTTTAACTGCTCCACTGGGCCGGAAGGCCTGGGGCTGCGGCTGGAGCGCCTGGCCGCCAGGGCGCAGTACCCGGTCTTCGCCATGCCCAACGCGGGCCTGCCCGACGAAAAGGGCCGCTACCTGGAGACGCCCGAAAAATTTTCCGCGGTAATGGCCGGCTACGCCCGGGCCGGCCTGCTGAACGCCGCCGGCGGCTGCTGCGGTACCAGGCCCGAACACATCAAGGCCCTGGCGCAGGCCGTCAAAGGCATAAAACCCCGCGCCCCGCGCCCCGCGGCCCCCTGGGTGGTGGCCGGCACGGAAGCGCTGTTTTACGACGAGATAGAGCCGCCGCTGATGGTGGGGGAACGCAACAATTCCATAGGTTCCAAGAAATTCCGGGATATGGTAGGCGCCGGCGACTGGGACGGCGCCCTGGCCCTGGGCAAGGCCCAGGCGGCCGCCGGGGCCCATGTCCTGGACCTCTGCCTGGCCAATCCGGAGCGCGACGAGCTGGCCGACGTGAAACTGTTCGCCCCGCGCCTGGCCCGCGCCGTGCGCCTGCCGCTCATGACGGACACCACCGACACGGCCGTGATGGAAGAGGTCCTCAAGACCTCGCCCGGCAAAGCGCTGCTCAACTCCGTCAATTTCGAATTCGGGACCGACAAGCCGCGCGCCGCCGCCGAACTGGTGAAAACCTACGGCGCCAAGCTGGTCTTCGGCTGCATAGACGAGGATAAGGCGCACGGCCTGCCCCTGGACGCCGAGCGGAAAACCGCCATAGCGCGCCGCGCCTACGCGTTCCTTACCCGGGATTGCGGCCTCAGGGCTGAGGACATAATCTTCGACACGCTGGTCTTCCCGGTGGCCGTGGGCGGCGAGCACGCCAGGACCGCCCATGAGACCATAAAAGCCATAGAGACCATCAAGCGGGAATTCCCCGGCGTTAAGACCATCCTGGGCGTGAGCAACGTTTCTTTCGGGCTGCCGCCGGCGTCGCGCGAAGTGCTGAATTCCGTCTTCCTGCACCACGCCGTAAAGGCCGGCCTGGACCTGGCCATAGTCAACATCGAAAAGCTCAAACGCTACACCGCCATCCCGGCGGAGGAAAAGGCGCTGGCCGAGGACCTGATCTTCGCGCGCCGGCCCGACGCCGCGCAGGCCTTCGCGGCCCGCTACCGCGACGCCAAGAAAGGGCCCGCCGCGCCGGCCGCGCAGGACGCGCCACCCGGCGAGCGGCTGCGCCTCTGCGTGCTCAACGGCACCCGCGCCGGCGTAGAGGCCTGCGTGCTGGAACTGCTGAAAACCGAGCACCCGCTGAGCATCATCAACGGTCCCGTGATGCGGGCCATGGCCGAAGTGGGCAAGCAGTTCGCCTGCGGCGACCTGATAGTGACCGAGGTGCTGCAGAGCGCCGAGGCCGCCAAGGCGGCGGTGACCGCGCTGGAGCCGGCGCTTAAAGCCAACAAGTCCCCCAAGCGGGGCCGGCTGCTGCTGGCTACGGTGAAGGGGGACGTGCACGATATCGGCAAGAACCTGGTCTCCATCATTTTCGAGAGCAACGGTTTCGAGGTGGAGGACCTGGGCGTAAAGGTGCCGCCAGAAGAGATAGCCGCCGCCGCGGCCAGGTCCAAACCCGACCTCATAGGTCTTTCAGGGCTGCTGGTGCGCTCCTGCGAGCAGATGACCATAACCGCCAGGGAACTTGCCCGCGCCGGCGTGAAAGCCACCCTGCTGGTGGGCGGCGCCGCCCTGACGGAGAAGTTCACCGCCTCCAACATCGCCCCCGCTTACGGCGGCACGGTGTTCTACGCCAAGGACGCCATGGAAGGGCTGAATTACGCGCTTAAGCTGGGGGCGGCGAAATAATGTCGGACCTTTTGCGCCCGGACGACATCCCGGTCCCGGCGGACCTGGAGCGGCATTACGTGGAGCAGCCGCTGCCGGAACTGTTCGACAATATGGACGAGGGGCTGTTCAATCTGCGCTTCCTTAAGCTCAAAAAAGGGCAGGAAGAAAAAGCCCGGGAGACCGCCGTCCTGCTGGCCGCGCTGAAGGAAGAGATCATCTCTAAAGGCCTCATCAAGGCCCGCGGCGTTTACCGGACTTTCCCGGTCAACGCCGACGGCGACAATCTGCTCTTTTACGGGCCCGGCGGCGAGACGCTGGCGAATTTCGCCTTTCCCCGCCAGGCCGCAGGCGACCGGCTCTGCCTGGCCGACTTCGCCGCGGCCGCCGGCGCCGGGCGCAGGGATTACGCGGCCCTGCTGGCAGTAACCTGCGGCGAGGGCGTAATGGCCTTCTCGCGGCGCGAGCGGGCGGCCGGCAATTATGTGAGGTCTTATCTTGTGGAGGCGCTGGCGCTGATGCTGGCCGAGGCTTTCGCGGAAGTGCTGCATTACCGCATCAGGAAGGAGTGGGGGATAGCCGAACCCGTCCCGGCCCGGCCGCTGCATAAAGGCAAATACCGCGGCAAAAGATATTCCTTCGGCTACCCCGTGTGCCCGGACCTGGCCAACCAGAAACCGCTGTTCGACCTGCTGCGGCCCGACGCCGACGCGGGCATAAAACTGACCGAAGGTCTCATGATGGACCCGGAGGCCTCCGTGTCCGCCATAGTGTTCCACAACCCGAAAGCGGTCTATTTCGGCATCTGACCAGGTAGGTCCAAATTGGGTCTTGACACCTGAAATAGGCCTGCTATACTATGAATGTGCCCGCGGCCCCTCTTAGTGGGTTTCTCGCGGGCACTTTCATTTTTACCGGCCGCCTTTCCAGGGGCCGGTGTTTTATATCCTGTTCTTCTGTTCCAGGGCCTTCTTCAGGGTCTCTCCCATGGAGCCCATGGCGGGCGAGCCGGCTTC
This sequence comes from Elusimicrobiales bacterium, assembly GCA_023701245.1. Taxonomy (GTDB): domain Bacteria; phylum Elusimicrobiota; class Elusimicrobia; order Elusimicrobiales; family UBA9959; genus UBA9959. The sequence continues at coordinate 36,117 of JAMPXK010000017.1, read as the reverse complement.
GGCTTTGCCGCGGTACTTGGCCATGGTTTCGGTGTGCTCGTCCTCGGCCCGGCTTACGGTGGCCGGCACCAGGGAGATCTTCCTGGCCGCGGGGTCCACGGATTCCACCTTTACCTCTATTTCCTGGCCCACCTTCAGCACCTCTTCGGGGTGCCCGATGCGGCGTTCGCCGCCGCCAAGGCGGGAAACATGGATGAGGCCGTCTACGCCTTCGCCCAGGGCGATGAAGGCGCCGAAGGGCGCCAGGCGCGATACCCGGCCGGTGTGGTAGGAGCCGGAAGGCCAGTTTTCGGCCGCCGTGTCCCAGGGGTTGGGCAGCACGTCTTTGAGGCTGAGCGAGATCTTTTCGTTCTGCCAGTCCAGGCGCTTTATCATCACCTCTACCGGCTGACCCACGGAAAGCAGGTCTGAAACTTTTTCGGTGCGGCCCCAGGCCAGCTCCGAGACCGGCAGCAGCCCTTCTATCCCGCCGATGTCGACGAAGGCGCCGAATTTCTGCAGCGAGGTGACCACGCCTTTTACCCGGTCGCCCTCTTTTAGAGCTTCTTTCAGGACCGCGGCGCGCTCGCGCCGCTCGGCGTCCACGATGCTGCGGCGCGACAGCACGATGTTGCGCCCGCCGAATTCTATGACCTCGAACCAGAGGGCCTTGCCGACGTATTCGGCCTTGTTCTCGTCGCGGCGCGTTCCCATCTGCGAGAAGGGGCAGAACGCGCGCACGCCGCCGATGGCCACTTCGAAACCGCCCTTGACCTCCCGGGCTATGGTGCCTTCCACGGCCAGGTGGTTCTTGAAAGAGTCCTCTATCTGCGCGCGGGCCGCGGGGCCGGAGCCTATGCGGGTGGTAAAGCGCATCTCGCCCTCTTCCGAGCGCAGGAAATAGGCGCGCAGCTTGTCGCCCTCGCGGGCGATGAGGTTGCCCTCGGCGTCCTTGAGTTCGTTGATGTCCACGTAGCCTTCGCCTTTGCCGCCCACTTCGATGAGCGCCCACTCCGGGGTCAGCTTTACTATGGCCGCCTCTACTTTGTGGCCGGGCTCCAGCCTGGAAGGTTCTTTATAGGTCTCCTCGAACATCTCCGCGAAATTTTCTTCTTGCTCGTTGCCGTGCTGGTCGTTGGTGTGCATGTGTGCCTCTTGCGATAGGGGTTGCTGCGGCTGCTAATCTATACATTATAACTTTACCCGGGCCTCCCCGGCAAATTGGAGGTCTATTGACACCGGCGGAATTGAAATGATAAACCCTAGGTTAGGGGGAGTTACAATCTATGGTCTCATGGTTTCCGGGCGGCAGGCGCGTCCGTGTGAAGGCGGCTTTTCGTCTATGATAAGCAGGCTGCTCCTGTTCTTTGCGCTGCTGGCGCCGCTGGCCATCCCGGCCCGGGCGCTGGACCCGGCTTATGTAAAAGAACAGGAGCGGTTCCTGACCCTGCTGGCCTCCGTGAACGATGACCCGGATAACCCCGAGCTGCGCCTGGAGCTTATCCGGTTCGCCAGCGGCATGACGGCCAGGCCCAAGGTCCCCACCGAAGCCAAAAAATTCTTTATCAAGGCCATGGCCGTGCACCTGGACGCCGTCAACGACGCGGATTTCGACAAGGCGGCCCGCATTTACTGGGAAGCCATAAAGATAGCCCCGTGGTGGACGCAGTGCTACTACAACCGCGCCAACGCCCTGGAATCGGCCAAGCGCTTCGAAGAGGCGGCCGAGGATAAGCGATTTTTTATGGCCGGGCGGCCGGCCGGCAAAAGCAAACCGGCCGAGGAGGCCGCGCCGTCCAAACGCCACGGCACGGCGGATTACAGGGGCAGCTGGGGCAGCGGCCTGGACTGCTGGCGCTACGAGTTCGAGATCCGCGGCGACGATCTGACCATCAGCATGCACTGCTGGGACTTCCCAAAGACCATCTATGGCACGGGCAAGGTGCGCGGACGCCGTTTCGAGGGCAGTTCCCCCGGGGGCATGTCCGGCATGGGCGTGGGTACCCGCAGCCCCATACGTTTCAGGGGGTCGCTGAGCGCGGATAACGCCGTAGTGGAGATCTCCAGCATATTGGCGCCGGAACTGGCCGAAACGCAGGGGGCCATGACCGCGGCCCAGGAGCAGGTGCGGCTGTTCGGGACCCCGGCGTGGCAGACGCAGACCTGGCGGCACATGGCGCGCGACTAGGCCTGTTCCTTGGCCGCCCGGTCCTGCGCAGGCCTTGACAAGTCAATAGCGTCTGCTATAATATGAATGGGCCCGCGGCCCCTCTTAGTGGGTTTCTCGCGGGCCCTTTCTTTTTGCCCTATTTTTTGTACTCGAACCCTTTGGCGTCTATGTAAAAGGTCCTGTTCTTGAGGGTGACCTTGGCCAGGCCTCCCCGGAAACCCGTCACCTGGTCGTACTTGAAATAGATGACCACCCGGCCGGTCGGGTCGGCGTAGCCCCACCCGCTTTTAAAATCCCGCATTACCGGCGCCAGGCCCTCTTCAAAAGAGGCGCACATGGCGAAATTGAACGCTATGGCCTCGCGCCCTTCCGCGTCTATGTAGCCGCAGCGTCCCTCGGCCGCCAGGCTCTGGGCGTGCGCGAGCTTGCCGGTGTAAGGGCCTATGCCCACGTAGGGCTTTTCCTTGAAAGCCAGGGTGGCGCGGCTGATAAAACCGTATTTTTCGCCCAGGCGGGCCGTGGCGAAACCGCCGGCGAAGGGGAAAGCCTCGGCGTAGACGGGCGGCAGGGCTTCCCGGCCGGAGAGGTCTATGTAGCCGTATTTGCCGTTTACGCGCACCCGGGCCAGGCCTTCGCTGGGCGGGTAGATCTCCTCGTAGATGCCGCCGCGGAACTCGCGGGAATCCTTGAGCAGCAGGCCCCAGCGGCCGTCCTTCCTGGCCGGCGCGGCGCCTTCTTTAAAGGGCAGCAGCAGTTCGTATTCGAAAGGGACCTGCGGTTTGTTCTCGCGGTTCACGCAGCCCCAGAGGCCGCGCGTCTTTACCGGGGCGCAGCCTTCGGAGAAGGACCCGGCGGACTGGTATTTTACCGGGATAACGGTCTTGCCTGTCTTGTCGATGAAGCCGTAGGAGGCTCCCTGGCGCACCAGGGCCAGGCCTTCGCTGAAAGGTTCGGCGGCGTCGTAGCGCGCCGGCAGGCGCAGCTTGCCGCCCGGCGCGGCGTAGCCCCACTTCTTGCCGGAGTTAAAGGGGATCAGCTCCTGCGCTCCGGCCGCGGCCGGAAGCAGCAGCGCCGCCAGTAATAACCGTAGTATCATATTCCCCAATAATACAACTTTTCCGGCAAAATCCGCTTTGAAATGAAATTTGTATAATGGGCTTACCATGAAAAAGAGAATCGCGGTTTACCCCGGGAGTTTCGACCCGGTCACCTTCGGGCACCTCGATATCATAGGCCGGGCGGCCAAGATCTTCGACCACGTCATAGTTTCCGTGTTCGTGCACAGCGGCAAAAAACACCTGTTCTCGGTGGAGGAGCGCGTCGAAATGCTGCGCCGGGCCCTCAAGGGCAGAAAGAACGTCAGCGTGGACTGCTTCGAGGGGCTGCTGGTGGACTACGTGAAAAAGAAAAAGACGGACGTGGTCATAAGGGGCCTGCGCGCCATTTCCGACCTGGAGTACGAATTCCAGATCGCCGCGGTCAACCGCACCCTTTACCGGCACATCGAAACGGTGTTCTTCATGCCGCGGGTGCGCTATTCCTATCTTTCCTCCAGCGTGGTGCGCGACATAGCGCATTTCAAGGGGGACGTTTCCAAACTGGTGCCGCCTTGCGTGGTAAAGGCCATAAAGGCCGGGAGAGACAAATGACGAACAAATATTCTCTGGTTCTGGCGCTCCTGCTGCTGGCCCCGCTGACCGCGCCGCTGCGAGCCGCCGACGAAGAGGCAGCCGAGGCCAAGGCCGCCCTTAACCGCACCGAAGCCCTGCTGGAGGAGATAGACTGCTACAGCAAGAAAGGCGAGCTATTCTTCGAATACCTTAAGGGCGGTGTTCCCGCCGTGTATAAGTTCCGCTGCGCGAAAGGCAGGGAGACCATGACCGCCCCGGCCTGGCTGGCGGGGGAGGTCTCCTCAATGACCGCGCGCGAGGTACAGGTTAACAAAGAGACCTGGAACGAGGCCCGCCTGTGGCGGGAGCCGCTCGCGGCCCTGGACGAGTTCTCCGAGCTGGTGCGTAAAACCCGCCCGGCCAAAACCGGCGGCCTGGGCCTGCCCCACAAATTCCTGTACCCGGCCTGCACCGCTGCCCTGACGCGCCTGGATAAGGCGCTGGCGGCACTGCGCCGCGAGCGGCTGGCCGGTTCTTTCGGCGGGCGCGGAGACGCGGTTTTCGCCAGCTTCGCCAAGGCGCTGGCCGAGCTTGACGCGCTGGAAAAAACTTACGACGTGGGCAGCCCTGTGACCTTCTACGAAAAAGCCGCTGCGGTGCTGCGCAACCAGGAAGAGGCCCTGGCCGCGCTGTTCGCCGACGCTCCGGCACGGCGTCCGGAAAACGGGGCTTTTTCCGCCGACTATTTCGCGGCCCCGCGCCAGCAGGCCGGCAGCCGCCTGGTGCCCATGGCCTTCCCGGCCTGGCAGCTGGAGGGCCTCAAGCGCGGCGACCGTGTTGACCTTATGGTCACTTACGAGAACGCCGGCGCAGGCGGCGCCAAAGACCTGATAACGGCCACCATCATCCAGGCCGCCCCGGTCATGTACGTTTCCAAGGCCGACGCCTCCGGGCAGGGCATGGTGCGGCTCATCCTGACCCCGGTGCAGGCCCAGTACGCGGCGCTGGCCGCGGTGCAGGGCCGTGACCTGCGCCTGGCCGCGCGCTGCGACGGCGACGCGGAGTCCCGCGCGCTGGAAGCCGCCAGTTTCAAGAAGATAATAAAGTAACCGCGGATGATCGGCTTATTTAAGCTCGCGGAACGCGGTACCACGGTAAAGACCGAGGTTCTGTCGGGAACGGCTACGTTCCTGACCATGGCCTATATCATCTTCGTCAACCCCGGCATCCTTTCGGCGGCCGGCGTGCCTTTCGCGGGCGCCGTCACCGCCACCGCCCTGGGCGCGGCCTTGATGAGCGTGCTTATGGGCGTGATCGCCAACCGGCCGCTGGCGCTGGCCAGCGGCATGGGCATCAACGCGGTGCTTACCTTCTCTGTCATCGGTTTCCAGCAGGCCAATGTGCCGTGGCAGGTGGGCATGTCGGTGATCTTCGTGGAAGGCCTGCTTATCCTCGCCCTGGTGGTCACCGGCTTCCGCGAGGCGGTGATGAATTCTATTCCGCTCAATCTCAAGCGCGCCATAGGCGTGGGCATAGGCCTGTTCATCACCGTCATCGGGCTCAACGAGGGGGGCGTCATCCGCCCGGCGCCCATCACGCTGGTCTCGCTCGGGGATTTTTCGCAGCCCTATGTCTGGGTGACGCTTATTGGTTTCTTCGTGGCGGCCTTCTTCATGGCCGCTAAGGTAAAAGGCGATATTTTGTGGGGGATACTCGCCGCCACCGCGGCCGCGCTGCTGCTGGGCGTTACGGCCGTGCCGCAGAACGCTTTCGCCCGGCCGGACTTTTCCACTTTCTGGGCGCCTTTCCAGCAGGTGAACGGGGAACTGGCGCTGTTCCACGCGCTTACGCCGGCCCTGGCCTTTACCATCTTCGCCATCATGCTGACGGACTTTTTCGACACCATGGGGACCGTGGTGGCCGTGGGCGAGCAGGCCGGCTTCGTCAATAAGGACGGCACAGTGCGCGATATCAAGAAGATCCTGCTGGTGGACTCCGGCGCCGCCGCTGCCGGCGGCCTGTTCGGCGCCAGTTCCATTACCACCTACATAGAGTCGGCGGCGGGCGTGGCCGAGGGCGGCCGCACCGGCCTTTCCGCCGTGGTCACGGGCCTCCTGTTCGGGCTCTGCGCCTTCTTCTCTCCGGTCATCCAGATGGTGGGCGGCGGCTACCGCCTGCCGAACTCCAAGCATTACGGCCTGCTGGTCAACAGCGGCTTCACGCCGCCGGCCGACGTGATCCCGCCCGGCTGCGGCGACTATTTCGTGTACCCCATCACCGCCGGCGCGCTGATAATAGTGGGTTCGCTGCTCATGAAGACGGTGCGCGAGATAGACTGGGATAGGTTCGACGAGGCCCTGCCGGCCTTTCTGACCATGATAGGCATCCCGCTCACCTACAATATCAGCTACGGCATAGGCTTCGGCTTCATCACCTATACGGCCATCAAACTGGCGCGGCGCAAGTTCGCGGAGATACACCCGCTGATGTACGTGGTCAGCGCGGCTTTCCTGCTGTCCTTCGTGCTGGCGTCCAAGTAATCAATCGAATTCGGTGAGGTTCTTGCGGTACTTCAGCGGCACGTTCTGCCGCTGAAGCCGCGGGTTGGTCCTTTCTTTTATCGCGGCGGTCTTGAAGAAGTGCCGCCACAGCGCCTGCACCGCGGCCTCCCGGCCGTCGAATTCCAGCGCCTTCTCCTGGGTGATGGGCGCGTAAATAAGCCGCCCGCCCGAGCACAGCGCGGCCCGGCCGCGGCGCGCGTCGTGGATGATCCAGCTGAACTCGCCCAGCCGGTCCCGGAAATGCCCCGTGAGCAGCGGCAGTATATTGTGGTCCGGCTCTATCCGGGCGTAAAGCGTTTTGTCCGCGAGTTCCTTGAAACGCACGAAGCCTTTGAACATATGCGCCTCCCCGCCTACCGAGCGGGACAGGTCCTGCACTTTCTTAACGCGCGGGTCCGCCAGCATATCGTCCGCGGCGCGGCCTTTTTCCTTTATGAGGCGCGCGTAGGCCAGCACCGCGTCCTCGGCCCCGGCGGCTTCCGACAGGAAGGCGAAGCGCGCGTGATGCCAGCTTTCCGCGGAACCCCGCTCCTCGAAAAATTCCCGCATGGCCGCGGCGCGCGCCGGGTCCGTCCCGGCATTCACGAATTCCGAGAAAAGCCCGGCCTCAGCGCCCGCGCCTCCCGCCCGGGCGATGGCGCAATCCTCCTGGTGCTCAAGCGCCAGCGAGAGCGCGGTAAGGAAGCTTTCAAAATTACCGTCGTAAAGGTATGTCCTCATGCTTTTGGCCGCGGCGCCAGGCTACAACTGGCCGGTCACGGTGGCCTCCAGGCCCTCCTTTACAAGTTCTTTCTCCCCGAACAGGTCCAGCTGGCCGTTGGGGTTCTTGTGTTCCAGCAGCTTTACCTTTATGGCCTCCTCGGTTTCCTTCTTTATGCCGCCGTACTTGCCGCCGGCGGTCACAAAGTAAATGGCCCGCTTCATCACCACGCCGAGTTTCTTGAGGTCGTCCAGCTTTAGCGGCCCCGCCCGGCGCGCCCTCACAATACGCTTGGCCGAGGTGACGCCTATGCCGGGCACGCGCAGGATCTCCTCGTAGGAGGCCTTGTTGACCTCCAGCGGGAACTTGTCGAGATTGTTCAGCGCCCAGACCGTCTTGGGGTCGAAGTTCAGGTCCAGGCCCGGGTGCTTTTCGTCCAGCAGTTCGTCGGCGGTGAAGCCGTAGAAGCGCAGCAGCCAGTCCGCCTGGTAGAGGCGGTGCTCGCGCAGGAGCGGCGGCTCGCGCAGAACCGGCAGGCGGTTGTCCTTCATGACCGGGACGAAGGCGGAATAGTAGACGCGCTTCAGGGCCATTTTGCCGTACAGCGCCTCGCTCAATTTTATTATCTCGCGGTCTGTTTCCGGAGTGGCGCCGATTATAAGCTGGGTGCTTTGCCCGGCCGGCGCGTAGGCGGGGGAACTTTTTATGGTGCGCACCTCGTCCTTGTGGGCGGCTATGCGCTGGGCCAGGCGGTTCATGGGGCGCAGTACGGTATCTTTGGTCTTGCCGGGGGCCAGCAGGCGCAGGCTTTTGTCGCTGGGCAGTTCTATGTTCACGCTCACGCGGTCCGCCCAGAGCCCGGCCTGGTCTATGAGCGCCTGGTCGGCGCCGGGGATCACCTTCATATGCACGTAGCCGTTGAAATGGAAAGTCTCGCGCAGTTTGCGCACGGCCTCCAGCATCAGCTCCATAGTGCGGTCCGGGGAAACGGTAATGCCCGAGCTTAGGAACAGGCCCTCTATGTAATTGCGCTTGTAGAATTCGAAAGTGAGGCCGGCTATTTCGTCCGGGGCGAGGACGGCGCGCGGGGTGTCGTTGGAGCGGCGGTTCACGCAGTAGGCGCAGTCGTACACGCACTCGTTGGTCATCAGGATCTTCAGGAGCGACACGCAGCGGCCGTCGGCCGTCCAGCTGTGGCAGACGCCGCTCTGGTGGGCGGCGCCCGTGCCCCGCCCGCCGCGGTTGGAGCCGCTGGAGGCGCAGGAGGCGTCGTACTTGGCGGAATCCGCCAGTATCTCTAATTTCTGCTGAAGGTCCATCATAAAAAGTATAGCAGACCAACCCGACAACGTAGTGTCGGGTTAAAAACCGGTCTTTTAGCCTGTTAACGGGAACTGCCGCGGACTATTTTTATATTATAACCTTACCTCCGGCAAAGGACAATATGAAAAACATCTGTCTTGTACTTATCCTGGCCGCCGCGCCGGCGCCGCTGCCGGCGGCCGAGCCCGCCGCCGCCGACCTGGTTCCCGCGGCGATCCCCTATAACAGGCCGGCCCAGCCGGAGCTGACGGCAGAACTGCGGTCCCGGGTCAGGACCCTGGGCCTCAACGGGCTAAAGACCTCTTCCGGCACGATCTCGCGTGCGCTGCTGCTGCTGCCCGAAGACCGCACCCGCCCGGGAGTTATGAATTTTGAACTGCAGCGCGGCAAACAGGCCGGCGTTTACCAATGCGAAGCCCTGGGCCGCGGCGTCACCTCCACCTCGCCCGCTGCGGGCTGGCTGGGCGGAGTTATAGGCGGGACTACGGTCTATTATCTGCCGCAGGACCAGACCAACGGCGCCACCGTGCCCGGAGTTTACGACCTGCGCAATATCTCCCCTGAAACTTACGAGATAGAACTGCTGGGCCGCGGCGTCACCCCCGAGACCGCCGCGGAGATCCTGGGCCGGGATTACGATCCGGCGGCGAAGAAGAAATATTTCTCCGCGGCCTTCCGCGACTGGTTCCCGGCCGGGACCGGCGTGCTGGCGGTGGATATGATGTGGGCCGAAGGCTGGCAGGCCGGCACGCAGGGCGAAGGGATCCCCTTCTTCGAACGGCGGCCGGAGCCGTCGAGCGAGGCCTCGAAGGCCAGGCAGGCCAGGCAGCTCTCGCATAATCCCAGGTATTATTTCGGTCCTTACGGGCGCGCGGGCTTTGCCGTGCACACCGACAGGTGGGAAGATCCCGCCCGCCTCCTGTCTCCGGACGCGGCCGGGCGCCCGGAGCCGGCCGACTTCCGCTGGCGCGACACCGACGGCTGCGTGAAACTGCGCCCCGGCTGTCTGAAGCTTTTTAACGCCTTCGTCGCCGAGCAGGAACAGGCGGGCCGCCGGGTGCAGCTGGAAATACGGCTCACGAACCCGCCTGATTGAACGTCGGGCGGCGGTGCCGGCCCCTGTCTTTTTTTGTATCATAGGTAGGGCCGGAACGCGGCCGCGAATAAAATGGACAACACAAAAAAATCAAGGTTCATAATAGGCATAGCGGGCGGTTCCGGCTCCGGCAAGACCACCCTGGCCGCCAAGCTCGTGCACCAGTGCGAGAAGATAGGCATCACCGGCCAGCTCTTCTCGCTGGACAACTACTACCAGCCGCTGGACCACCTGACTTTCGAAGAGAGAAAGACCTACAATTTCGACCATCCCGACGCCATAGACGCCTCGCTGGCCTCCAGGCAGCTCAACGAACTCTGCTCCGGCAAGACCATACAGCAACCGGTCTACGACTTCAAACAGCACACCCGCGAGAAGGAGTACGTGCCCTGCAAGCCCACCCAGCTGATAGTGGTGGAAGGGCTCTACGCGCTGTATTTCCCCAAGCTCGCCAACCAGTGCGATTTTAAGATCTTCGTGTCCACCGGCATGGTGACCGCCGTGCTGCGCCGCGTGCAGCGCGACATCAGCGAGCGCGGCCGCGACATAGAAGGCATCAAGCACCAGATCCTGGCCACCGTGCTGCCCATGTACGAAACCTACGTGAAGCCCACCCAGAAGAACGCCCACTTCTCCATCAACTGGGAAGGGGAAGAGATCCCCGGCAAGGCCACCGAGGGCCTGGTGCGCATGATGCGCGACCATTTCCGGTAGGCCGCTTCGGCCGCAGAGAGACCCGCGGGGAGTTCCCGCGGGTCTTTATTTTGGGCGTATTGACAACCGCGCCTGCGTCTGCAAGACTATGTGGGTAATTAGCGCCTTTGCCGGGGGTAAACGTAATGACTTGTCTTAAGCTAAAGACTTTCGCCAGCCTGCTGATGCTGTTGTGCTTCTGCGCTATGTCGACCGAAGCAGCTTCCAGGCCCAAGCTGGTCATAAAAAAGAGCGACACCAGGGAAACCTCCGGTACTTCCGGCGGCCAGGGCAGTTCCGCTACTTCCACCGGAGGCGCAGGGGTAAGGGAAGGCGCCGGCGAAGGCGGTGCCGGCGCCGGGAATTTTAAACCGTTCAATACTGCGGTTACGGGCGGCGGAGGCGGAGGAGGCGCCGCCGGCTCCGGCAAAAGCGCGCCGGCGCCCAAGTCCCAGGCGGTCTCGGGCGCGGTGCCCGGCACCTGCATGGGCCGGCGGGTAGTGTTCCGCGACTGGACCTGCAGCGCCAAAGGCGACGGCAGTTATTTCTCCGGCCAGGCCCCGGGGCGCCTGGGCTTCCAGGTGGAAGTGGGCGTCATGCATATCGTGCGGATAAAGACCCCGCCTGTCGGCTCCCCGGTAAGGGGAAAGAGGCTGACCGGCACTACCGACGGCGGCGCCTGGCTGTCGGTCTTTATGTCCAAGAACCCCTGCGATCCGGCCAATGCCATACACCTGGGCGGCGGATCTACCGGCGACTCGGTGAATTACATCGTGGCGTCCCAGGCCCAGTACGCCCAGATGCTGGCGCAGGAACCGAGCGTCAAGTGGATGGCCCGGGCGGACCCGGACACCTTCTATTATTTCCACGCCATCCCGGCCAATCCCCAGGACATAGTGGGGCCGCCGCATTCTCCCAGTTCCCCTAATATGAACCCGCCTGATACCTGCGACGGGCTGAAGGATTACCAGGACTCGTTCCCGCACGACCCGGCTTCCGGCCCGACCGGCCACGACACGCCTTACTGCTACTACCTGTCCCTGGAAGGGGGTATAGATTACCTGAACCCGGGCCCCATGTGTCACGATTACCGCGGCGAACCCGTGCCCGCGCCCGGCACGGGGCCCGGCACCACCCCCAGGCCGCCCGCCGTCACGCCGCCGCCGGCGGTTCCCCAGTGCAATGTTCTTAACTGCGCGGGCGGTTCCTACCGGCTGGAGTATTACGGTTTCAGTCCCCAGCCGCCGCACTGCACCACGCAGCGCGTAGGTCAGGCCTGCGGTGCCGGGGCCGGCGGCTGCCTGCTGGCCGTGCCGGTTACCTGCGGCGATTAGGCCGCCGGCCGTTAAAAACAGGAAACCCGGGGAGTCGTCCCCGGGTTTTCTTTTTGGCCGTTGTCGGTTAAAGCCAGGCGCCGGTCAGTCCTGCGGAGTTTTCCTGGGAGCGTGGCTCTTCCTGTAGACCTCAAAACCCTTTAGAAGGTCCTTCATGTCCTGCTCGCTCTTCTTGAGAAGTTTTTCCTGGCGCAGGAGCTCGGCCTGGTCGGGAACTTTTTTTGCATTTTTAGGTTTGGCCTGGGGCTCTTCCGCCGGTTTTTTGGCGGGAGCGGCCGGCTCGGCCGGTGTGCTGATGTCCAGGGTGACCTGGTTGGTGGCGTCGGCCGGCAGGGGGACCCCCAGCGGCGCAGGCAGGGCTTGCCGGGCCGGTTCCGCCGGCAGTACGGGGGCCTGCTGGGTAAGCTGGAAATAGATCAGGGCGCCCGCCAGGCAGACTACCGCCAGGATAAGCCACTTGTTCATTTCTTTAGGCCTGCTCTGTTCATGCTTGAAGATCCGGAGATTACTGCAGCAGCAACCGGCCGATATAGGTGCAGCTATAATTGGCCCAACTGGGGTATTCTATCGTTTGACAATAACTAAGAGTGGTGATCTGCCCTTGGCAGCCATAATAACCCCAGGCTCCGCCGCCCAGGCTGCCGGTTCCGGAGGGGCATTGGTAAACATGGGGGCCAACGGTGCCGGCGGTAGGGGGCTGCCAGGTGGCGTTGCCCAGGGCGTCCGAGGTCAGCACATGCCCCAGGGTCTGGTTGCCGTCGGCAAGGCGGAAGCTGCCCGCCACATCCAGCTTGGCGGTGGGGGACGCGGTGCCTATGCCTACATTGCCGCCGTCCTTGGCCAGGATCGTAACGCCAGTGGTCATAATGCTGACATAGCCGCCGTAAGGAGCGGGGTAATAAGTGGTCAGGGTAAAGGATTCCGAACCTATATAGGCGGGGTGCCAGACCAGGAAAAGCAGGGCCAGCAGGAGCAGCGCCGTGCGCCTGGTAAAGCACAGGTTCAAATTTATGGTTACTATCTTATCTTCGGCCATAGCCAGGGTCCCGCTAAATCCGCGTTCAGGGGATTATAACAAAAACTCGCGCAGGGTAAAGAGGGGGTGGGCCGACAAAAAACCCGGGGAGGCTTTCCCCGGGTTCTTTGCTGTCGGGCGGTCTTTGCCGAAGTTTAGCGGGCGGAGCGCCAGACGTTGTCGGTCCAGGTCACGAACTCGTCCCACTGGGAAGCCCGGGAGAGCGACAGCTCGTTGTACTTGGTCTCGAAGATCTCTTCGAGCTGCGGGGGCACTTTCTTTATCTTCATGGTGGTGTTGATGGCTATGCCGCCCACCTTGGTGTAATCGTAACCGTTGGCTTTGTCGCCGTTTATGCCTACGCTGCGCAGCACCAGGCGGTTCTTGATGAAGCCCATCAGCGCCTCGGCGGCGCGCTTGGTCTCGGCGCTCTTGGCGTTCAGGGCCGCCAGGTCGGCGAAGTCGTAAAGGTCCGCGTAGGCCGCGATCAGCTTCTTCTTGTCGTTGGCCGGGTCCAGGCTGGTAAAGCGGATCACGCCTTCCACGGCGGCCTTGGCGGCCACGGTTTCATTATTGCGCATCATGGCGCCGGCGAAGGCGTCCAGGTGCACGGGCAGTTCATTGAGGGAGGCCGGGCGCACCAGGGAGAGCGTGGCGCCCATGTCGTCCAGGGGCATCGAGATGGGGCCGATGTTCATGCCGCCGGCGTAGAAAGCCTTGTACCAGGACACCAGGTAGTCGCCCAGCTGGTCGTGCGTGAAGCCGGGGTTGGCGTTCATGAAGGTCAGCAGGCCGGTATAGTCGAAGCCCTGCGCCAGCATGGTCTCTTCCGAGCCCACGAACAGGCCGGCATAGTCTTTCATCTCGTAGAGCACTTCGGCCATCTGCTGCAGGCAGGCGTTCTGCATGACGATGTCGGTGTAGCCGATCTGGCGCATCATTTCTTTCATCTGCGCGGTGCGGAGATAGTTCTTGGTCTCGTCGTCGAAGAGGATGCCCTTGGCGGAGGTGCCGGTGCCGGCGGGCGCCTGCTCCATCTTGGGGTCTATCCAGCCCAGGCCGTGGTTCCACAGCACCAGCATGGTCTTCTTGGCGGGGAAAGTGGTCTTGGCCCACTTGGCGAATTCCACAACGCGCTTATAATCGCCCATGTCGGCGTCGGGATATTCCCCGTAGACCTTCTCGCCGGAGGAGAGCACGCTGCCTTTCTTGGTGATGAGCATGCGCTTGGAGCCTTTGCCCTTGGCGCCGTGTTCCACCACGATGTTGACCTTGTCGGTGGTGCCGATCTCTTTCATTTCCTTAATATCTTTTTCGGCCCATTTGCCCACCAGGCCCATCAGCTGGCTGTCGCTGAGGTCGTTCTTGGCGTTCATGAACACCATGATGGTCCATTCTTTCTGGCCCATGGGTTCGGGCTTGTCGGGCTTGATGAAATCGAAAATGCCCTTGTCGGCCTGCGCGGCGCGGATGTCGGCGGCGCTGAGGGAGTTGAGGTTGAAGTCCTGGGCGAAGGCCTGCGAGCCGAACGCCATCAGGGAGAGTGCGGCGGTAAGGAACTTAAGGTTATTGGTTTTCATAGTAATAGTTTAGTGTTTAATACCTCCTTTCAATAGAGGCCTAGGGCCCAAGGAGGGGATGTTATAGGGCCTAGGCCCAACTGGGCCCTTGGTCCGGCAGGGACCTCGACAGGCCCCGTGCACCTGCAGGCCTGCCCTACCCGGTTATTGTTATAATATGGATATCGTTGCACGGAGGAACCATGTCGAAAGCGCCCGATTTTTCCTATACCCCCGAGCAGGTAAAGAACCTGTCCGAAACCGCCATCAAAGACCTAGAAGCCAGGCTCAAAGAGGTGGCGGCCATCCCGGCCGCCCAGCGCACGTTCAAGAACACCATGCTGGCTTTCGAAACCGCCACCAGCGATTTCGGCGAAGCCGTGCAGGTGCCCATCATGCTGGCCTACGTGTCCGACAACGCCGACCTGCGCAAGGCCGGCCAGGAACTGGAGCTCAAGATCAGCCAGTACTCCGTGGACCTCATGACCCGCGAGGACCTCTTCAACGCGCTCAACGAATACGCCGCCAAGGGAGAGAAGCTGGGCGAGGTGGAAGGCCGCCTGCTGGAGAAGACCCTGCTGGATTTCAAGCGCAACGGCCTGGGCCTGGAGCCGCGCAAGAAGAACAAGATAAAGAAGCTCATGAAGGAGCTCATAGGCATAGAGCTGCAGTTCTCAAAGAACCTGCGCGAAGTCAACGACGCGCTGGAAGTGACCGAGGCCGAACTGAAAGGCCTGCCCGAGGATTTTACGGCGCGCCTGAAGAAGACCGACAAGGGCGGGCGCCTGGTCACCCTGAATTACCCGGACTATGTGCCGTTCATGCAGAACGCCGAGAACGCCGACGCCCGCCGCCGGCTGGAGCTGCTGTTCAATAACCGCTGCGCCGGCGCCAACATAAAGCTCATGGAAGACGCCATAGCCCTGCGCCGCAAGATAGCCAAACTGCTTGGCTACCCCACCTTCGCCGACTACGTGCTGGCCGACCGCATGGCCAAGACCAGCGAGACCGTCTTCGAGTTCATGGACCGCACCCAGGCCAAGCTCAAGCGCAAAGGCCGCAAGGAACTGCGCGCGCGCCTGAAACTCAAGGGCAACGGCGGCAAGACCCTGGACGCCTGGGAGACCGGCTACTACAATAACCTGCTCAAGAAGACCAAGTATTCCATCGACCACGAGAAGATCAAGGAATACTTCCCGCTCGAGACCGTGCTCAAAGGCATGTTCGAAGTGTTCGGCGAAGTGTTCGCGGCCTCGTTCGTGCCGGCGCAGCTGCCGGTCTGGCATAAGGACGCCCGCGCCTACGAGGTGAAGAACGCCGACGGCTCCGTGGCCGCCTACTTCTACCTGGACCTGTTCCCGCGCGAGGGCAAGTACAAGCACGCGGCCTGCTTCGGAGTGCGCCACGGCCGCGAGCTGGCCGACGGCTCCTACGAACTGCCGGCCGCCGCCATCATCTCCAACTTCTCGCCGCCTTCGGGCGACATCCCGCCGCTCCTGAAGTTCGACGAGGTGGTGACGCTGTTCCACGAGTTCGGCCATGTCACCCACAATATCTTCACCCGCGCCAAATACGGCAAGTTCTCCGGCACCTCGGTGTCGCGCGACTTCGTGGAAGTGCCGTCCAAGATGCTGGAGAACTGGGCCTACTCGCCCGAAGTGCTGCGCCGCATTTCCGGCCATTACAAGAACCCCTCCGAAAAACTGCCGGAAAAGCTCATCAAGAAGCTCATAGACGCCAAGAACATGGACTCCGGCATGGGCTACCTGCGCCAGATCTTCTTCAGCGTGCTGGACATGAAGTACCACACCGCCAAAGGGAAAGTGGACACCACCAAGGTGTACGAGAAGCTCATGAAGAAGATCTCTCTCATTCCCATGAGCCCCGGCACCCACCCGCAGGCGAGTTTCGGCCACCTGATGGGCGGCTACGAGGCCGGCTACTACAGCTATCTCTGGAGCGAGGTCATAGCGCAGGACCTGTTCGGGGCTTTCGAGGCCGCGGGGGTGATGAACCCCGAGACCGGCAAAAAATACCGGGAACTGATCCTGGCCCCCGGCCGCAGCTACGACGAGGGCGACCAGGTGCGCAAGTTCCTGGGCCGGCCCGCAGGCGAGGACGCGTTCCTTAAAAGCATCGGCGCGGTCTAAAGAGGCACGGTGAAAGCGAAACTATCCATATTGGCCGGGTTCCTGGTAGGCGCCGTCCTGCTGTATTTTGCTTTCCGGAGCATAGACTTCGCCGCCCTGCTGGATATCTACTCGCACGTAAGACCCGTCTTCCTGCTGCCTTTCGCGGTTACCGCCCTGGTAGAGCTGCTCATGCGCGCCCTGCGCTGGCGGCTGCTGCTGGAGCCTTCGGGCCCGGTGCGCCTGTGGGACGCGTTCAGGCTGCAGGCGGCGGGCCTGGCCCTGAGCAATATCCTGCCGCTGCGCCTGGGCGAGATCGCCAGGGGCACTTTCGGGGCCACGCTGTTCAAGATCCCCATGCTCACGGTTTTCGCCACCATCCTGGTGGAGCGGGTACTGGACGTGCTGGTGCTGCTGTTGCTGTTCGCCGCGGCGGCCTGGCTGGGCGGCATCAGCGGCGGCTTCCTGCATTACGGCGGCGCGCTCTGGCTGCTCTTCGGCGGGCTGCTGGCCGGCGTCGGCGCCCTGGTCTTCGCCGACGAACTGGTGGCGCATCGCTGGTTCTCCGGTTTCTTCGCGCGGTTCCCGCGGGTGCGGGGCGCCTTCGAGCGGGTGGCCATGGGCGTGAAAGGGCTGCACACGCTGAAGAGCGGCCTGGCTATTTTCGCTTTCGCCGCGCTGCAGTGGCTGTCCTCGGCGCTGAACTATTACTGGATGGCCCTGGCCTTCGGCCTGGAGGCCACCTTAAGCTTCTCGCGCTGCGTGGCCCTGGTCTTTACCGGCGCCGTCGCCGCCTCGGTGCCGGGCATGCCGGGCTACTTCGGCAATTTCGAATTCACCCTCAGCCGCGTCATGGAGTCCTGGGGCGTGCCCAAGGCCATGGGGTTCGCCTACGCGTCCTATGTGCACGTGGCCGCCTACATCTTTATTACCGTACTGGGCGTGGTGTTCGTCTACCAGATGGGCCACTCGCTGGGCAAGGTCTGGGGCGATTTCGCCGGCCGCGGAAAGGACCCCGCGTGAAGATAACTTCCGTGGTGATGCTCAGCCAGACCTTCCACCCCGTCATAGGCGGCGCGGAGAAACAGGCTCTGGAGATTTCAAAGGCCCTAGTCAAGCGCGGCGTGAAAGTTACGGCCCTGACGCGCCTGCGCCCCGGCCTGCCCGCCGAAGAGACGGTGGACGGCGTGCTGATAAAGCGCCTGGCCTGCCCGGGCTCGGGCGCGGTCAATTCCGCGGTGTTCATGCTTAAAAGTTTTTTCTGGCTGCTGGCCAATAAGGCGGCCTACGACGCCGTGCACGTGCACCTGGCCTCCTCGCCTGCCGTGGCCGCGGTGCTGGCCGGCAAGGTTACCGGCCGGCGCGTGGTGGTAAAGCTCGGCGGCGGCAAGGGCGTGGACGAGATCTCCCTGTCCGAAAAAACTTTCGCGGGGCGCCTCAAGCTCGCTTTCTTTAAACTGGCCGCGCCCGAGCTGCTGGTAATGAACGCCGAGGTTTACAAGTGGCTGCAGGAAACCCCGCGCTATGCCGGGCTTAAGCTGCGGCAGTTCCGCAACGGCGTGGACACCGGCCGCTATACCCCGCCGCTCTACCACGAGAAAATAGCCGCCAAGGCGGCGGTGGGGCTGGAGAACCTCACCACCTTCCTGTTCGTCGGGCGCCTCTCGCCCGAGAAAAGAGTGAAGGAATTCGTGGAGGCCTGGGCCGAGGTCTTCGCCGAAGAGCGCGAGCGGCCCCATATCCGCCTGGTGATAGTAGGCGGCGGGCCCGAAGAGGCCGCCCTGCGAAAGGCCGTGGCCGACCTGGACCTGGCCGGCACCGTTACACTCACCGGTCCCAAGGACGACCTGCTGCCCTACTACCGCGCGGCCGACGTCTTCATCCTGCCCTCCATTTCCGAGGGGCTTTCTAATTCCATGCTGGAGGCCATGGCCTGCGGCGTGGCCATAATGGCCAGCCGCGTAGGCGGCGCCAGGGAGGCCATAGCGCCCGGAGTGAGCGGCTGCCTGTTCGACCCGCTCAACCGGGTGGAGCTGAAGGCCTGCGTGCGCGGTTTTATAGAGGACAGAACGCTGCCGCTCAAGCTGGGCGAGCAGGCCCGCAAGACCGTGGTGGATAAGTATTCCATGGCGCGCGTGGCGGATGAACTGCTGGCGATGTACGGGGAAGGCTGATATGTGCGGCATAGTAGGCATTTATAATTACGGCTCGGGCCTGCCCGTTACGCGGGAAGCGCTCAAGGCCATGAACGACCTCATCGTCCACCGCGGCCCGGACGACGAGGGTTACTTTACCCACGAAAGTATCGGGCTGGCCATGCGCCGCCTGTCCATCATAGATATCTCCACCGGCCATCAGCCCATTTCCAACGAAGACGAGAACCTGCACATCGTCTTCAACGGCGAGATCTATAATTTCCAGGAGCTGCGCCAGGGGCTGCTCGCCCGCGGCCACAAGTTCAGGACCCGGAGCGACACCGAGGTCATCCTCCATCTCTACGAGGAGAAAGGCGAGGATTTTCCCAAAGAGCTGCGCGGCATGTTCGCCGTGGCCATCTGGGACAAGCGCAAAAAACGCCTGACGCTCGCCCGAGACCGCATGGGCAAGAAGCCGCTCTACTATGCCGTCACCCCGTCGTTCTTCGCTTTCGCCTCGGAGCTTAGGGCGCTCCTGGCCGTGCCCGGCCTGCCGCGCGACATCGATCTGAAGGCCGTGGACACCTACCTGACCTTGCAGTATATCCCCAGTCCCATGAGCGTGTTCAAGGCCGCGCGCAAGCTGGAGCCCGCGAGCACCCTGGTCTTCCAGGATGGAAAAATCGTAACGCAAAAATACTGGAACCTGCCTCTCGGGGAAAAGAAGCTGGACGGCACTCCGGTAGAGGAGCTTAAAGAGCGCCTGCGCGCGGAGCTGGCCGAGGCCGTGAAGATCCGCCTTATCTCCGAAGTGCCGCTCGGCGCTTTCCTCTCCGGCGGCATAGACTCTTCCGTGATAGTGGCCCTTATGGCCAAGGCCTCGGCGGAACCGGTCAAAACATTTTCGATAGGCTTCAAAGAGGCCGAGTTCTCCGAGCTGGGTTACGCCAGACAAGTGGCAGAGATGTACGGCACCAAACACACCGAGTTTATGGTGAAGGCCAATATGGCCTCGGTGCTGGAGAAGCTGGCCTGGCATTATTCGGAGCCCTACGCCGATTCCAGCGCCCTGCCTTCCTATTTCGTGTCGCGCGAAACGCGCAAGGCGGTCACCGTGGCCTTGAACGGCGACGGCGGCGACGAGAATTTCGGCGGGTATATCCGCTACCAGGCCATGAAGGTGGCCGGCTATTTCACGGCCATGCCCGACTGGGCCAAGAAGGCGGCGCTGGCCGCCATGGAACCTTTCCCGGAGAAGACCGCGCCCTTCAACACGGTGTGGCGGCTGCGCAAATTCCTGCAGGCGGTCTCGCAGCGCGACCTGGCCATGACCTATCTCTCCACGGTCTCCTATTTCAAGACCGACGAGAAAGAGCGCCTGCTCTCGCCCGCCTTCGTGAACGCGCTGGGCCGCGACATCAATTACCCGGAGCGTTACATAAGCAAACTCTTCAACGAGGGGCAGGGCTCGCTGACCGAGAAGATCATGTACACGGACCTGCGCTCCTACCTGCCGGAATGTCTCATGACCAAGATGGACATAGCGTCCATGGCCAATTCGCTGGAGACGCGTTCGCCCATCCTCGACCACAAGGTGGTGGAGTTCGCCCACCTGCTGCCGGACAATATGAAGCTGCGCGGCTTCACCGGCACCAAGTGGATCCTGAAAGAAGCTTTCAAGGACATGCTGCCGCGCAGGATCTACAAGCGCGGCAAGATGGGCTTCGGCATACCGCTGGGGCCGTGGTTCCGCGGCGAGCTGAAGGATTACTGGGCGGGCGCCTGCCTGTCGCAGAAGGCGCTGGACCGCAACTATTTCAAGCGCGAGGAGCTGTACCGCCTGTGGGACGAGCACCAGCGCGGCGCGCGCGACCACGGCTACCGCCTGTGGGCCCTGCTGATGCTGGAACTCTGGCACCGCCAGTTCGCCCCGGATTTCAAGCTGTAGGTTTGCCTGCCGGCCGCCGCGCCTGCCGGAACGCAAAACGCGCTCGGCCACACCGTGGCCTCGCTCCGCCTCAGGCCTTGGCGCTGCGCAAGCCTCGGCCTTCGGAGGGTTTTGCTGATCCGGCAGGCGCGGCGGCCGGCGGAGATCCGAGAACATGAAAATAGTCCTGCTTAATCCCGATATCCCCTGGAACGCCGGCAACATAGGGCGGTCCTGCGTGGCCACCGGCACGGAGCTGGCTTTTGTGGGCAAGATGGGGTTCAACCTGAGCGACAAGGAAATACGCCGCTCCGGGCTGGATTACTGGCAGTTCCTGAAGTACTCTGTGCACAAGGACTGGGACACTTTCCTCGCCACGCTGCCGCCCGACCCGTCGCTCATCTTCTTCTCCACCCGCGGCGGCAAGTCCTACTGGGAGGCCCCGTACCGGGAAGATTCCTGCCTGGTCTTCGGCGCCGAGACCGCCGGTTTCCCCGACGAGGTTTACGAGAAATACGCCGACCGACTCTACCGCATTCCCATGTGGTCCGACCGGGTGCGCTCGCTCAACCTTTCCACTTCCGCCGGCGTGGCCCTCTACGAGGCCCTGCGCCAGACCGGCAAAAAAGAATAGGGGCCGTTGCCGGCCCCTATCCCTTACGTTCCCCCAAAGTTATTTATTTTCCCAGGTCACCTTCAGCGCGTTCTTCCTGGGGTTGTAGTCGAAATTGTATTTGCCCAGTTTTTCCGGCAGCGTTTCTGCGCGGGCGTCCTTCATCTTTTCTTTGAACTCCGCGGTGCAGAGGTCTTCCAGGGTAACCAGGCCGCCGGCCAGCCAGCGGTGCGTGCGGGCTATCAGCGTCTTGGGCGCGCCCATGGCGAAGGTCTCGCTGATGGAGAAGGTGCCGCTGCGCTGCGGGAAATCGAAAGTGGCGCCCTTGTAGCCCAGGAAGGAGCCGTTGGAGCAGATCACCGTGGCCCAGGAGATGGCCGGGGCCTCTTCGGTGCCGGTAATGCGCACGAACAGGTCCGAGCCGCCTTCGAACATGGCGCCCCCGCCGAATTCCACGTCCGGGAAATAGACCGCCAGCTCGCCTTTCTCTTTGTTCACCTTTATCTTGGTGGAAGAATTTATCTGCACGTAGCCGTTGCGCGAGATCATTACCGGGTTGGCCGGGTCGAAGAGCCGGTAGGTCTCCGCGGGCTTGAATTTGGGCATGGGCCGCCCGTCGGCCCGCACGCAGACGGGCTGGGGCGCACCGGGGATGCGGTCGTACTCCATTATGCCCTGGATCATGTCGGGGTTGACGGCGCGTTTCTCCAGGATGTCCCTGGCGCGGATGGCGTTGAGGTTGAAATCGGGCAGGCCCTCGGCGAAGACCGGGGCGGCGGCCAGCAGCAGTACCAACGCGCTTTTAAGCATAGTCATATTATGGCAGGGCCACGCGCACCGCGGCAGGGCCTATGTGCCCTGAAAGTAATAGGTCCTATGGGAATAGTAGCGCGAAGGGGCGGGAAAGTTCAGGCTAGAAATTGTATTTGACGCCCAGACCCAGCGCTGGGCCGCCGCCAAGGCGCCTCTTGCCATGGTGGGTGTCGTAGCTGGAGCCTTCGTAGTAGAGGCCGCGCAGCTGCCAGCCCAGGGAGGGCGTCACCTGCAAGCGGCGGGACAAGAAGAGCGAAGGCTTCAGCGCTATGTACTGGGCCTCGTAGAAGAACGCCTCGCCTTTGTCGGCGCGGCCGGCCAGCAGGAACTGCTCCAGCACCGAACCGCCTTCCAGCTCGGCGCTGAAATAGGGCAGCGGGCGCCAGTTCACCGCCAGGCGGAAATTGCGCACCGGCAGGTAGGCGGCGGAGAAAGAGACGGTCTTAAAGGCCTGCCAGCGGGCCATGAAAGGCGCCACTATGGTGAGGGTGGCGGTGGTGTAGCGGTAGCCGATGAACGGCATGGGCACGCCGCGCAGGAAGGTGCGGCGGGTGGAATAGTTCAGGCCCCACAGCCAGGCATGCGGTCCCTTTTCGGAGAAGGTACGCGCGAAGTTCACGCCCAGGTCGGTTTCGGCGGGGGAGTGGAAGGGCCGGTCCGAGTTGGAGCCCAGGTTCAGGCTCAGGCGCGTCTTTTTGTCCTCGGCGCTCAGGCGCAGGTCGGTTTTATAGAGCTCTTCCGGAAAATGGTCGGGGCCCATGGAGCGCAAGTGGGTTCCTTCGGCCGCCATGCGCAGTTTCATGCCCGCCAGTTCGCCCAGCTCGGCCTCGCCGAGCAGGCCGGCGCGCCGGCTTATAAGCCCGCCGGGAGAGGCATAGTTCATATTGGCCGTTACAGCGGCCGCGGGCGCGGGCGGACGGCCGCCTTGGGCGGCGGCGGGGAGGGGAGCAAGGAGCAGCGTCAGCAGCAGCAGTTTTTTCATCAGTGTTGTCCAAGTTCTATCGGTTCGCGGTTCCTGGCGTCCCGCGCTATCAGGTAAAGGCTCCAGAAGATCACGGCCGAGCCGCATAAGAAAATGAATTTCCGCACGCCGTCGGGATGCGCTATCAGGCCCAGCTCCGTCAGCAGGTAGGTCCAGTCGTGCACGCCGCCGCCTACCAGCGGCAGTTCCTGGCGGATGGCGTCGCCGGCGTAGATGCTGATGTTCAGCAGGTTCTGCCCTATCCAGAACAGGCACAGCTGCCAGCCCAGGTTGGCGCCGCGCCGCAGCAGGTGCACCAGGCAGAGCGCCGGGATGAGCAGCTGGAACAGGGAGCCGCCCAGGACGGTGATGAACCGGCCGAAGAACCCGAGGAAAATATGGCCGGCTTCGTGGAAGGCCAGGTTCACATAGTCGAGCAGGGAAAAATAGTTCCCGGCGCCCAGCCAACGGGTAT
Organism: Elusimicrobiales bacterium; assembly: GCA_023701245.1. Taxonomy (GTDB): domain Bacteria; phylum Elusimicrobiota; class Elusimicrobia; order Elusimicrobiales; family UBA9959; genus UBA9959. The sequence goes on along the minus strand of JAMPXK010000017.1, from coordinate 13,024 downwards.
AGAAGAGGAAAAGGCCGCCTATCAGGGCGACCCGTATCCAGAGGCGGGAGGCTGGACGCGCGTCCGGGCCGGCCGCCGGCGCGGCTTTGGCCAGGATGCGCTCCGCCCGGGCTTCCGCCCGCACTTCGCCCGGGATGTGGAGTTTCTTGTAGCAAGCCCCGCAGAACTCGCTCTCCAGGCCGTTGCCCGCCCCGCAATAGGGGCATTTCACAGAATCCGGCAGTTCCGGTGGGTTTTCCATCGCAGGTAAATTATAGCAGAGTGGCTACAGGCGAGCTTGTTTGCGGGTCAAATATTGGCGGCGATACACAACGATAAAAGGGCCATGCCGGCGAATGACCACGGACCGATACCGTTGTCGGCGACGAAAAATATCAGGAAAACGGCCAGTACTGCGGTTATGAACCAGAGCATGGCTGAGATCATCCGGTCAAAAAGGACCAGTTTTCTGAGATAGGGAGGGAACTGCTCCGGGATGTGCAGTTTGTTGATGATGATCCGGTTCGCCATGTTCATAGTATACGGCATGGACGTTCTTTGAGTGTAGTACTTTCGGGTAAGTGGCGATATGGGCCCAATGGCCCGGGGTGGCGGCGGCTTCCTTTATAAACGCGTTTAAAAGTTGTTTAATGTTGGGATATGCTCAAAAAACTCGTTGAATCCCTCATTGGCTCCAAGAGCGCGCGGTCCCTTAAGACCATACAGCCCCTGGTGGACCGCATAAATTCCCTGGAAGAAGAGATCTCCAAGCTTTCCGACGACCAGCTTAAAGCCAAGACGCCCGAATTCAAAGAACGCCTGGCCAAGGGCGAAACGCTCGACGACCTGCTGCCCGAGGCTTTCGCCTGCGTGCGCGAGGCGTCCAAGCGCGTGCTGAAGATGCGCCACTACGACGTGCAGCTCATCGGCGGCATCACCCTGCACCGCGGCAAGATAGCCGAAATGCGCACCGGCGAAGGCAAGACGCTGGTCTCCACCCTGCCCGCCTACCTCAACGCCCTCACCGGCAAGGGCGTGCACGTGGTGACCGTCAACGATTACCTGGCCAAGCGCGACAGCCAGTGGATGGGCCCCGTGCACGAGTTCCTGGGCCTTACCGTGGGCTCCGTGCAGCACGACATGCGCAACGAAGAGCGCCGCGAAATGTACAACCGCGACATCACCTACATCACCAACAACGAGGTGGGCTTCGACTACCTGCGCGACAACATGGTGATGGACAAGGAAGACCGCGTGATGCGCAACCGCAATTACGCCATCGTGGACGAAGTGGACTCCATCCTGATAGACGAGGCCCGCACGCCGCTCATCATCTCCGGCCCGGCCGAGGAATCCACCGACAAGTATTACATCGTCAACCGGGTGATCCCGCTCCTGACTCCGCGCTTTATCACCGAGAAAGAGGAGATAGAGGCCAAGCGCGACGGCGTGGACCTGGGCAAGGGCTACGACGCCGTGATAGACGAGAAGAGCCATACCGCCACCCTGACCGAGGAAGGCGTTAAGAAGGCGGAGAAGATCCTGGGCGTGGGCAACATTTACGACGATGTTTCCAGCGAGTGGGCCCACCACCTGACGCAGGGCCTGCGCGCCCATCACCTGTTCCGCAAGGACGTGGAGTACGTGGTGAAAGAGGGCGAGATCATGATAGTGGACGAGTTCACGGGCCGCCTGATGCCGGGCCGCCGCTGGTCCGACGGCCTGCACCAGGCCATCGAAGCCAAAGAGAACATGCGCATCAAGGAAGAGAACCAGACGCTGGCCACCATCACCTTCCAGAACTATTTCAAGCTCTACAACAAGCTCTCTGGCATGACCGGTACGGCCATGACGGAGTCCGACGAATTCTGGGAGATCTACAAGCTGGACGTGGTGGAGATCCCGCCGAACCGCCCGCTGGTGCGCCTGGACACGCCGGACCGCATCTACCGCACCGAGCGCGAGAAGAACAACGCCATCGTGGCGGAGATAGACGAGCATTGGCGCAAGGGCCAGCCCATGCTGGTGGGTACCCGCTCCATAGAAAAATCCGAGAAGCTGGCCACCATGCTGCGCACCAAGGGCATCCCGCACCAGGTGCTCAACGCCAAATACCACGAGATGGAAGCGCAGATCATCGCCCAGGCCGGCCGCAAGGGCCAGGTGACCATCGCCACCAACATGGCCGGCCGCGGTACCGACATCATCCTGGGCGGCAACCCGCCGGTGGTGGAAGAGCACGATTACGTGGGCTCCGTGGGCGGGCTGCGCGTGATAGGCACCGAGCGCCACGAAAGCCGCCGCATCGACAACCAGCTGCGCGGCCGCTGCGCGCGCCAGGGGGACCCTGGGTCCTCGGTGTTCTACGTTTCGCTGGAAGACGAACTGATGCGCCTGTTCGGTTCGGACCGGATCTCGGCCATCATGGAGAAGCTGGGCATGGAGGAGGGCGAGGTTATAGAGTCCGCCCTCGTCAGCCGGCAGATCGAAGGCGCGCAGAAGCGCGTGGAAGGCATGAACTTCGACGCCCGCAAGCAGCTGCTGGACTACGACAACGTGATGAACAAGCAGCGCCTGGCCATCTACGAGCTGCGCAATATCATCCTGGACGGGGTCGGGGTGCCGGAGCGCGTGAAGACCATGATCCACGAGGCGGTGACGGAGCAGCTGGACCTGCACGCCCCCCAGGACCAGGCGGCTTCGCTCTGGAACCTGGAAGGGCTTAACATCTATCTCAAGAAGACGGCCGGTTTCGAACTGGTCTACACTCCGGACGAGGCGCACGTGCTGACGCGCCCGGCGCTGGAGGACGAGGTGATGAAGAAGGTGGACGAGGCGTACGAGCGCCGCTTCAAGGACTTCGAGGAGCGCAACGTGAATTTCGCGGAGCTGCAGCGGGTGCTGCTCTTGCAGATCATGGACCATATCTGGAAGAACCACCTGTTCGAACTGGACCACCTGAAGAAAGGCGTGGGGCTGCGCGCCTACGGCCAGAAGGACCCGCTGATAGAGTACCAGAAGGAGTCCTACTCGCTGTTCGAGGCCATGCTGGGCCGCGTGCGCGACCAGATGGTGGAATACGTTTTCCGCATCCAGCTGCCGCCGCGCCCGGTGGCGCAGCCGGCGCTGCAGCCGGTGGCGGCGGGCGCGGCCGGCGGGCAGGCGAGGCCGCAGGCGCCCCAGGCGGCGCCCAAGCCGGTCAACAAGTTCGCGGACGCCAAGATCGGGCGCAACGACCCGTGCCCGTGCGGCTCGGGCAAGAAGTACAAGAAGTGCCACGGCGTTAACTCTTAGGTCCAGAGAGACAGCGTCCGCCAAGGATATGCCTTCTCCGGGTACGCCGGGCTACACCGTGGCCCGGCTCTGTCACTCACCCCTCGCGCTGCGCAAGCTCGGGGCTCGCGAGGCCCCTGCGAAGGCATATCCTTGCCGGCCGCGGCTGTTATCCGCCCGGGGCTTAACTTTCCAATGCTGAAAAAGATCCCTCTGATAATACTGCCGGTACTGACTTCCGTGCTGCTTGTGCTCGCTTATCCCAAGTTCGACCTGGGGTGGCTGGGCTGGGCGGGGCTGGGGCCGCTGTGCTATTACCTGCTGGCCGTTAAGAGCCCGCGGGCCGCGGCGCTGGGGGGCCTGGCGGGCGGCTGGCTGTTCTACGCCGGGATACTTTACTGGATCTATCCTACCATGCGGGCGGGCGGCGTGGGGGCGGGGGTGTCGGCGCTGGGGCTGCTGCTGCTGAGCCTGGTGCTGGCGCTGGAATTCGCGCTGATCTCGGTGTACGGCTATTTCCTGCGGCGGGCGGGGTTCAAGGTGTGGCCTTACCTGTTCGCGCTGGGCTGGTTCCTGCTGGAATACGGCAAGGTGTGGTTGAGCTTCAAGGCGGTCTGGTTCCCCTGGTTCATGCTGGGCTACACGCAGTGGCAGTGCCTGCCGCTCATCCAGGCGGCTTCGGTGACCGGGGTTTACGGGCTGGGCGCGGCCATGGCGTTCGGCTGCGCGCTGGGGGCGTCGCTGTTCTTCCTGCCGGGCCCGGCGTGGAAAAAGGCCCTGCGGTTCTCTCCGGCGCTGCTGCTCCTGGGCGGGCTCTGGATCTTTGGCCGGGCGGAACTGGCCGGTTCGGGGACGCCGGTGCGCCACCTGGACGTGGCCCTGCTGCAGCCGTCCATAGACCAGTACGCCAAGTGGGACGCAACGCGCGAAGGCGAGATCAAGCAGGTCATGGCCGGCCTGGCCGCCCGGTCCGCCGGGGCCGAACTGGCCGTGTGGCCCGAGAACGCCCTGCCCTGCTGGCTGGACGAAGCGGCCTGCTACGACTGGCTGCGGGGCGCGGCGGCTCCGCGCGCCGGGGCCAGCCTGGTGGGCTCGGTCTCCAAGGGCGACGGCAGCCATGTGTCGGCCTTCCTGCTCGACGGCGCTGGCACCATCACCGCCTCCTACGACAAACGCCAGCTGGTGCCTTTCGGGGAGTACGTGCCGCTGCGCTCTTTCCTGGGCCGGTATATCAAGCCGGTGGCGGAGCTGGGAGAATTCCTGCCGGGTTCGGCCCGCCAGGGCCTGCTGCAGCTGCGCGGTTTCAAACTGGGCGTGTCCATCTGTTACGAAGCCATTTTTCCTACGCTTTTCGCGCGCGACGCCGCGGCCGGGGCGGACCTTTTCGTCAACCTTACCAACGACGGCTGGTACCTGGATACGGCCGCTCCCCGGCAGCATTTCATCGCCAGTATCTTCAGGGCCGTGGAGACCCGCCGGTCGGTAGTGCGGGCGGCCAATAACGGTATTTCCGGCGTGATAGACCCGTGGGGCCGGGTGCTGGCCAGGACGGCCCTGAACGAACGCCTGGTGCTGGAGGCGGCGGCGCCGGTCTACCCCGTCAATTCATTCTTCGTAGTTTACGGCCACTGGTTCGCCATGGCGGCGCTCATGGTGGTGGCGGCTTTCCTGATAGCCGTTATCTTCGCCTGATGAAAATAGTCTTCTCCAAAGCCTACACGGCCCCGACCCCGGGGCATGTCTTCAGGGCGGACAAGTTCGAGGCCGCGCTGCGGCTGCTCATCAAAAAGGGCGCGGTTTCGCGCAAGGACGTGCTGGCGCCGCGCGCGCCTTCCCGCGCGGACCTGCTCCTGGCGCATACCCCGGGCTGGGTTAAGAAGAACCTGGAGTTCTCGTTCACTCCCGCCGACGCCGCGGCCGCTGAAATAAGGATAACCAGGGCGGTGGCGCGCGCGCACCTTATGAACGCGGGCGGCACCCTGGCCGCGGCCGCGCTGGCGCTGAAGAACGGTGTGGGGATAAACTGCGGCGGCGGCTCGCATCACGCCCGCCGCGAACGCGGCGCCGGGTTCTGCCTGCTCAACGATATAGCGGTGGCGGTGAAGAAGCTGCTGAAGGAGCGCCGCGTAAAGCGCGCGCTGGTAGTGGACCTGGACGCCCACCAGGGCGACGGCACCGCCGCCATTCTAGAAGGCGACCGGCGGGTCTTTACCTTCTCCGTGCATAACCAGGAGATCTACCCGGAGAAGAAAGAGAAGAGTTCCATGGACATCGGCCTGAAGCCCGGCACCGGGGACAGGACCTACCTGGCCGTGCTGCGCGCCGAGCTGCCGCGGGTGCTGGACCGCTTCCGCCCCGACTTCGCCGTCTACGTGGCCGGCGCCGACGTGTACCGCGGGGACCTGCTGGGCGGCTTCAAACTCACCATGGGCGGGATAAAAGAACGGGACGCCTTCGTCCTGGCCGAATGCCGCCGCCGAAAGATCCCCGTGGCGCTCACGCTGAGCGGCGGCTACGCCAAAAACTTCGCCGACACCGTCCGCATCCACGCCAACACCGTAGAAGAAGCCCTTAAAGTTTCGTGAACGTCAGCTGTTTCTCGCCTATCGTAAACACTATATTCCCGAAATCCAGCGCGGCCGCGGGCGAGGCTACCGTGTAGGAGTTCCCGCCCGTGAAGACCAGGGTTTTGTCGGTCTTGTCGCAGTTGGCGGTGCCCCACATGCCGCCGCCCCATTCATACAGGTTCTGCGCCGTGCCCGGCTTGAAGGCGCTGCCGTAGAATTCCGGGTACAGGTAGGCCACTGCCCGGCCTTTTTCCATCACCCGCACTTCATGCACTATCCGGTAGGGGTGCTTGTCGCCCAGGCAATAGCCGTAACCGCCGGAGTCATGGTTGTTCTCGTTAGGCAGGATCTTGGAAACGATGATCCCCTTCAGCTTCACCGCCGGCTTATCGTGCTCCTTGCGGGTTATGGTGAGTTCCGGCGAAGCGTAGCAGCCGAGGTAGGGCGTATCCCGGTAGGCCCGGGCGCATTCGCCCAGGCTCCAGATTACGCTGCCGTTGGGGAAGTTATTGGTGTCGTAGGCTTCCCAGGCCGCGGCGGGGGCTCCGAGAGCCAGTATCAGCAACATCGCGTAAGTTTTGGTCATAATAGTCTCCGGTAAATAGAGCCGGGCGGTTTTTGGGGGGTAGGGAGGGAACCGCCCGGCCGTAGATCAGTTCTTTTTAAGGTACTCCCCGTCGGCGATAGCGTTCAGGCCCATGTAGGCGCCGCAGGTGGCGTTGGCGCCGCTGACGGTAAGGACGCGGTGCGAGACCGTGAAGGAAATTTTGCAGCCGTCCTCGCCGAAGAACACGAAGTCGCCTTCCCGGGTCTGCACGGCCACGCCGCTGATGTCCGCGGTGTGGGCGTTGGGGCCGGCCACGGTGGAGAGGCTGAATTCGGCCTTTTCGGCGCCGTCGGCGGAGAACTGCCGCACGGTCACGGCGCCTTCGCCGTAGCCGTTCTTGAGCTCATAGGTGCCGGAAATGCCGGGCTTAGCCGAGAGCTTCTCTTTGGAGACCGGGCGCAGGCCTTCGCAGGAGATGTTCGTGTCGGTCTTCCAGCCGAGCGGTTTCTTCACTTCGCCGCGCACGCGCACCGCGCTCAGGCCGCCGCGCAGGTCCAGTTCCGCGGTCCCTCGGGTCGAGTATCCGCCGTTGTTCTGCTCCTGGCAGCCCAGCGTCAGTACGCCTCCGGAGAAGGAAGCCGCCGCCGGCCGGCAGAAAGCGGCGATATCGCCGCCGGAGAAGTTGTTGAGGACGCCGAGCATGGCCCGGCGGCCGCGCTCTTCCACGTACAGCACGGTGCCGTTGGCGCCGTTCTCGGCCTCCACCAGGCAGCCGGAGTCGTTGACGTATCTGCCGTTAGCTATGGCCGCGGCCGGGGCGGCTTTGGGGGCGCCGGCGGGCACCATTATCATGATGGGGCAGCCGCCGTTCTGGGCCACGGAGGAGTTGAGGCGGGGCCGCGTTACGGTAGCGCCGCTCTTGCAGGTGAAGGAACAGACATCGCCCTGCACCGAGGAGTATTTGCAGCTCTCCATGCCGGCCGGCACGGGGAAGCTGATCTTCTCTGTTGCGGTTAATTCCGCGGCGTTCAGGCCGCGTATGATGTTGCCGGAGTCCCCTCCCAGTATTTCTTCGAAAGAAGCCTCGCGGGCATAGGCGCCGGTGGTCATTAGCGCTAACACCGTCATCAGGGCTATCAGGTTTAACTTTTTCATTTTATTCTCTCCTCTATTTTCTTCGCTGTAGTCTGGTTGTTGCTGTCCGTCGTATCAATGCCGCCAGGGGTGCTAATCGGCGTCAATTTCCTGCGGTTCCTTGCCTTCCGGCATGACGTAGTAGACACTCATGCCCCGTTCGGCCTCATATCTGGTTTCAAGGTGAATACCGCCCCCCAGCTCCACTCCGGAGATGATCATTGCCTCCTTGCTGTGGGTCATGGAATACGACTCAACTTTGTCGATGTACATCCCCGGCCCGAAATTGATCCTGAAATTATAATATCCGCCCTGAGATTCCACTGCCGGGTGATTTTTTATGATTATGTTTTGTCTTTCAGCGTCCTTTAGTATGCGTTGGAGGGCGGCAGCTGCTTTCTCCCTGGTGGAATGCAGTGAGCTGCGAAAATAGATATCCTCGGACGTCCTGGTAACCGGGGCGGGCGTCCCTGAGCTTATCTCTCTGCCCTTGCTCTCGGACAGATAAGCCACGCTGAAAGAGTATCCGCCGCTTTTGTGAACCGTGACTTCCTGAGCGAACGGCACGGCGCGTACCGCGGCCGCGTCTATGAGCGGCAGCTGCGGGGCGCTGAGCTCGGCCGCCGCGGGGGCGCCGAGGGCGAGGATCAGCGGCAGCGTGTAAGTCTTGGTCATTTTTATCTCCTTGAAAGCCCGGGTAGTCCGGGCTGTATATATAGTCTACGCTTTGGGGCGGAGCGGCACATGAGGCGGAGTGCCCGGCCGGCCCGCGTATTCCTGCCCACCTGTTTTGCCCGCCCGGCTTACGAAGCGGCGGATGTGAAGCCCGGGGGTTTAGTGATGCGGCGAGTCTCTAGTGCCGGAAAAATTGTTAGAATAGCCGGAGGAACATTCAGGGAGGAGTTGCTATGGCCACTATTTTTTCCGAAACGCTGACGCGGCTGCGCAAGGAGGCCGGTTACGCCACGGCTTACCGCTTTTTCCATGACAATGGCGGCGCGCCGGTGCTGAAGGTCTCCTACAGGAATTATCTGATGATGGAGCAGGGCCGGAATTTGCCCGTGCTGGGCCGGCTGGAAAGGATCCTGGTGGGCCTGCATATGCCGTTGGCCACGCCCGCGGCGCGCGAGTTGACGCTGGCCTGGCTCAAGACCATGGCCGGCCAGGAGGCGTTCACGGACCTGGTGGAGCCGCTGTTGGCCCATGGCGCCCAGGCCGCGGCCTCCTCGCCCGCGGAAGAGGCCCTGCGGCGCACCCTTGCCGGCCAGAAGTACCACATTACCATGGAGCAGATCCTGGCCACCATCACCAGCTTCGAGGCCTACAAGTGCTTCTTCATGGTAGAGACCGATGCCGGTTCCTGGACGCCCGAGAGCATGGCCAAAGCGGCGGGCATGAAGAAGGCCGTGGCGCAGCGTGTGTTGAAGGACTTCCTGAAGGTAGGGCTGGTAAAAGCCGAGGGGAAAGGCGCGTACCGGTCGAAGCTGGCGGGCATGCTGGTGGAATACCCGGACGGGCCGGCCATGCCGCGCGAGGTGCTGGCGAAGCTCAAGCAATACCATGCCCGGCTGGAAAAGGAAAGCCCCATGGAGTTCGCCGTCACCGGCATGGTGCGCGCCGACTCCGACGCCATGCGCGGGTATTTCCCGATGATGAAGTCCACCGTGGAGGCTTCCTACGCTTTTTCGACCACGAAAAAGACGAAAAAGTCCGCCGGGTTCTTCGTGGTGTCGCGGGTGCTGCGGCTCTGGAACTTCTAGGGGCCGGCTGTTCTGTTTTTTAGGACCCCGCTTACTTGAACGGGAAAACTATCTGGGGGCAGAGGACCACGGGATCGTTGTTCCAGGGGCCCGGGGTCATGAAAGGCTGGGTGTAGGCGGAGCCGTCGCTGCATTTGTAATTGCAGGCATTGTTCGCGAAGCTGTTGAAGACGCAGGCTTTGGCGCCCTTGGGCGCGGCGGGGCTCAGCGCCGGGAGAGGGATGTTGATCTCCAGGCTCAGGTAGGCGACCGTGAAGGAATACTTGTTGAAGCCTTCGCGCGTCACTTCCAGGGCCACCACGTTCTTCTTTTCCCTCGCCAGGCTTTCGGCCATGCCCACCATGGCTTCGGCGGCTTCCTCGTCGGTGCGGTACACGCCGTCGTGGCGATACACGCCCAGGGTCTGGAGTGAGCGGAACTTCACTTCGAAGGAATAGCTGATAAGGGAGTTCTTGATCACGCGGTAGTCCAGCACCTTGGTGGCCTTCAGGCCGTTGAGGCCCTTCACCACGAAGTCCATCTGCGCGCGGGCGTCGCTCTCCAGGTTATAGGTGCCGTAGCTGCTGAAGGTCTGCTCTTTGCCTATGTTGACGGTGATGCCCTTGTTGACGCTGCCGAACCAGCCGATGACGTAGGAGTAGGAGTCGGGGCCGTCCTTGCGCACTTCCTGGATGGCCACCAGGCCGCCGCGGCTCTCTATGCCGCCGGCCGCGTCGAACATGTGTTCATAGGCGTCGATGTCGTGCTGGAAGCTGGGGGAGGGCTCTATGCGAAGGGTTTCTTTGGCGCGGAAGGTTATGCGGAAGCCGTAGTCGTAGAGGCCTTTTACCACCAGCGTCTGATTGGTCACCTCGGCCTTGGCCGACTTGAGCCCGCTGACGGCCCAGTTCAGGGCGGCGGTGGCTTCCTGGTAGGTGGCGTACTTGCCGTAGCTCTCGAAGGTCTGCACGTCAGTGGCGGCGGCCTTGAACTGAGTGGCGGCCTGTACGGGGCGGATGATGTGGGTGGCGCAGGCGCCGGCGGGTTCGTCGCCTATAAAGGTGGGTTTTACGGCCGGCTCCACCAGGATAGCGCCGCTCTGGCACTTGAAGTAGCACTTGTTGTTCTTGAAGTCGGTGAAGACGCAGGTGTCGAGCGTGGTCTGGGGCGGCTGCGGGAACTGGTTCTGCTGGTTTATCTGCGCCCAGATGGTGCCCGCGTCTATGGGGGGCAACTGAGGGGCCGGGGAGGCGGCCAGCAGCGGTGAATTGAGGCCGAGCAGCAGGGCTATAGCGGATAGTTTTATCATAGTTTCTCCTTAAAGGACGTTCAAAGTCTTAATTGCTCCACCAGTAGGGCTGGGCGGAACCTTTGCCGAGCGGCAGCGGGATGCCGCGGCCTTTGCCGGCCAGGCCCTGCAGGACGCCGGTCCAGTCGTAGTCTTCGTAGCCGGCCGCCAGGGCCGCCATCTGGGCGTCGCCGTAGAAAACTTCAACGGCGTCGACCGAGTTGAAATCGTCTATGCGGGTCAGCTTGCCGGTGGAGGGGTCCTGGTCGTACATGTGCACGTAGGCTTCGTCGTCCGAGGTGATCACCAGCACCAGCTGGGGGCCGGCGGCAGCGTACTTGCGGTTGCCGAGGGCGATGCCGGGGAAGGCTTTCTTTACCAGTTTGACCGTCATATTGGCCGCTTCCGGGGTGAGGCGGTAGGCGGAAAGACCCAGGTTGCCGTCCTCGATGCCGCCGAAGGGTGAATCCGCGCGCTTGGCGATGGCGATGATCTCCCTGGCGGACGCCTGGTCCTGGGAGGAGGCGCGTTCGTCTTTGGCGCCGCGGTAGTCGCCGCCGCCGCATTTCTCGTAGACGCTGGAGGCTTGCGGGTTGACGGGCTTCACCTGGAAGGTTTCACCGCTGCGGCACTTGAAGTTGCACAGGCCGTCTTTCAGGCCGGTAAGGTAGCAGCTGTCGGGGTTGCCCGGGTTGGGAAAGGGGTTGATCTTGGAAATGCCGGAAGTGTCCATGCCCTGCAGGTCCGCGAAACCGGAGGCTCCGGCCAGGTTCGGCACCAGCGCCAGCGCTATTACCGTCAGTAAGGTTTTCATGTTCTCTCCTTAGGCTTTCAAACGTCTTAAGCCTAGGATACAAAAGAGCGGCCTTTGCGCTTGAGAGGCTAAGGGCCCCCTTTCTTGATGTTAAATGGCCCTCCCGGCCTGGGCCTGTCCGGAGGACCTTAGGGCCTACCTGCCGGGTCCTTTGGCCGCGTGGCGGCGGCCGGCAAAAGCCGGGGGCTTTGCGAAAACGAGGCCGCCCCGGGCCTTTCTCCTATGAAGGGTTGACAGGTCCATAGGCCTTTAGGCCCAAAAAGCAATAGGCCCAAAGCCCAAAACTTGACTAGGCCCTTTGGTCTTGATTATAATCAACGGAGAGCTAAACTATAGGTGTAGCTTGGCGTTGCAAGACCAAACCGCAGTTCTGGAGGAGTAATGTTAAGGAAAGCAGCCGCAGTTTTCGCGATACTGTCAGTGACCGCCACCCTGGTGTCCGCCGAAATAAGCTTCGACACCCCCAACAAGACCACCCTGCAGCAGGAGATCTCCGCTCTCGAACTGAGCGTGCCTGTTGCCGCTCCGGCAGAGGAAAAAGCCAAGATCGACAAAGAATGGACCATCATGGTCTTCATCAACGCCAAGAACAACCTGGAGAAGTACGGCCTGCTTGACGTCAACGAGATGGAGAAGATCGGCTCCACCGACAAGGTCAACGTGGTCGTGGAGATGGGCCGCATCAACGGCTATGCCACCAATGACGGCGACTGGAAGACCACCCGCCGCTACCTCGTAAAGAAAGATAATGACTTCACGAAGATAACCTCCCCTGTACTGGCCGACCTGGGCAAGACCGACATGGGCGACTACAAGAGCCTGATAGCCTTCGGCAAGTGGGCCAAGGCCACCTACCCGGCCAAAAAGTACGTGCTCATAGTCTGGAACCACGGTTCCGGCTGGGACAAGTCCCGCGCCATGAACCTCACCAAGGGCATTTCCTACGATGACGAGACCGGCAACCACATCACCACTCCCCAGCTGGGCCTGGCCCTCAAGGAGATCGGCGGCGTGAGCGTGTACGGTTCGGACGCCTGCCTGATGCAGATGCCCGAAGTCACCTACGAAATAAAGAACTACACCGAATACATAGTGGGTTCCGAAGAGACCGAACCCGGCGACGGCTACACCTACGACCTGTGGCTGGGCCCCGTGGTGGCCAAGCCCACCATGACCCCCTTCGAAATGGGCAAAGCCGCGGTAGACGGTTACAGCAACCACTACCAGCAGATAGGCGAGGGCTCCACCCAGAGCCTGCTCAAGAGCTCCGCGCTGGACCAGTTCGCCGTCCTGATCAACGACTTCGTGAAGGCCGCCATGGCGGCCGGAGAGAAGGACCTGGTCAAGACCGCCGCTTCCGGCTCCCAGAGCTATGCCGTGTACGATAACAAGGACATGGGGCACTTCTTCGACCGCTACGCCGCCACCACCAAGAACGCGGACGTAAAGGCCAAGGCCCTGGCCCTGAAAGCCTACATAGACGGCACCCTGATCGTGCACAACCGTGTGAACGAGCAGTACGCCAACGGCAACACCCACGGCATAGCCGGCTATATGCCCGGTTATTCCTTCAACTCTGACTACAATGCGCTCGCCTGGGCCAAAGACGCCCAGTGGGACGAGTTCATAAAGTGGTACCAGGGTAAATAAGGCTAACGCCTGAAACGAAAGGGCCGGCTGTCA
>JAMPXK010000016.1 GCA_023701245.1 Elusimicrobiales bacterium | reverse complement strand
TCGAGAATTCGAAGAAGGCACGGCCTCTTTCCAGCTTCAGGGTTACGGCGGGGTCGTCGCTTTTGCCCGGGTTCCAGCCCGCGGGAAAATCCACGGCGATGGTCTCGCCTTTATCCTGAAATTCCCCGGCCGCGGCAAAGCCGGCCAGGAACAGGAGCAAAGCAGGAATGAGGGCGAGTTTTTTCATAAACCGCTTAACTTTTTAAGTATAGAATATTATTGTAACTTAAGTCACATCAATAAACGCTCAAGATGCCGGGCCCGCCCGGCCCCGCCTGCGGCGCCGACAGGCTCCCGGCCGCGCAAAGGGACCGCCACCCCCTGAATACCGCAAAATAGCGCCGCCGCGCCGCGTTTTTTTGTAACGGGCCCTTGTGTTGACAACCCATATTTAGGTTTGTAATATAGATTTACAGCTTTTAGTCTGTTTTTAAGTTCTACTGACCCCGCAGAAAAATCAAAAAGGAAGGAAATCATGTCTAAACCCTCAGCTGTAGCCGAGAAAGGCAAAAAGTCCGTTCATGATTATGTAAACGGCGTGCTGGCGAACGTTATCGCCAAGAACCCCGGCGAGAAAGAATTCCACCAGGCGGTCAAGGAAGTCCTCGAAACCCTCACCCCGGTGCTGGAAAAGCACCCCGAATACGTGAAGGCCAAGATCCTCGACCGGATCGTCGAGCCCGAGCGCTCCATCACCTTCCGCGTGCCGTGGACCGACGACAAGGGCGAGGTGCAGGTGAACCGCGGCTTCCGCTTCGAGTTCAACAGCGCCATCGGCCCGTATAAAGGCGGCCTGCGCTTCCACCCCTCGGTGAACGCCAGCATCCTCAAGTTCCTGGGCTTCGAGCAGATCTTCAAGAACGCCCTGACCACGCTGCCCATGGGCGGCGGCAAAGGCGGCTCCGACTTCGACCCCAAAGGCAAGTCCGACGCCGAAGTAATGCGCTTCTGCCAGAGCTTTATGACCGAACTGTGCCGCCACATCGGCCCCGACACCGACGTACCTGCCGGCGACATCGGCGTGGGCGGCCGCGAGATCGGCTACATGTTCGGCCAGTACAAGCGCATCCGCAACGAGTTCACCGGCGTGCTGACCGGCAAGGGCATCACCTGGGGCGGCTCCCTGATCCGCCCCGAGGCCACCGGCTTCGGCGTGGTGTACTTCGCGGAAGAGCAGCTCAAGACCAAGGGCACCAGCTTCAAGGGCAAGACCGTGGCCGTCTCCGGCTTCGGCAACGTGGCCTGGGGCGCCGTGCAGAAGGTCAACGACCTGGGCGGCAAGGTGGTCACCATCTCCGGCCCGGACGGCTACATCCACGACCCCGAAGGCATCAAGGGCGACAAGTGGGAATACATGCTGCAGCTGCGCGCCAGCGGCGAGGACATCGTAGCCCCGTACGCCGAAAAGTTCAAGAGCGGCAAGTTCCACGCGGGCAAGAAGCCGTGGGAAGTGAAGGTTGACGTGGCCCTGCCCTGCGCCACCCAGAACGAACTCAACGAGAACGACGCCAAGACGCTGATCAAGAACGGCGTGATGTGCGTGACCGAAGGCGCCAACATGCCCTGCACCCCCGAGGCCGTGACCGCGTTCCAGGAGGCGAAGGTCCTGTTCGCCCCCGGCAAGGCTTCCAACGCCGGCGGCGTGGCCACCTCCGGTCTCGAAATGAGCCAGAACAGCATGCGCATGAGCTGGAGCCGCGAAGAGGTGGACAAGCACCTGCACGGCATCATGGTCAACATCCACAACGCCTGCGTGACGGCCGCCAAAGAGGCCGGCATGCCCGGCAACTACGTGGCGGGCGCCAATATGGCCGGCTTCAAGAAAGTCGCCGACGCCATGATGGCCCAGGGCATAGTCTAAGCGGTCTTAGACAAGCCTGAAAAGAGGGCGGAACCGCGAGGTTCCGCCCTCTTTATTTCCCCCTGTTGACTGCCGCGAACAGATGCGCTACCATAACCCTTGAATCAGGGGGCAGGTATGCGACCGATGAGAACGACCTTCATACTGCTGCTGGCGCTGACGGCGCCGCGCCTTCTTTTCGCCGAGATAGTCCTGAAAGTATCCAGGTTCCCGGACGGGAAGGTGCAGACGGGAACTTACTACAAGGACGGCAAGGAAGCGGCCGTCAAGACCTACGACGAGCGCGGCAATGTCATCGCCCAGACCGGTGTCATACCCGACGGCGTCGTGAACTACTATGAGAATGACCTGCTGAATTCCGCGGCCGCCTACAAGGACGGCAAGCTTAACGGCGTCTCGAAGAACTACCACCCCAACGGCAAACTCAAATCGGAAGAGTCCTACGTTAACGGCAAAATGGACGGGCTGGTCAAAACCTACGGCGAAGACGGCAAGCCGCTGACGGAAATGACCATGAAGAACAACAAGCGCAACGGCCTGGCCAAGATCTACGCCCCGGGCGGCATACTGATGTCCGAGATCTTTTACGTCAACGGCAAGCCGGAAGGCGCCTGGAAGGAATACTACGAAAGCGGCGCCCTCAAGCTGGAGAAGAAATACGTCAACGGCAAGATCAGCGGCATAGTAAAAGGTTACTTCCCGGACGGGAAGCTGCGGCTGGAAGGCAACTACGTCAACGACAAAAGGGAAGGCCCGCAGAAATTTTATTTTCCCAGCGGCAAACTGCAGATGCAGGCCGTTTACAAGGACGGCACCGAGAACGGCATAAGGCGCAGCTACTATGAGAACGGCCAGGTGGAAGGAGAAGGCGAATTCAAGAACGGCAAACTGACCGGCCCCGTGAAACTCCATACCAAGGACGGGCGTCTGGTAACTCCTAAAAAATAGCCGGGCGCAAAGCGGCGCCCCGGCCGGAAAAAACAAGACCGCCTCTCCGGCGGTCTTGCTCTTTCTTGCGGCAATCAATTCTCGTAAATGCTGCGGAAGTAAGAAGCCGGGGCCAGGGCCGTCTGGGTGTTGGGGTCCAGGGGGCCGTAATAAACGTCCAGGGCGCCGGCCGGGACATATTCCCCGGCTATGAGCTTCTTTATGCGGGCCACCCGGTCCTTATTGGCCTGCGGGTTGGCAACCGGGCTGAAGGTGTCCGGCGCTATAAGCATGGCGACCAGGGAAAGGTACTCGTCCTCTTTAAGCCGCTCCACTTTTTTATAGTAGTAGCACTGCGCGGCGGCCGTAAAGCCCCGGACCTCCGTTCCCCTGCAGTTGCCCAGGTAGGCGTAGTTCAGAAAAAGCGTAAGCTGGTCCTGCTTGGAAACCAGAGGGGTCATGACGAAGCGGGCTATCAGGGTCTGCTTTAACTTGGCGAAACCCGGCTTGAACTCTTTAAAATAAAAGATCTTTACCAGGGCCTGGGTAATGGTGGTAAGCCCGGCGCCCGGCGTCTTAAGGTCTACGCCGTTGTGGTCGAGGAAAGCGGGATCTTCCACCTTAAGCAGCTGGTCCACGCGGCGGCGCGGCAGATCGGCGGGGGTGAGGGTTATCTTTTCGGGCGCGAGGGCGGCCTGTATTATGGCGGGGGTGGCGCGGCGCGCTTTTAGCACCACAGAGGCGCAGTAGCCCGCCAACAGCAGGGCCGCCAAGCCGACAATTACGGCCAGGGAGCAGATAAAGGTTTTAAAAGGAGAATTCCTTTGACGGCGGCAGGTGTCAAGCAGATGATCGTGATGCTTGTAATGCTTGGAAAGCATCCGCGAGCGCGTATGTAGTGGTGTATGGTCCATTAAGCCTAACCCGGACTAATAATATAGATGACGCGCGCGCTTTTGTCAAGGTCGCGCGCGTTAACTTTTTGTTTCCTGTGTAGGGGGTAAGGCCGGTGGCGCCGCCGCGCGGCGATTTTCAGGCCCGGGCCTGGTCCGCTGGGCCGTCCAGGACGGCGCGCACCTTATTGGCCAGACCGTCGGCTGAAAAAGGCTTGTAGATGAAAGCTATGCCCGGCTCCAGTACGCCGTGCTTTACGATGGCCTCGTCGGTGTAGCCGGACATGTAAAGCGTCCTGGGGCAGAGCTTTCGGGCGGCCAGTTCTTTGGCCAGCTGGCGCCCGGTAAGGCCCGGCATTACCACGTCGGTGAGCAGCAGGTCCACCGGCCTGCCGCGCTCTTCCATGAGGCGCAGGGCCTCCGCGCCGGAAGCCGCCGCCAGCACGGTATAGCCGGCGGCCTTCAGCAGACGCTCGCCAAGGCGGCGCAGGCTTTCTTCGTCCTCCGCCAGCAGTATGGTCTCGCTTCCGCCGGATAGCGAACTGCCGCCCTCTGCCTCACCTGGCGCCGCCTCGCCTTTCACAAAGGGCAGGTAAATGCTGAAGACGCTGCCCTTGCCGGGCGCGCTATCCACGGCTATTTCTCCGCCGCTCTGCTTGATCACGCCAAAGACCACGGAAAGCCCCAGCCCCGTGCCTTTGCCGGAGGCCTTGGTGGTAAAGAAAGGTTCGAAAAGATGGCTCTTAACCAGCTCGCTCATCCCGCAGCCGTTGTCCCTCACCCGTATAAATACCAGCCGCCCCGCTTTGCGCAGGGTCTTCCACGGCACCTCGTCCCCGGAGGTATCGCAGATGCCGGTCTCCAGTATGATCTCGCCTTTTTCGCGCAAGGCGTCGCGCGCGTTTATGACCAGGTTGAGGATCACCTGCTCTATCTGGCCCGGGTCCACCTTGGCGAGGCAGGGCGCGTTCAGCAGGTGTGTCGAAAGTTTCACCTCCTCGCCTATAAGTCGCAGCAGCATCTTGGTCATGTCGCCTATGATCTTGTTGACGTCCACCACCTTGGGGGTCATTATCTGCCGGCGGCTGAAAGCCAGCAGCTGGCCGGTGAGGGCGGTGGCCTTGTCAGCGGCGTTTATGATCTCACCTATGTCCTCGCGGCTTGGAGAGCCCGCGGGCAGGGCCGAGGAAACCAGGGAGCAATAGCCCTTTATGGCGGTGAGTATGTTGTTGAAATCGTGCGCCACGCCGCCGGCCAGGTGCCCCACCGCCTCCATTTTCTGCGCCTGCCGGAACTGTTCTTCCATCTGCAGATTCTCGGTAATATCGCGTTTGACGGCCACGTAGTTAACTATCCTGCCGTCGGCGTCGCGCACGGCGGAAATTACGGCCTCTTCGGTATAAAGGGTGCCGTCCTTGCGCCGGTTCACCATCCTGCTTTCCCAGGTCTCTCCGGCGGAAAGGGCGGCCCAGAACCTGCGGTAGAATTCCGCGTCCTGGGCGCCGCTCTTGAGTATACTGGGGTTCTTTCCCAGCGCCTCGGCCCGCGTGTAGCCTGTGCTCTTCTCGAAAGCCGGGTTCACGTACTGGATGAGGCCGGCCGCGTCGGTGATCACTATGGCGTCGCCGGCCTGTTCTATCGCCCGCAGCAGCTGCTCGCGCTCGGCCTCGGCCTTGCGCTGCTCTGTGATATCCACCATGCTGATGACCAGGTTCCGGCGGCCGTACCTGTCCCGGAAATCTGTCATGTACTTCTCACAAAGACGTTTTACCCCGTCGGCCCGCACGAAGGCGAATACATAATGGTGCTCGTAAGGCAGGCCGGCCAGGAACTTCTTGAAATTCGAGAGCACGAACTCCAGGGACTCCGGCGCTATAAAGCGCGCGAACGACCCCGCCCCCAGGTATTCCGCTTTGGAGAACCCGCCCATATCCTCCATTCTTTTGTTCACCCAGGTTATAGCGCCGGAGTCGCTGACGATACAGATGGCGTTATTGGAATATTCGGAGACCGCCCGGTAGCGCTCTTCGCTCTCTACCAGGGCCAGGCGGCCGCGCGCCCGTTCCGCCTGGCGCAGCAGCAGCATGGCGAACACCACCGTGGCGGCCGGGTAGGCCAGCAGCACCGGCAGCGCTATCCTGCGCAAAGTTTCCAGGGCCGTACCGGCGGGCAGCAACGCCGTACAAGCGAGCATGCCCAGGTGCACCGCAAGCCCGAACAGCGCCAGTTCCAGCAGGCTGGCTTTTTCCGCCACCTGCGGCCGCAGGCGCCGCCACAGCACGCCTATGCCGGCAGAACAGAAGATAACTGCTATGCCCATCCAGACGCCGTCCCCGCCGATCTCATAGCGGAACAGGGCCGTGATAACGGCCGCCAGCAGCGCAGAGACGGGGCCGAAGAAAACCCCGCCTACGCTCAAGAGCACGGACCGCACGTCGAAGACCATGCCGGGGCGCATCACCCACGGGTTGAGCATTACGGCCACGCCCACGACCCCCAGCAGAACACCCGTCAGGATATCCCTGTAACGCGCCGGCCGTGCGGGCCTCAGGTTGAATTCGGAATAAACGACCCCGACCCCCAGGAGGAGGCAGATATTGTAGATAAGGTCTTTAAGGAAACCGGCTTCCATTTTCCCCCGCTGGCCGCTGGCGGCATTACCCGGTATTATGGTAGCAGGATTTTCCGGCCAAAGCAATAAAAAAGCCGCGCGGGAGGCGCGGCTTTCCTGGCGGGAGACCGCCTCAGTTCACGGACTCTTCGCGCCAACCTTTGCCGGCGCGGCGGCGGGGGCCCATTACCCAGAGGTAGGCGCCGCCCTTGGGCTTCAGCCCGGGAGTGTCGTTGCCGACGGCGTGGCCCGGAGGGATGCGCACGATAAGCTTCTCTCCCTTGCGGAACTCTTCACGGTCGTCTTTTTCGTTGCAGGTCATCATAACTGTCCTCTCAATTCCCGAACACCCCTGTACCTATATACTACGAAATCCCCGGCCCGGACGATAGGCCCTAAAGGCCCAAATTCACGGCGTTTTTTGGCCCCCGTCCGCCTGGGAACATCGGCTCATGGCCGACCGCGCCTATTTTAATAGACTTTAAGGGATGAAAAAGATCCTGCGCCCCTTTTCTTTCCTGCTGCTTTCCTCCTGCTGCCTGATCGGCACGGCCCGGGCACAAGCCCTGCGCCAGCTTCAGGGCCTGGCCGCCGCCGAACCGCAGGCGCAGGCCATACCCGAGCCGGCCCGCGGAATGAAAGAACTGACCATCATGGTCTTCATGAACGGCAAGAACGATCTTTACAACTACGCCCTCAGCGACCTTAACGAAATGGAACGGGCCGGAGTTCCGGCCAATGTGAACCTGGTGGTAGAGGCCGGCCGGCGCGCCTATGTCCCGCCCCCGCCTTCCACTAATCCTTTCGGCTTCCCGAATATCCCCGGCTTCCCCGGCATGATGTCGCCCAAGAACGCCTCCTGGTCCGGTATCCGCCGCTACCTTATCCAGAAGGATTTCAACCAGGCCGAGGTCACCTCGCCCGTGCTGGAGGAATTTAACGGCGACATGGGCGACTGGAACCACCTGGCGGAATTCGGTCTGTGGGCCAAGAGCAGGTTTCCCGCGCGCCGCTACATGCTGGTGGTGTGGAACCACGGCACCGGCTGGAAGTCGGCGGCTCTTTCCCCGGAATTAAAAGGCATTTCCTACGACGACGAAACGCAGCACCATATCACCGGGGTCCAGCTGGGCGCCGCCCTGGCTAAAATGGGCGGCCTGGAAGTTTACGCCTCGGATGCCTGCCTGATGCAGATGGCCGAAGTGGCCTATGAGCTGAAGGACCAGGCCAAGGTCATAATAGGTTCGGAAGAAACGGCGCCCGCCGACGGCTGGCCTTACCACTTTTTCCTGGCCGGCATCCACAATAAACCGCTGACCGCCGAAACCCTGGCCGCGGCGGCCGTCCAGGGCTACAACCGGTATTACGCGGAAACAACCCAGAAAACCACCATCTCCGCCGTTTACACCCGCAACCTGGCCGCTTTAAAAACTATGACCGACCAGTGGGCCGCGGCGGCCATGGCTTCCGGCGACCGGGCCGGCCTGAAAGCCGCCCGCAACGACACCAAGACCTTCAAGGACGTGGAATCCAAGGACCTGGTGCACTTCCTCACCCTCGCCGCGCAGAAAAGCTCTTCCGCGGACGTGCGGGCCAAAAGCCTGGCCCTGGCGGACCTCATAACCTCCGGCGTGGTCTTCCAGAACGCCTACACGGGAGAAACCAACCGCAACGCCAACGGGTTGGGCATCTACATGCCCTACAGCATCCCAGACACCGCCTATAACGCCCTGGCCTGGGCCAAAGGCGGCCGCTGGTTCGAGTTCATCAACTGGATACAGAAATAAAAAAGGGCCGGGACTAGCCCCGGCCCCTCCGCCCTCCGCGCTTACTTACTCCCCGTACACCTGCTGGCCTATCTGGTCCATCACCTGGCCGGCTTCCTCGTCCACGTTCTTGTCGAAATTCGCCGCGTAAGCGGCTGCCAGCACTATGGCAAGTACCGCGGCGGTCACCAGCCCGGCCCTCTCTTTCAAGTAAACGGCCAGGGCGCCGCGGTTGAGGAACAAGTGGCAGAGTCCCGCCGTTATGAACACCGGCGCAAAAAGTTTATGCACGGGCAGCAGCCGGAACTGCAAGGCGAACGACCCTCCCAGGACCATCAGCGCCCCGGAACTGGCCATCCCCGCGAAAGAAACCGCCAATGAAACCGCCGTTATTTTTCTGAACATGATATCTCCTTATATGCCGCCAGATCTTTGCGCAGGCGCGCTATCGCCAGTTCTTTGGCCTTGGCTTCCACCTCTATGGTCGCGTCCAGGCGGCGCCAGCAGGCCGGAAAATCTCCCGGGTCTATATAGTCGTGGTGCGGGCGCGGGTCCGCACCCCCCCAGCCGTCCCTGGGGCTGGACAGGTGGAACAGCGGCTCCCGGTCCCAGGTTTTCAGCGCCTGCCGGGTAACCTCTTCCACGCTCAGCGCGTCCGGCAGACAGCGGTGGTGGTGCACGTCGTAAACAAAGGGGACTTTGTGCGCCCGGCAGAACGGCAGCAGGTCCGCCGGGGAATAGATCCGGTCGTCGTTCTCCAAGGCCAGGCGCGCGCGCACGGCGGGGCTGAGTTTTTCCAGGACCGCCCCGGCGCGGGCCAGCGCGGCGGCCTTGTCGCCGTAGGCGCCGCCGCCGTGGATATTTATTACGTCGGCGCCTATCCAGCCGGCCACCTGCGCCTGGTAGTCCAGCTCTTTTATGGACGACTCCGTGACCCCGGCCTTTTCGGAACTCAGCAGGATGAACTGGTCCGGGTGAAAGGTCAGGCGCACTTTTAGTTTTCTGGCCAGGGCGCCGCAGTTTTTAAAGTCTTTTATTATCTCCGGACCGCCCGGCAGGGCCGCCAGGTCGTACCCCGCCCGGGGGTGCGTCTTGAGCGGCAGCACCTGGCTGTTAACGCGGAAACTGCCGATGCCGTTGGCGGCGCAATAGTTTATGGCGGCCGCCAGGGCCGCGGCGTTCTCCCGGCACAGGCCCGCCAGGCGCGCACGGCGCTGCGCCGGCTTCAGCTTCATGGCGTAAAGCGCGGTGGTGACCGGGAACTTTATGGGCTCCTCGGCGAATTTACAGCAAAGTCCCAGGCGCAGCATCAGTCTATATAGTTCACCTGGTCCTTGCGGCGCGGCAGGGCGCGGACCGGCCGCTGGGCTTTGTACCCCAGGGCCACGGCATAGAAGGGTTCATAGCCCTCGGGAATGTTAAGCAGGGGCAGTTCGTCCTTCAGCGTGAAATAGTAGCGTGCCAGGCCTATCCAGCAGGAACCTATGTCCAGGCTCTCCGCCGCCAGCAGCATGTTCTCTATGGCGGCCGCGCAGTCCACTTTGGGCGACATGGCCCCGGTGCGGGTGGAGACGATCACCGCCGCCGGCGCCTTGTAGAAGATGTGGAACTCCGGGTTCCTGCCCATCTCCTTTATCCATTCTGTCTCCTGGGCGGCCATCAGCTCCTTGGCCTTAAGGCTGATGCGGTCCAACAGTTCTCGGTTGCGGATAACGGTGAAATGCCAGGACTGCTCGTTGTGCGCGCTGGGCGCGTAGGCGGCGGCCTCCAGTATGGCGGCCAGTTCCGCGTCCTTCAACTGGTCGGGCAGGTACTTTCTTATGCTGCGGCGGCTTTTTATCACGTCCAGAACGGGGTTTTTCATTTCGCGTCTCCCTAAAATATCCCTGAACCTACTTTCTACCAAATGCCGGTCCCCTTGGCAACTGGGACTACCGGCCCTTGACACAGCGTATCCGGCGCTTATAATATTAATACTATGAGAAAGCTCCCCTTCTATTTGAACCTCGTCCTGCTTTCCGCCGCGCTGGCGTTGCCAGCGGCCGCGGAACTGACCCAGGAGGAGACCGCGTTAAAAGACGCCTGCGTGGCGAATATTTCGCAGAAGGTCTACTCGCCGAAGGAAGCGGAGAAGTGTGTAAAGGCATTAGAGCCCAAAGGCGACTTCTATAAAAAACTGAAGGAAGAGGATTCCGACACGCTCAACTATATCCTTAAATTCGACGGTATTTTTACGGAACTGGGGGACTTCTTCAGGGATAACCCACGCGACTGCCATATCCGAAAACGCTACCGTGACCTGCTTGAGATCTCGGGCTACCAAGAGGCCTGCGTACTTTGTGAACTGGACATGGGACCCCAGCCAGACAAGACCTTTCCCTGGATCGGGAAATACTACAACGGTTCCCTCGCCCCTGCGCAGAATGCCGCCCTGGCCTGGAACATAGCGGCTCCACCCCGGCAGGCGATGTTCGCCAACATGGGGATCACCCAGGCCCGCTGGGCCGAAATGACGCTATCCCAGCGCACCGCGGCCATAATGGCGGAAACAGCCATCTCGAATCAGGCCAACTTCCCCACGGAAGTAACCAAGTGCAGCATCATCAGCGGCACTCCCCAGCAGTTCCTTGATGCTCACCTGCCCCAGGACATCCGCAATAATATCCGCCAGTACCTCGCTAGGCTCATGCCGGCCCCAGGGGCTCCGGGAGCCGGGGGGCCCGGTGCCGGCACCGATCCCTCAAAATACTCCGAAGCGGCCAGGAACCTGGCCGGCAAGTCTGACGCGGAGATGATGGCTTACCTCGGAGGAGTTTTCGACAAGAAAGCGGACTTGGGCGGCGGTTACAATACGGAACCTTTCGCGAAGCCCAAACCGGCCAAACCAACCGCCGCCGCCACTTATGTCCTGCCGGAGGATAAGTTCCAGAAAGTCGCGGACGAGATGATGACCCGCATGCTGGGCGGGGTCAGCAAGGTGGACAACAAAAAGCGTACGGCGGCTTTTTCAGGGACCCCTCTGGAGGAAGAACTCCGTAAGTTTTACAATGAAAAAGACCGCAAGGGCAACCTCCTTCACCCGATGCAATTAAAAGTGCTGGACCTGGGGGACGGCGGCACCAACGGGGCGTATTGCCCCAAACACGCCACCAACGGCTGCGGCGGGGGCCTGGGCGGCGGCCAGATAGCGGTTAACAAACAACTCATCGAAGCCTGGATGAAGAAAAACAAGTGTACCGCGGCCCGCCTGGAAAAAGACCCAGCCATGATGGACAAGTTGGGCCGGCACCTCTACGGTGTCATCCTTCACGAAGGCATCCACAATGTACACCAGGATGAATTCTATATAGCAAACGGTGTGTCCAATAAGAAGATCCTAGACAAGGAAGCCGTGGCCTTTGCCGGCCAGGCGGCGGGCATGATGAAGAAATTCAAGGACCCCAAGTACGGCCGGCAGTACAAAAAAGAGGCCTCCGAATTCGACATGGAATGCATCCAGGCTTTTGAAAAAGGCGGCTACCGCGGCATGAAACAGTTCATCCGCTACTACAACCTGGAAGGCGCGCAGGGCGTGGGCGCCAAGACCATCCTGCAGATGGAGAACGGCATGAAGGAACTGGAACAGCGCAAGACCGACCCGGCCTACGCCGCCGCGCCGCGCGTCACCGCCGACTGTTCCTGGTTCGACATCCGCAACTGCTCCACCGAGCAGCTCAACAAAATGACCGCGGAAGCCTACCCCTGGTACGAGACGGTGATTACGCGGCAGAAAGAGGACATAGCCATGCTCAACGGCCAATTGGCCAGCATCACGGCCAAGGGCAAACCCTCACGGGCGGCCACCCTGCAGATAAAGAAAGTACAGGAACTCAACGACGAGAGCCTGTAACGGAACGGCTTTACGGAGACACAAAATGATAAAGATAATAGCTCTTATTCTGGCCCTTACCCCGGCGGTGCCGCTTGGAGCGGCGGAGGCCGGCATGGAAAAGTACGCCTGTGACGGGAATGTTTTCACCGCGCTGATCCCCTCCGCCTGGGAAAAGGAAGAGGAGATCATCGTCGGCCGCCAGGAGAAACAATACGGGGTGGACCTGTATTCGCCCGGCCAGCCTCCGGGAGCGGCCATTTCCCTGATCTACTTCGGCCCCGACCATCCCCGCTTCAAGACCATGGACGCCTACATAGCCACGCTCATGAAGACGGAACACAAGAACGACGGCGAGATCCTGGGCAAGCTGGAAGACACCCTGGTGGCGGGCCGCAAGTCCAAGATCCTGGACATGATAACCTACGCTATGCTCCCGGCCTACTCGCCCAAGCCAAAAAAGGCGGAGATGTTCGAGCGCTACGTCATAGTGCCGGCCAAGAAAGGTTTTTACTCCCTGACCCTCAAAGCCCCCAAGGGCGAGGCCAAAGGGCACCTGGCGATGTTCGGCAAGATCCTGGATTCTTTCAAACCGGCCCGCTGACACGGGGAAGTTTCAGCTTGCTATAAGGCCTTGGGCGCCGCTTGACCAGCGGCGCCCTGTTCTTTCCCACCAGTTCGGCTTCCACCAGCAGGGAATCCGCGCGGGCCAGGCGGGGCTCCTGGCCGGGCAAGAGGATGTTGTAATGGCGGGCGGCGTCCAGCCGGCGCCCCGCGAAAAAAACGTCTTTGCGGGAGCAGAGCCACCCCGCCGGCAGCGACGAGGCCGAAAGCGGAACGGAGTACTCCCGCAGCGTCTTCTCCCCTCTGCCGTTATAATAAAATTCGAAATAACTGCGCGCCAGCTCGCCGTAAGTGCGGTAGACGGGTTCGCGGTAGCGCAGCCCGCAGAAATGCGACTGGGCGACGGCCCCCCAGCGGCCGTTCTCGGTGAAAGGCGCTATAACGTGGTCGTCGTCCCTGGGGTTGGCGCGCAGGTCCAGCAGCAGGCCGCGGCGGCCGTGAAAGATAAAGGCCGCGGCGGCCAGCAGCGCGCCCTCTATGCAGTGGGCGCGCCCCCGCCGCAGGGTCTCCAGCGGCGAAAAGCAGGTGTTCTTTACGGAATCGTTGTAGGCCAGTTCGTGGTCGA
Source organism: Elusimicrobiales bacterium (assembly GCA_023701245.1). Lineage (GTDB taxonomy): Bacteria > Elusimicrobiota > Elusimicrobia > Elusimicrobiales > UBA9959 > UBA9959. The sequence goes on along the minus strand of JAMPXK010000016.1, from coordinate 31,064 downwards.
GGAAGGCCTGCACCTTGCGGGGAGTGTCCAGGCGGCGCAGCACGGCCAGGAACTCTCGGGGAAAACCCAGGAAAGCCTTGTTCATTGCCGCCCGCGGGGTCACTCCTTCTTCTTCTTTACCCGCCAGGGCCGCTCCGAAGGTTTCTCTCCGGAGGTCTTGGAGGACTCCACGGTGCTGAGCACTATCTCCCGCAGGCGGTTCAGCTCGAAGGGTTTGGTCACGTAGCCGGCGGCGCCGGTGCGCAGCGTCTTTATGGCGGTGTCCAGATCCTCGTCGCCGGTAAGCATCCAGACCGTGGGCCGGAAGGCCAGCTCGGCTATGGCCTCCAGGACTTCCATGCCCGACATCCCGGGCATCTTGATATCCAGGAAGACCAGCACCGGCCTTTCTTTCTTGATGATCTCCAGCGCGGTGGAGCCGTCCGGGGCCGTGAAGACCTCGTAATGGCTTTCGAAGGCCGTCTTGGTGACGAAGAGGATATTCTCCTCGTCGTCCACTATCAGGATCTTGTGTTTCATCATTGCCCTCAAAGCAACGGGTTGGAGACCACGCCGTCGGCCAGTTTGGGCTCGAACCAGGTGGACTTGGGCGGCATCACCTGGTTGTCGTCCGCCACGGAAATAAGTTCGTCGAGCGAGGTGGCGTGCAGGGCGAAAGCCGCGGCCATCTCCCCGGAGTTAACGCGCTTTTCCAGCTCCCCCAGGCCGCGTATGCCGCCCACGAAGTCCACGCGGTCGGATTTGCGCAGGTCCTTTATGCCGAGCACGCGGTCCAGCACCAGGTCGCTCAGCACGCTGACGTCCAGCGCCTTCACCGGGTCCTCTTCCTTCGTCGGGGTCTTCACCGCGGGCTTCATGAGGTACCACTTGCCGCCCAGGTAGAGGCCGAACTCGCGGCGGGCGGCGGGTTTCGCCTGCCCCTTGACCTCTTTCACTTCGAAACTTTTTTGAACTTCGGAGAGGAATTTTTCCGGCGTGAGGCCGTTGAGGTCCTTCACCACGCGGTTATAGTCCCAGATCTTCATCTCGTTCACCGGGAACGCGGCGGCGAGATAGACGTTATAAGGCTCGGTGCCGGTATGCGCGTTGCCGCGGGTCTCGACCATGAACTTCTTAACGCGGCTGGCGGCGGCGCTGCGGTGGTGGCCGTCGGCGATGTAAACGGTCTTCTGACGCTCCGAAGCGTCCGAGATGGCCTTTATGTCGGCCGCGTCGTCTATCAGCCACAGCGTGTGGATCACGCCGCCGGCGCCGGTGGCCGAGAACAGCGGCTCTTTCTTCACGTTCTTCTTGATGACGGCGTCGATCTCGGGCACCTGCTTGTAGGCTATGATGCCGGGGCCGGTCTGGGCTTTCACGAACTTGATCTGGTTAACGCGGTCGTCTTCTTTCACCGGGCGGGTGAACTCGTGCTTGCGGATGCGGTTATTGTCGTAGTCCTCCACGCAGGCGCCCACCATCAGGCCGGTCTGTATATGCGCGCCCATCTGGAGGCGGTAGGCGTAGAAGCACGGCTTGTTCTCGCGCAGCAGCAGCCCGTTCTTAAGCATCTTTTCAAAATTCTCCGCGGCCTTCCTATAAACCGACTCGTCGTGCACGTCGGTGCCGGGCGGCAGGTCTATCTCGGCCTTGGACACGTGCAGGAAGCTGTTAGGCTTGCCCTTGGCCATCTCCCGGGCCTCTTCCGAGTCCATCACGTCGTAAGGCGGCGCGATAATTTCCTGCGCCTTGCCAGGAGCGGGCCGTATGCCGTAGATGGGTGAGAAAAGAGGGAGTTTTGCCATGTCTTTGTCCTTGTTGTTTGAAGGAGATCCGGCAGCTGCAGGTTCGGGGGCCTGTCGAGGGTTTACCTCCTCAGGCACGGGGTCGCACACACCGTGTGCGCCCCTCCTCACTCGGCCCTCGCGCTTATGCAAGCTCGGGCCTCCGCGAGGGCCTTCGTCGGCCAAACCCTCGCCACCCCTCCTGCTATACCTGCCGGAACTTCCTTATGTAAAACAGCCCGGGCTTCCGTTCGGAAACCCGAGCCGCGCTGTTAACCTATATCTTGTCGCCGTTAACCGCGTGCGTGCGCTTGCCGGTAAGCAGGAAGTCCGCTATCTGCTCGGCTGCCTGCCGGGCCACGGTCACCTGCGCGTCCTTGGTGGAGGCCGCGATATGCGGTGTGCAGATCACTTTCTCCATGCCGAAGAATATATGCTCGGTGGCGGGCTCGTTGGCGTACACGTCCACCGCGAAGCCGGCGATATGGCCGCTCTCGATGGCGGCCTTTATGTCGGCCTCCACCATGATGCCGCCGCGGGCGCAGTTGATGATGCGCACGCCCTTCTTCATCTTGGCGATCGTGTCCTTATTGAGCATGCCCTTGGTGTTGGGATTGATGGTCACGTGGTAGGTGATGAAGTCGGCCTTGGCGTACAGTTCGTCCAGGGTCACCATCTTCACGCCCAGCTCGCGGGCGCGCTCGGTGGTCATCACCGGGTCGAACACCAGCACGTCCATGTGCAGACCCTTGGCCCGGTCGGCCACCACGGCGCCTATATTGCCGCAGCCCACCACACCCAGCGTCTTGCCGGTGATCTCCACGCCTTCGAACTTGCTCTTCTCCCACTTGCCGGCGTGCGTGGAGGCGTTAGCCTGCGGGATATGGCGCGCCAGCGCGAACATCATGGCGATGGCGTGCTCGCCGGTGCTCACGGTGTTGCCGAACGGCGTGTTCATGACCAGGACTTTCTTTTCGCTGGCGGCGACCACGTCGATATTGTCAACTCCGGCGCCGGCCCGCGCCACGGCCTTCAGGTTCTTGGCGGCCTCGATGATCTCGCGGGTCAGCTTGCTGGCGGAGCGCACTATGATGGCATCGTACTCGTGCGCGCAGGCCTTCAGCTCCTCGGGCTTCATGCCGGTCTTCACCACGGCGGTGAGGCCGCGGTCCTTCAGCACCTTCTCGCAAAGGGGATCGGCTTTGTCTGCTATAAGCACTTTGCTCATTTCACTGCCTCCTTGGAATATTCCTTGGCTGTCTGCTCGTAGGCCCAGTCGAGCCACGGGATCAGCGCTTCGATATCGGAAGTCTCTACGGTGGCGCCGCACCACACGCGGATGCCGGCAGGGGCCTTGCCGTAGGAATTGATATCCTTGGCCACGCCTTCCTTGTCCAGCATCGAGGTTATCTTCTTGGCGGCCTTAACCTTGTCCTCGTCACCGAGCTTCTGGAACCACTCGGCCTTGATCTTGAAGCAGACCGAGGTGTTGGAGCGGGTCTCCTTGGTCTCGGCGAGGAAAGCGATCCAGGAGGATTTCTCCACCCACTTCTCGAAAGCCGCCAGGTTGGCGGTGGAGCGCCGCACGAGCCCGGGCAGGCCGCCCACGGTCTCGGCCCATTTCAGGGCGTCTATGGCGTCCTCGACGCAGAGCATCGACGGGGTGTTGATGGTGCTGTATTCCAGCTCGCCGGGCAGCAGCTTCTTCTCGTCCACCAGGCGGAAGATCTTGGGCACGGGCCAGGTGATCTTGGAATTCTGCTCTTCCATGCGCTTCACCGCTTTCGGCGACAGGATAATGACGCCGTGCGCGGCCTCGCCGCCCAGCACTTTCTGCCAGGAGAAGGTCACCACGTCGAGTTTCGTGAAGTCGATGTCCATGGCGAACACGCCGCTGGTGGCGTCGCAGATCACGAGGCCCTGCTGGTCTTTCGGGATCCAGTTCAGGTTCGGGACCTTCACGCCGGAGGTGGTGCCGTTCCAGGTGAAGATGATGTCGTTCTGGGCGTTGGCCTTGGTGAGGTCGGGCAGTTTGCCGAAGTCGGCCTTGTACTCGTTGACCTTGGGCAGCTTGAGATATTTCACCGCGTCGGTGATCCAGCCCTTGCTGAAGGCTTCCCAGCCGAAGATGTCGACGGGGCGCGGGCCGAGCAGGGTCCACATGGCGAGTTCGACGGCGCCGGTGTCGGAGCCGGCCACCACGCCTATGCGGTAGTCGGCGGGCAGGTTCAGCACTTTCTTCATGCGGTCGGAAACTTCCTGCAGGCGGGCTTTGCCTTCCTTGGAGCGGTGGGAACGGCCCACCAGGGCGTTCTTAAGGGCGTCGACGGTCCAGCCGGGGCGCTTGGCGCAGGGGCCGGAAGAGAAGTTGGGGCATTTGGGTTTTAGCGAGGGTTTTTCCATGATCGTGAGGTTCTCCTGGATTGATTGTTAAACCGCTGACTATATATAAACATAATAATATTTCCTTGGCAACCCCGCCCGCGGGGGTAAAAAAAGTCCCCCGGGCGCTTCCCGGGGGACTTGCCTGCAGGACCGGCCGCCGGTTTACTTGAACGCCTGCCCCGGCCTGCGGAAGCCCGGGCTGGCCATGAACTTGGCGTCGGTAAACTCCATGCTGTGGCCTTTAGGATAGGCGATGAACATCAGCCGGTAAAACTCTACCTGGAATCCGGACATGTCCCTGTAAAAATGCCGCATCAGGGTATTGGAGAAGATATCCGTATCCGCGAGCTCGTCGGTTCTCGCGTGCGGGTTCTTGAAGTTGGACAACTCCCGGAGGTTGAGGTAATAGCGCTTGCCCGCCTTCAGGGCGAACTGGTTCACGATGCTGTTGCCGGCTATGCGGCTGGAGCCCTCCAGGCCGCTGGTGGCGTAGACCAGGTAATTGGAGATGTCCCCGCCGTTAACCACATGCACGGCGGATTGGGAATAATCCCCCTCGCACTGAGAGATGGAGACCTGCATGTAACTGGGATTGTTGGTGTTCTTGTTGTAACCGAACATGTAGGTCCGGCCGGCCATGCGCGGGTCTATCTCGAAAGGGATGCTCATATCGAACGCCATGTTGGCCCGGCTGATGCCGATAAAGGGCGCGGCCGTAACGCTCACGCCCTGCGGCACCACTCCGGCGACGGCTTCCGGGATGGACTTCCCCACCTCCGCCTGCGTGAAAACGGAAATAGTGTTGGCCTCGTTGGAGTTTGGATAATTGGAGCCTGACAGCGGGCAGGGAGTATCGGTACGGAAGTCGCAGCGCTCCATGAAATCCGCTATCTCCTGCACCTTCACCGTGAAGGGATACCGGTAGTGCTTAAGTTGTATGGAAGCGTCGCACGCGCCCCCGCCGCATTGCCCCCCGAAGTTGTAGTCGGCAAGCTTATACGTGCGCACCCTGGAGGGCGCGGGGGCGCAGCCCACGGAGGAATTCTTCAGATTGCCGGCGCCGAAAGCGGCCGGCTTGCCGAAGACTATCCCGGACCCCTTGTTCAGCCCGGGCTTCGCCTGGGGCACGTCTCCGGAAGAGGCGTTTTTCTTCTGCGCCTGCCGCTTACCCTGGGTCAACTGGTGCACCGGGGCGCCTTCGCCGTCCTGACCGGAGACGGACTCCGAAACCACCCTGCCGGTCTCGCCGTACTCCTCCTCGTCGTCCTGGGCCGCCAGGGGCGCCGCGCACAGGGCCGCGGCCGCCAGCAACAGGAGCGCTATCCGGGGGATATAATTAAGCGCCATAAAACAGCCTCCGATTTAATGACCGGCCACCGGTTTACTTGAACGCCTGCCCCGGCCTGCGGAAGCCCGGGCTGGCCATGAACTTGGCGTCGGTAAACTCCATGCTGTGGCCTTTAGGATAGGCCATGAACATCAACCTGTAGGACTCGATATAGAACCCCTTCATATCCCTGTAAAAAAGCCGCATCAGGGTATTGCTGAAAATATCCTTGTCGGCAAGAGCGTCGGTCCGGGCATACGGGTTCTTGAAGTTGGACAACTCCCGGAGGTTGAGGTAATAGCGCTTGCCCGCCTTCAGGGCGAACTGGCTCACGATGGTGTTGGCGGCTATGCGGCTGGACCCCTCCAGGCCGGTGGTAGCGTAGATCAGGTTATTGGAGATATCATGGCCGGTGACCACATGCACCGCGGACTGGGAATAATCCCCCTCGCACTCGGAAATGGAGATCTGCATGTAACTGGGATTGTTGGTGTTCTTGTTGTAACCGAACATGTAGGTCCGGCCGGCCATGCGCGGGTCGATCTCGAAAGGGATGCTTATATCGAACGCCATGTTGGCCCGGCTGATGCCGACGAAGGGCGCGGCCGTAACGCTTACGCCCGCCGGCGCCCCGCTCCCAACGGATTCCGGAATGGACGCCCCCACCGCCGCCTGCGTGAAGACCGAAATGCTGTTGGCTTCGTTGACGTTGGGGTAATTTGAACCTGACAGGGGGCAGGGAGTATCCGCACGGAAATCGCAGCGCTCCATGAAGTCCGCTATCTCCTGCACCTTCACCGTGAAGGGATACCGGTAGTGCTTGAGCTGTATGGAAGGGTCGCACGCGCCCCCGCCGCATTGCCCCCCGAAGTTGTAGTCGCTGAGTTTATAGGTGCGCACCTTGGAAGGCGCGGGACCGCAGGAAACCTGGCTTTCCCCGCCGCCGGCGCCGGAACCGCCGGACGCCTTGGGCGCCGCTATGCCGGAGCCGCTGTGTATGCCCATGCCGGACTGGGAAACGGACCCGGACGGGGCCGCGTGGGGCTGGCCCTGCTGCTGCGCCTGGGGCGCCTGCTGCAGGCCCGCTCCCTCCTCCTGCACGGCAGGCTCGGAGACCTCGGTCTCTTCCCCGGCCTCCTCTTCGTCCTGGGCCGCCAGTGGCGCCGCGCACAGGGCCGCGGCCGCCAGCAGTGCCAAAGCGCCTCGAGAAAGGTGATTAGTCAGCATAAAAAGCCTCCGTAACCGCTATTGAATCGAAATCTTATTATTTGGTCGTCTCCCCAATCTTAAGTATAGCCCCCGTTCCCCCCGTTGTCAAGGTTAGAGACAAGGCCATGTTTTTGTAGAATAATGACTATGCCGACATCAAAAAAACCAGGCGACTACGAAGTGGAATTCGGCGGCTTCGAAAAACTGATGCCGCACAGGATCAAGAACGTCCTGATGGTGGCCTCCCTTTACGATTCCTTCCTGCTGGCCGACGACGACCGCCTCAACGAGGCCCTCTTCGGAGAACTTCCGGATTCCGGCCGCGCCACCCCCAAGATAACCCGCGTGGCCACCGCCGAAGAAGCCATGGAAAAGCTCAAGCGCGGGTCCTTCGACCTGGTCATCGCCATGATCCAGGTGGGCGAAACGGACATGGCGGATTTTTTCCGCGGCCTTAAGGAAGGGCGCCCCGGCCTGCCGGTAGTGCTGCTGTCCTTCAACGTGCAGGATATCAAGAACGTCCTGGACGAAGCCCGCCGGCTGGCCGACGGCATCTGCCTCTGGAGCGGCGACACCCGCATCTTCTCGGCTATCATCAATATCATAGAGGACGCCAGGAACTTCGACCAGGACTCCAAAGTAGGCGTGCAGGCCGTGCTGCTGGTGGAAGATAACATAAAGTTCTACTCCACCTACCTCCCGCTCATCTACACCGAGCTGATGAAGCAGACGCAGATAGTGATGGCGGAAGAGCTGAACCCGGCCAAGAAGAATTTACGCCTGCGCGCCCGCCCCAAGATCCTGTTCTGCAGCACTTACGAGGAAGCCTGGGCCCTCTATGAAAAATACAAGGGCAACCTGCTGGGCGTCATAAGCGACGTGGAATACCCGATGGGCGGCGCCTGCCACCCCGAAGCCGGCCTGGAGCTGACCCGCCGGATAAAGGCCGAGAACCCCGACATGCCCGTGCTGCTGCAGTCCTCCAACGCGCGCATGGCCGGCCCCGCCGCCGGGCTGGGCGCGGCTTTCGTGCACAAGGCCGCGCCGGACCTGTCCAAGCAGCTGCGCGCCTTCATCCTTCGCTACTTCGGGTTCGGCGACTTCGTCTTTACCGACCAGAACGGCGCGGAACTGGCCCGGGCCGCGGACCTCAACACCATGCTCAAGCTGCTGAAGCTGGTGCCCATAGAGTCCGTACTCTACCACGCCGGCCGCAACCACTTTTCCAAGTGGCTGTTCGCCCGTACCGAATTCGAGATGGCCTACCATATCCGGCCCAAGAAGATCTCGGAATTCAGCAACCCCGAGCAGCTGCGCAAATACCTTATCGAGACGATGCACCAGTTCATCTACAAGACCCAGCTGGGCACGGTGCTCAAGTTCGACCGCAAGCTCTTCGACGATTCCACCCCCTTCGCCAAAATAGGTTCCGGTTCCATAGGCGGCAAGGCCCGGGGCCTCGCTTTCGTGGATTTCCTGCTCTCGAAGAGCGACCTGGAGACCCGCTGGCCCGGGGTAACGGTGGCCGTACCAAACACGGTGGTGATAGCCACCGACGTTTTCGATTTCTTCATGGAGCAGAACGGCCTGGACTCGGTCATCAACGAGAACCACACCAGCGAGGAGACCGCCGCCATCTTCGAAAGGGCCCGCCTGCCGGACTACGTGACCCGCGACCTGGCCGCCCTGGTGGAAAAACTCGAAGGCCCGCTGGCGGTGCGCTCTTCTTCGCTGCTGGAGGACTCCAAGACCCAGCCTTTCGCCGGCGTCTACAAGACCTACATGCTCCCCAACGACAGCCCGGACCCCGGCGTGCGCCTGGCCGAACTGGAGCGGGCGGTAAAGTTCATCTATGCTTCGGTGTTCTCACGCGAAGCCCGCGCCTACCGCAAAATGAACCCGCTGTTCATAGAAGAGGAAAAGATGGCGGTGGTGATCCAGAAAGTGGTCGGGCGCCGTTACAAGGAGGGCCGCTTCTATCCCGCCTTCGCCGGGGTGATGCAGTCCTACAACTATTACCCGGTGCCGCCGCTGGAGGCTGAGGACCCCATAGCCCATATCGCCCTGGGCCTGGGCAAGACCATAGTGGAGGGCTACAACGCCCTGCGCTTCTCCCCCGCCCACCCGCACAACCTGCACCAGTTCTCCACGCTGACGGATTTCCTCACCAACTCGCAGAAAAAACTGATAACCCTTAAGCTGGGCGCCGGGGCGGACCCGCTGCGCTACGACGAGGAGCCGGCGCTGGCCGGGGCCGGCATCGAGGAAGCGGAGGCCGACGGGTCGCTGGAGCTGGTCGGCAGCGCCTATTCGGCCGAGAACGACCGGGTTTACGACGGTATTTCGGAACAGGGGCGCAGGCTGGTCACTTTCGCCCCCATCCTTAAGAACGAAGCCCTGCCGCTGGCGGAGATCCTGAGCACCGCCTCGGCCCTGGGCAAGGAGGCGATGGGCTGCAACATAGAGATGGAATTCGCCTGCGATTACGACCGGGAGAGCGGCGCTGCCTCCTTCAACATCCTGCAGATGCGGCCCATGGTCTCGCGAAGCCCCGTAAAAAAAGTGACGCTCCGGGACCTGCAGCCGGAGAGCCTGTTGTGCCTGAGCGCCAAGGCGCTGGGCAACGGCGCCCACAAGGATATCTCAGACCTGATCTACGTTATCCCCGAAAAGTTCGACGCCCTCAAGACCCGCGACATAGCCGCGGAGATAGGCGAACTGAACGCCCGCCTGCGCCAGGAAGGCCGCTCCTACGTGATCATAGGTCCCGGCCGCTGGGGGTCCAGCGACCCTCTGCTGGGCATCCCCGTGAAGTGGAACCACATCTCGGCCTCCAGGGTCATAGTGGAAGCGGCCTACGGGGACTTCATAGTGGACCCGTCCTACGGCACGCACTTCTTCCATAACGTCACCTCGCTGGGCATGGGCTACCTGACCGTCCACGAGACCGGCCCGGATTCCTTCATAAACTGGGACCGCATAAAAGCGCAGGCGCCGGTAGCTGAGGGGACCTATATCCGCCACCTGCGTTTCGACAAGCCGCTGGATATCCGCATAGACGGCTCGGAAGGCCGCGGCGCCGTGGCGGCCTGAACCTGGCCGGCGAAAGCAAAAGGGCCGCGCTTTGCGCGGCCCTTTTAACTTCATGGATCCCGGTTATTTGCTGATGTACTCCAGGCCTTCTTTGGTCTGTTTCACGCCAGGCAGCGGCGTGCCCCAGATCTCCAGCGAGAGCACGTCGTTGACGAAAGCTTTGCGGCCGGCGTCGCCGGCCTTCTCCCATTGCGGCGAAACCCCGCTGAGCGAACTGCGCAGCAGGAAATCCCGCAACCCGTCGTCGAAATTCCTCTTCAGGTCGTCCACCAGCGGGGAAACGGAAAAGCGCACGCGTTTGCGGTAGCCCTGGGGCGCGCTTACCACGGCGCCCTCTGCGCCGGCCGGGCTTTCCGCGCCCGCATACGGCTGCGTCTTCTTTTCTTTGGTTATGATCACCCGCCAGGGATTGGTGCGAAAACCGTAGTAATTCACCCGGGTATTCTCGGTGATATCCCAGGAAGTTACGGCCTTCAGGCCGGAGTAGACCGCGCCCAGGCTGGGCCGGAAGGAGGCGATATCGGAAAAATCCCAGCGGATGGAATAGTCCAGGCCGACCCGCGAGGAATAGGAGTCTTTGGAAATATTGAGGATAAGCGGGCTTTGCGTCTGCGTCGGCGCGGCCGTGGAAACCGCCTGCTGCGCGCGGCAAAGCGCGGCAGGCGCCAGCAAGGCGCCGGCCAGCAGCAGGGCGGCCAGTTTTCCTCTGTTCTTCAAAAGCCTTCCTTTGAATAGCGCTCCAGGAGTTCCCGGGCCAGGCGGCCTTCGGGGTTCAGTTTGACCGCCTCGTCGAGGGCGGCTTTGAACTCGGCTTCCAGCCTGGCCGTATTGCGCAGGCGCTTGCCTTCCACCGCGCGCAGGGCCGCCAGGTCGGCGGCTTTGAGCGCGTACAGTTCGCCGAGGAATTTTTCGGCCTTGATGAAAGGCAGCGGCGCCGCTCCGCCCAGCACGGCCTTTATGGCCTCTCCGGCTTCGCCGTAGGCCTTGTACAGCAGCTGGGCCGCGGCTTTGCTTTCCCCACCCGCGGTGGCCAGGGCGGCCCCTTCCTGGAAATCGGTCTCGGCCAGCTGGCGCCGGGCGTCCAGCAGGCCAGGATCATGCTGCAGCGCCCCCTGGTAGAAGGCCCGCGCCTGCGCGTACTCTTTCCTGGCCAGGGAGCCATTGCCCTGGACGGTCATTTCCACCGCCTTGCGGAAGGCCGGCTCGGCGCCAGCCTTGGCCACGAAAGCCGCCGCACCCGCTACGGCCTGGGGCGAGCGCAGGGCGTCGGCGGAGGATACTTCAGCGGCCGAGACCAGGGCCGCGGGAGCGGCCTTCCTTGCCGCCGGGTCGGCGGCCGCGAGCTTTTCCGATTCGGCCTTAAGGGCGGCGGTCTCGGCGGCGGCGTCGGCATAAGCGCCGGCTTTCTCGAAGAAAGTTTCCGGGGACTTGCTCATGGCCAGGTAGGCTTCCGACTCGAGCCAGGGCACGGCCGAGGCGCGGGCCGCCAGCGCGGCCAGCAGGGCGCAATATTTAACGGAAGGATTTTCTTCCAGGGCGGCCAGCCCCCGGGCCTGCGCGGCCATGGTCTTGAGGGCGGAAGTGTCCCCCCTCCCGGCGTGAAAATTAATGAGCGACTCCCTGGCGTACCAGTTGAAGGGTGCCAGTTCCAGGGCGCGGAGCAGGGCCGCGGCCTGGAGTTCCTGGCCAGAGGCGAAGCCGCTGCGCGCCGACGCTTCCGCCAAAGTTTCCAGAGCGGCCACGGGCTGTTCGGAGCCGGGCGCGTAACCGATGGCCTTCTCCACCGCGGCGAAACCGGCCGCCAGGTCCTCGGGGGCGGGGCTGGGTTCCGCGGCGGCGGCCCTGGCCTTGCCCAGGTAGTATTCCGCCGCCTTCTGCTTGAGCAGGCCGCAGCCTGACAGCAGCCCGGCTACCAGCAGGAGGACTGAAAGTTCTTTGGTTCTCATCAGAATTTCTCCGCCTTGACTATCCTGCCGAAATAGACCGTGTGCGGGTCGTCGCCGCCCGGGTAATACCGCGACAGCACCGGCGGCGCGGCCTTGTCCAGCTGCAGCCCGGTATTGCCGTAGAGTTCGCACTGGTAGACCAGTTCGCAGCCTTCTATGTATTTGACCTTGCGGCCGTAGCCCTCTTTGAGGGTGAGGCCGCAGACGCGGGCTTTGTCGTAGTCGCGGCCGGACTTGCTGCCGCAGTAAGCCAGTTCCTTCTGCATCCCCCCCTGGCGCGGCACGCAGACGGAGAAGTGCGCGGCCTTGGCCATCAGGTCGTGCGTATGGCGCGACGGGCGCACCAGCACGGTCATGACGGGCTGACCCCAGACCACGCCCACCTGCGCCCAGCCTATGGTCATTATGTTGATGCGGCCGATATGGTCTTCCACCACCAGGAAGGCGCCGGACCCTTCCAGCGCGGCGCACAGCTTGTCGAAATGTTCGGAGTATTTCATAAGGTCCTCAAGAACTCCGCCGCCGATCGCGAGTTCGGGGTCCTGCCGCCCGGTCCGCCTTTCCGGTCCAGCCGCTCCACCCATCCCCTGCTAGGAAGGCGGGAAGCGTGCCTGCCGTTCACCTTACGCGGCCGGCCCGAAAAGCCGGCCCGTGCGTCACCCCTCCAATTATTCCGGCGGCGACCCTGTACCTCAGACTAAATGTTCGTCCAGTCGAGGATGATCTTGCCGGACTTGCCGGAGCTCATGATCTCGAAGCCTTCCTTGAAATCCTTCGCGGCGAAGTGATGCGTGATGATGGGCTTGATGTCCAGGCCGCTGGTCAGCATGGCGCACATCTTGTACCAGGTCTCGAACATTTCGCGCCCGTAGATGCCCTTGAGGAACAGCGCCTTGAAGATCACCTGGTTCCACGGGATGGTGGTATTGGGCGGCAGGATGCCCAGCAGGGAGATCTTGGCGCCCATCTTGACGGCGGCTATCATATCGTTGAAGGCCTGCGCGTTGCCGCTCATCTCCAGGCCCACGTCGAAGCCCTCGGTCATGCCGAGCTTTTTCATGACGTCCGGGAGTTTTTCCTTACGGGAATCCACCACGGTCTTTATGCCCAGCCGGCGGGCCAGGTCCATGCGGTACTCGTTCACGTCTGTGATGACGGTATGGCGCGCGCCCACGTGGTTGGAGATGGCGCCGGCCATGATGCCTATGGGGCCCGCGCCGGTTATCAGCACGTCCTCGCCTATCAGGTCGAAGGAGAGCGCCGTGTGCACCGCGTTGCCCAGCGGGTCCAGGATGGCGGCCTCGTCGTCGGAAACTCCCTCGGGGATGGAGAACACGTTCTCCGCCGGGATGGCCAGGTATTCGGCGAAGCAGCCGGGGCGGTTCACGCCCACGCCCCTGGTATTGATGCAGAGGTGCCGGTGGCCGGCCTTGCAGTTGCGGCAGTGGCCGCACACTATGTGGCCTTCGCCGCTGACGCGCTCGCCCACAAAGTGGCCTTTCACCATTTTCCCCAGTTCGGCTATCTCGCCCACGAACTCGTGGCCCACGTGCATGGGCACCGGGATGGTCTTCTGCGCCCATTCGTCCCACTGGTAGATGTGGATGTCGGTGCCGCAGATGGCGGTCTTCTTTATCTTGATGAGGACCTCGTTGTCCCCGATAACCGGCTTGGGCACGTCCTCTAGCCACAGACCTTTTTCCGCTTTAGCTTTTACGAGGGCTTTCATAAATGGAGTCTCCTTAATCTTAAGAACCGGGCACGCGCTTTTTTACATTATACCGCTTTAAACGCGGCCTAAAAAGACGGACAAAAATGCTAATCTTTAACCATGAAACGGCTGCTGTGCCTGCTCCTCACCCTGCTCCCCGCCGTCGCCCGCGCCCAGTCCGCTTCGGTCTACTATTTCGACCACGACTACCGCATAAGCTTCGACCTCTCCCAGGTCATAGAGGACATCACCGGTTCCACCGCCTCCATCCGCCTCTCCAGCGCCGCCACCAGCATTACCTACACCAACGGCTCCAGGTTCGTGATAGACAGGCCGGAGGACCTGACCGCCGAAGAACTCACCCGCACCACCAGCTACGCCCTCGAAGCCGAAGTGGAACTGATAGAGGGCTGGCATTCGCTGGTGCTGATGCCGCAGGACCTGCTGGACACTCTTACGCCCGTGATAGAAGAGGCCATGAGCGCGTACTTCAGCGTGGAAAGGACTTCGGCAGCGCTGCTCTCGGCGGTTTCCCCCTCGGGTATAAAGTTCAGGGTCCTGCACATTCCGTCCAGGACGGAGAAGCGGCTGTGGGAACCTACCCTGGAAATGCGCCACTACGCCGTTACCGAAGGCCGGAACATCCTTTTCACCGGGCTTTCCATCCCGCTGGGCCTCAACGGCTTCAGCCGCAGGATGCTGGAGGAAGCCGCGGACAAGAAGAGCGCGGCGCTGATCAGCCTGGGCCTCGGCGGCGCCCTGACGGGCCAGGTGCTCAAGGCGGGCCCGGAGCGGACCCTGGGCTACCTTCGGGGCGCCGGCACCGACATCGCCGCCCTGGACCACAACGACCTCAACAACCTCTGGCAATGGAGCCGGGACGGCTCCCTGAAGATCTCCACTGCCGGCCCGGAACTCCTGTGTTCCAACGTCCAGGTCTCGGACCCTGAGCTGGCAAAAGTCATCAAGCCCTACGTCCTGCGCAAACTGGGCGGGGCTACCGTGGCCTTTATCTCCTTCGTCCCCTCCAACTCCGCCTCCCTGGCCGACCTGGCAGGCTCGCCCCTCTCCGTCAGCGATCCCCGCGACCAGAAAGCGTTCTATACCCTGGTCAACGAACTGCGCGGCGCCCTGAAAGCCAAAGTGGTGATAGCGGTGGCCCCGATGCTGAAGAAGGACGAACTGGGTTGGCTGCTCAACGCGCGCGGCATAGACGCGGTCATAGGCCCCAAGACCTGGGACAACGCCTCCGGCAGGCGCACCAGGGTGGAACTGCGCAAGTGGGACAAGGAAGTGCACACCGGCCCGGCCCTTACGGTGTTCCCCGATTCCAGCGGCTCCGGGCTGCTGCGCCTGGAGTTCGGGCGGCGTTCCGCGCTGACCGCCGTTGAGGCCCTGCCCGCGCCGGAAGACGGCCGGGAGCCGCTGTACTACCGGGAACAGCTTTACATGAAGGAAAGGATAGTCCGCCACTTCCTGGGCTCGGGCGACACCCTGCTGCCCGACCTGCGCGAAAGGCCGGCTGGCGACGGCGGGCCGGCCTACGGCGTGCCGGAATTCTTCAACCTGGCCGCCGGCACCCTGCGCGCCAAGTTCAAGGCCGAAGTCTCCGTGCTCAAGGTAAAACCTTTTTCCAGCTCCATGCTGGGCGATGTCCCCACGGCGATGGTAAAGACCTGGCTGGGCGCGGATAAACCCGTGAAACTGGTGCTGGCCCCCGGCCGCTTCATAAACGAACTGCGCGGCAGCCAGGTGCCGGCCAGGAGCCCGGATACTTACTACACCCCGGCGAATTACGGCGGGAGCGACTACTACGCCTTCTCCGGCATAGACGACGCGGGCCGGGTAGGCGGCCTGCCCATAAACGACGGGGAGCTGTACCTTACGGCGCTCACCGCGGATCTGGCGGAGGGCAAGCCCTTCCTGCGGCCCGCCCAGCCGCCGGCCGGCGCCCCGGCCACGCTGCACGCGGCGGTGGTGAGCGCGCTGGACGCCCTGCGCACCGCCGCCCCCTCCCGCAAAGACTGGGAAGCGGCGGTAACCAGGGCCATTAAGAACAAACCGGAACAGCGGGACCTGTGGCGGATAAACCTGCGCAGCCTCTCGCTGGAAACGGTGAATACGGAAGTGACCGGCACGTCTGACTATGCGGGCATAGACTCGCGCCTGGGCGCCATCAACCAGACCCGCATGCAGGGTTCCGCGCGCCTTTTCTCGGAGTATTACTCGGGCAGGTTCCGTTTCGATTCGGGGATCTCGGCGGACTACGGCAAGACGGTACTGCGGCCGCGCGGCCAGCCGAGGCTGACCACGGAGAGCGTTGACCAGCTCATCCTGGAGTCGCAGCTGGTGTACCGCATGAAGAGTTACAACGGGCTGCTGGGACCGCTGGTAGTAGGCCCCTACGCCTCGGCCGCCTACGACACCGAATTCTCCCGCGCCGAGGAGCAGCCGCTGCGCAAGGTGCTGCGCGCCAGCGCCGGCCTTAAACTTTACGAAGGGGCGGCGCTGCAGGAACTCTACGCCGGCCTGACCACGGAGAACATCTATACCTACACTCCGGCCCGCACCAAGTACGCGGCCGAGGCCGGCCTGCGCGTCTACGCCCCGCTGCCTGGCACGGCCCTGCTGCTGAGCGCGGACGCCAACTACCGCAACTTCGCCCGCAGCCGTTTCGACACGGTATACGACCTCAAAGAGCGCCTGGAAGTTAACCTGCGCCTCAGCACGCGCCTTTACCGGGATATCATGCTCAGCCCTTTTCTCACCTACTTCCTGGCTACCGGCAAGAAACTTCCCGGGTCCGCCGCCAACCTCACCGTCGGCTTCGCCCTGGAATACTCCCGCCTTTTCAAGCTGAAGCGGTAATTTATATACTAGCGTTGCCTTATATGGAAATACTCAACTTCGCCCTGATGAGCGCCGGTTCGCTGTTCGCCATCATCAACCCCCTGGCGGCGGTGCCCACGTTTTTCGCCATGACCCCGGACAATACCGAGGCCGAACGCCTCAAGATGGCGCGCACGGCCTGTCTTACCGCCACCGGCGTGCTGATAGTTTTCGCCGCCAGCGGCAACGCCCTGTTCCGGATCTTCGGCATCACCATCGCCGCGTTCCAGATGGCCGGCGGCCTGCTGCTGCTGCTGGTCTCGCTGGACAGCCTGCGCGCCAAGCGCTCCGCCGTGCAGGAGACGGAAGAGGAAAAGGCCGAAGGCACGGCCAAGGCCGACGTCTCCATAACCCCCCTGGCCATTCCCATGCTGTCTGGCCCCGGCGCCATCACCACCGCCATACTGCTGGAATCCAAGGCCAAGACCCTGGTTTACGACGCCGTGCTGCTGCTGCTCTTCCTGGCGGTGGGCCTGGCCTGCTACTATATTTTCCGCGTGGCCATTAAAAAGGCCTCTATCATAAACCCTATCGCCATGAACATCACCACGCGCCTGATGGGCCTTATCCTCGCGGCCACCGCGGTGCAGTTCATCATAGACGGTGTAAAGAAAGCTTTCTTCAACTGAGGCGGACCCGCGCAAAAAGAAAGGCCCCTTTAAGGGGCCTTCTTTTTTCCCGGCGCGCGGCCGCTCAGACTATGGCGTCGAGGGCGCGCCGGAATTCCTCGGCGCTGGCGAACCTTTCTTCGGGCAAGGGGGACAGGCACTTGGCCACCACGGCGTCCACGCCCTGCGGCAGCCCGGGCACCATCTCGGAAAGGCGCTGGTAGGAGCGGTGGGTCTTCTGGTAGTGGAAATCCGGCCCCTGGAAAGGCAGCACGCCGCTGAGAGCCTCGTAGAAACAGACGCCTAGCGAATAGATATCCGATTCCGGAGACGAAGCCCCCAGCTCCTGCTCCGGGGCCATGTAGGCGGGCGAGCCCACCACTTCCCTGGAAGCCCGGGCCATGGATTCCTTGGCGCGCCTGGCCAGGCCGAAGTCCATAACCTTGACCCAGCCTTCGGCGGAGAGCATAAGGTTGGAAAGCTTCAGGTCGCGGTGCACGATGTTCTTGGAGTGCGCGTAAGCCAGCGCCCCGGCGGTCTCGCCGAAGATCTGCGCGGCCCTGTCGAAAGGCAGGCGGGCTTCCTTGTCCAGCACCTTGTCCAGCGTGACCCCGTCCACGAACTCGAACACCAGGTAGATATTGGCTTCCTCTTCGAAAATAGTATAGATCTCCACTATGTTGGGGTGGTGCAGCAGCGCCACGGTGCGCGCCTCCTCCAGGAAGCGCTGCTTTTCCCGGTCGTTCACCTTTATCTCATCGCCCATCTTCTTGATGGCCACTTTCCGGCCCAGCGACTGGTCTTCGGCCTCGTAGACCACGCCCATGGCCCCCTCGCCCAGCTTGCGTTCTATCCGGTACTTGCCGGTAGCCACTCCCTCGTAGAAGACCGACGGGGAAAGCACGTCGGGATGCGTGGCGCGGGCGCGGGCCGCGGCCGGCTCGCGGCCGGAAGAGACCACGTGGATAAGGCCCATGGCCACCAGGGCGCCGCCGGTTAGCGTGAAGAAAAGGGTGAGCAGGAAGCGGCGCATCGGGTTGCGCTTGCCGCGGACCGGCGTCTCCCCGGCCGCCTCGCGGGCGGCCTTCAGCGCCGCACCCTGGCCGGCGAAGCCTGGCACGCGCGGGCCGTACTGGGCCACCGCGTCCTGGTAGCGGGCCGAGTAGGCCCCGCTCAAGGAAGCCGCCTGCTTGAAATCCTCCAGCATGCGCCGGTAATCGCCCTGCTTTTCATAGGCGAGGGCGCGGTTGAACCAGGCGTCGGCGAAACCGGGGTTGAGCCCTATGGCACGGCTGGCGTCGGATTCCGCGGCCGCGGCTTGACCCTTGCGGTTCAGCGCCCAGGCGCGCATGTTGAAAGCCTGCAGGTTGGCGGGGTCCTTGCCTATGACGTGGGTGGCGTCGCGCACGGCGTCGTCGTAACGGCCCAGGAAATTATAGGCGTTGGCCCGCTCCAGGTAGGCCTCGGTGTTGGCGGGGTCTTTCTCCAGGGCCAGGCCGGCGTAGCGGATGGCGCTTTCGTAATCGCCCAGGCGGTTCTTGGCGAGAGCGGTTTTAAGGTAAGCCTTGGACTTGGCGAAGTCCGGCGCGGGCGCGGCTTCTTCGGCCAGGCCGGCCCCGGCGGAACCGGCGGCGCCGCCTTCCACGGCCCCGGGGGCCTCGTCATAGGCGCCCAGGGCGCGCTTGATATCTTCCACGGAAGCCACGGACTTCAGGCTGTCCGCGTTCTTGCGGCTTTCCAGCAGGGCGGAGAGCACCCGCGCGGACTCGTCCTGCGGGTCTATGGCCATGGCCTTCTTGATGTCTTCTATGGCGCCTTTACGGTCTTCCAGCGAAGCCCGCGCCAGCGCCCGGGCCTTGTAGGCTTCGGGGGACTTATCGTCCAGCGCTATGGCGCCGGTGGCGGTCTTTTCCGCCATGGCGTAATTTTTGGTCTCGTTGTAATAGGAGGCCGCGGCCGCCTGCACGGAGGGATTCTGCGGGTAAGCGGCGCTGGCGGCGGCTATAGCCTGCTCGGTCTTTTCCTTGTCGCCTGAAATAGCAGCGACGCGGATGTCCACAAGCGCCACTACCGGGTTACGCCTGGGATCCGGCCGCTGGCCGCCGGCAGCGGGCTCCTGCGCCCGGGCCTGTACCGTGGGGATCTCGAACCTGGAAAATCTGGAGGAGAATTCCTCGTAAGCTTCGCGGCTTACCCGCCCGGCTGCCGCCGCCCGGTCCAGGGCGTCCATCATTTCGGCTATGGTCCCGCAATGCTGCCGCCGGAATTCCTCCACCTCTTCCGGCTTCAGCCCGTCCAGCAGGCGCAGCAGGGCCTCGGCCGAACGCAGGGGCCTGTGGGACGCGTTGCGTTTGAAAATAGACAGGTCGTCGCGGCCCTGGGGAGGACTATCCGGGACGACAGGGGAAGCGGCAGGAGGCGCAAGCACCGGTCCGGCGGAGATCCCGGCGCCGCCCAACGAGGCTTCCTCCGCCAATAGCGGGGCCGGCAGGGCGCCTGCCGCCAGGGAAAGGAGAACCAGTACAGAAAGTATCTTCCTCATAAATACCAAGGATACACTTATCTCACAAGATAGGATAAAGGGAAGTTCGCCTTTTGTCAAGGGCCGCCAGGCCTATACGCGCCTGGTCCTTGTCTTCGCCGCCGGGTAGGCCCAAAGGCGCTTGAACCTTTTTGCGGTTGAGCTAGACTATAGTAGCGGAGACTTTTATGAAACACCCGGCACTCCTACTCTCTCTCATCCTCCTGGCCCAGGCCGCCGGGGCCCAGGAATTCCGGCTGGCGGTAATAAGCGCCAGCGACCTGCGCGGCATGGCCCTGCCCGCCATGGAACCCGTGCGGGCGGTGGCGGAACTCTCCGGCATGGACGCCGCCGAAGCCGCCTCCTACCTGGCCGACGCCGAACCGCCCTCGGGAGCGGAGAAAGGCCTGTTCTCGGAACCCGCCGCGGAGAACCTGGGCGGGGACGGGGTAGTGAAGCTTTACCACCAGTGGCACCAGGAGACGCTGGAAGTGCGCTACCGCGACGGCGACGGCCGCTATATTCCCGAGGCCATGCGCAAGATCCGCCGCCTTATGCGCTGCCGTCTCACCGGCGCGGAGATGGACGTCCCTCCCCGGCTTATAGAGATCATAGACGCCATACAGGACCGCCACAACGGCAGGACCGTTACCGTGATCTGCGGCTACCGCAGCCCCGAACTGAACGGGGCCCTGGCTGCAGACTCCAGCGCGGTAGCCAGCTCCAGCCTGCATCTGAACGGCTGGGCCGCCGATATCAAGATAGACGGGGTTCGCACTTCCGCACTGCGCAATACCGCCAGGGAACTGCGGGCGGGCGGCGTGGGTTACTATCCTTCCGACGGCTTTGTACACGTTGATACGGGCAGGGTCCGCAGCTGGTAGACACAAAGGGAACTAATGACGATAACAACTCTGGTTTTAGCGGCTTTCCTCCTCTCCCCGGCGCCGTCCGCGGCGGCCGAGGACCTTCAAAGTATCGGCGCGGCGGGCGTTATGGCGCTCGACACCTCGGCTTTTCCCGCCGCAAAGGCGGCCCCGGACCGGGGCGAGGTCTGGGTAGGCGGCGAGTTCGAAGCTATTTTCTCGGCCGGCAAGGATTTTTCCTCTTCCGAAATTTCACGCCTGAAAAACGTCCGGATACTGCTGGTCCCCGGCTTCATGTCCAACCTGGCCACTACCCAGGGCGGGCAGAAGGCCCTGCCTTTCGTGCCCAGGTACTTCAAGGAGCAGCTGGAATTCCTGAAGGGCCGCGGGCTGGACTGCCGCCTGGTGGACATAGAGTCCGAAACCTCCATCTACAGCAACGCCAGAAAGGTCATCCGCGAACTGGAGCAGGCCCCGGGCAAGGTAATGGTAATAGGCCACAGCAAAGGCGGCCTGGATACGCTGGAAGCCCTGCTAAAGCGCCCTGACCTGCGGCGCAAGGTGCTGGCGGTGATCGCGGTACAGAGCCCGTTCCTGGGCTCGCCCGTAGCCGACATGGTGCTGGCCAGCCCCGCCACCTCCGTTCCCTCTTCCGTACTCCTGGAACTGCTGGGCGGCTCCAAGCAGTCCCTGCAGAACCTCAGCGTAAAGTACAGGGAAGATTACCACAAGCGCCATGAGTCAGAGATACGGGAGCTCACCCGGCAGGTGCCGTTCTACTCTTACAGCACCTGGAAAGACGACTCTTTCCTGCCCTATATCGATACCGTCTTCGAAGTGTTCCGCGATTATATGCTGGCCCTGGGCCTGAAGAACGACGGCCTGGTGCCGGCCCAGAGCGCAGTGCTGCCGGGCTCGCGCTATGTCTACATGGCCGGCACGGACCATCTCTGCACCATTATGTGGGTGCCGCTGCCGTTCTTCGACAGGGTCGGCTTTATAAAGTCGGCCATAAAATTGGCCCTTAGGACCTAGGCCCGACTGGGCCTTAAACCCCTTGTGACCTTTCGGTGCCGGGGGTAAACTATATGTATGAAAACCCTTAACTCCTCTGTGGCTCTCGCGGCGGTACTCGCCCTGGTCCCCCCCCTGTTCGCGCAGGAAGGCGGCGCCATGAATAAGGACTATTTCACAGTGGCCGGTGAGCAGGTAACCCTCACCGAGGTAGAACCCGGCAGAAGCGCCCAACCCCCGGCCATGCCGGAGAACCTGGCTTCTTTCAACAAAAGCGGCGCGGGCGGCGGCATCGTCAACGCCGGCCTGTCGGCCTGGGGCGTTATAACCAGCGGCGCCCCCAGCGGCTCCTACTCTTCCGCCTACGCCAGCGCCATCCCCGGCTTCAGCTTCAACTGGGGCAACATGGCCGACTGGAAAGGCCCCAAGGAGATGGTGTACCGCTACAAGGTAACCAACCTGATGGGCATAGACGTCATAGACGTCAAATACAAGATCTCGTTCTTCTACGGCGGCACCGAGGACTACAGCGGCAAGTCCCAGGCCAGCAACTACATCTCCCAGGCCACCGGCGGCGCCGTCACCGAGGAAGCCAAAGGCGACGGCAAGATCCACGGCCGCTACATCACCAATTTCACCGTGCAGCCCATCAGCGTGAACATAAAGTGGGGCTGGCATTTCGACCTGTCGGTCCGGATGTCCGACCCCATGAACATCGGCACCAAGATGGCCCCGGTGGCGGCCCTGCAGTCCTCGCTCAACTGGATCCGCAAGACCCCCTTCGCCACCGACGGCGGCACGTTCTCCTACTTCGTGGACGGCCTGGGCAACTTCAAGGACCTGTCCCCCGACATGCGGGCCGAAGGCGAAGTCGGCCCGGTGCAGATCTCCGAAACCCCCACCGTTTCCTGGAACTGAGCCCCGGTTCGGCCAAATAAAAACCCCCGGCAAGCCGGGGGTTTTTAATTTGTAGGGGACGTTGTTGACTATTTGACTAACTCTCCACCTCTCAGGGCAGGGAACACTCCATTATCCAACTTAAAAACTCGTTCATCCATAGTTAGTCAAATAGTCAACAACGTCCCCGTCACATCAGCCGCAGCACTTCTTGTATTTCTTGCCGGAACCGCAGGGACAGGGATCGTTGCGTCCCACCTTGGGCTCTTCTCGCCGCACCGTCTCCACTTTCACGGTCTCGCCGCCCTGCAGCACTTCCGGGTGCTTCTTCATCCACTTCTTCACTTCCTTGTCGTCGTGGATGTTAACGCCGTCCACCAGCATCTTGCGGTAGATGCCAATGATGAGGGCGCGCATCTGCGGGTCCTTCGCCTGCGCGAGGATCTGCGGGGACATCTTGTCCAGTTCGGCCGCCAGTTCGTCGTCGGTCCTTTCGGCCACCGGCTTTTCCTTTGCCGGCGCGGCCGGGGCCGCGGGGGCCTTAGCGGCCGCGGGCGCTTTGGGCGCGGCCGGGGCGGCCGGCGCGGGGGCCGGCTTATGGGCGGCAGGAGCCTGGGAGACCGCGTCCTCGGGCCTCTTGCCTTCTTCCTTGCCGCCTACCATCTTCTTTAAAAAATCCCATGCCATGTGTTGTCTCCTTGCCGCGGTTTAAGCCAGCACTCCGGCCTTGTCCTTGAGATAGCAGGCCAGGGCGATAGAGTGCAGTTTGGTCATCGGCGAATCCGTGCGGGACGGCAGGATGACGGGTATATTGGAGCCGGCCAGCAGGGTGGCGCTCTTCATGCCGGCCCCGAAGAAGCTCAGGCACTTGTACACCGGGTTGGCGCTGTCGAGGTCCGGGAACAGGGCGATATCGGTATTGCCCGGCACCACGGCGCCCTTTATGCCTTTCTCGGCCGCGAGTTCCTTGGAGAAGGAGATATAGACGTCGTAGGGGCCTTCCACCACGCAATTCTTGATCTTGCCTTCCTTGTTGCGCTTGGCGAGTTCCTGCGCGTCCAGCGTGCTCGGGATCTTTTCGTTGACCTTCTCCACCGGGCAGACCACGGCCACGTTGGGCTTGGCCACGCCCAGCATGCGCATCATGTCCACGGCGTTGTTGAGGATCATCTGCTTCTGGTCCAGCGTCGGGCTGATCATGATGGCCGCGTCGGTGACGGCGAACAGCTTGTGGTAGTTGGCCTGCTCGAACAGCACGAAGTGGCTGAGCACGGTGCCCTCGGCCACGGCGCCTATTTCCTTGCGCAGGATGGCCTTCATATAGAACTTGGTATCCACCAGGCCTTTCACCAGGAAGTCGCCTTTGCCGGCCTTGACCATATCCACGGCCAGGTTGCACATCTCGGCGTAATCGGACTTGTCGATGATCTCGAAGATGTCGAGCTTGAGCCCCACTTTCTTCGCCATTTCCTCCACCTGGGCTTTCGGACCTATCAGGATGCCGCCCGAGATGATCTTATGGTCCACGCCCATCTTGCAGGCGGTAAGCACCTCGTCGTTGTTGGCGCCGGGCACCACTATACGGTTGGTCTTGCCCTTTACCATGCCCAAAAGTTCGTCAAAGTTCTTGAATTTCATTGTTTTCCTCCGGAGTAATTTTAAACTGCAGCAAAATCAGTACTTCTTTATCATGTTCGGGTGGCGCAGGGCCGTCTCGGCCGCCGTGCGCAGCGCCGTCATCTCGTCGCCGCCGGGATAGGTCAGGATCTGCGCTATCCAGCCGACGCGGCGTTTTATCTCGGGCACCAGCACCTTGTCGTAGGCGAGGCCGCCGGTGAGCACTATCGCGTCCACTTTTCCCTCCAGCACGCAGGCCAGCGCGCCGATCTCCTTGCAGATCTGGTAGCCCATGGCGTGCACGGCCTCCCGGGCCTCCTCGCGGGTCATCTTGTCGGGGTCGATGCCGGAACCGGGCTTGATCTCGCCGGTCAGGATATATTTTTCCAGCGCGATGCAGTCGGAAGTGCCGGTATACGCCACCAGGCCGCCGCGGCCCTTGAGCTTCAGCATCATATCCTGCTTGGTGTATTTGCCGCTGAAGCACATGGCCACCAGGCCGCCGGCCGGCACGCCGCCCGAGCGCTGCGGGGTCATGGGCCCGTCGCCGTTCAGGGCGTTGTTGACGTCTATCACGCGCCCGCCCATGTGCGCGCCCACGGAGACGCCGCCGCCGCCGTGCATAACTATCAGGCGGCACTCCTCGTAGGGCTTGCCCAGCTGGGCCGCTGCGTGGCGGCCCACGCGTTTCTGGTTGAGCGCGTGAAAAATGGAGATGCGCGGGTTCTCGGGCATGCCCGAGTAGCGGGCCAGCGGCAGCATTTCGTCCACCACCACGGGGTCCGCTATGAACGATTTTATGCCGAGAGGCGTCGCGATATCGTGAGCGATGATGCCTCCCAGGTTGGAAGAATGATCGCCGAGCACGCCTTCGCGCAGGTCAGCCAGCAGGGCGTCGTCCACCGCGTACACGCCGCCCTCGATGGGTTTCACCAGGCCGCCGCGCCCTATCACGGCATGCAGTTCCTTCAGCTCTATGCCGTGCTCTTTCATGGCCTCCAGCGCCATGCGCTTGCGCAGGTCGAACTGGGCGGTTATCTTCTCGCACTCGTACGGCTTGAGGTCTTCCGGGCTGTACCGGACGGTCTTATGGAAGACCTCCTTTTCGCCGCGGAAATAGCTTACCTCGTCGGAGGTGGAACCAGGATTGATGACCAGTATGTTGTAGTCCATGCTTTCCCCTATTTGAACCTTAACCGGTACAGGTAAGGCGCGTTCTTTTTTTCCACCGTCAGGTAAACCAGCCGCCCGCCGTCCGCCGCGAAAGCTGGCTGCTCCTTGGCCCCGTAGCAGTATTCTTCCCTGGAGCAGGCCAGCAGGCGGTGCGGCTCGCCCCAGGGGCCCCACGGATAGCGGGCCTGGCGCGCGAACACCGTGCCCGCCTCATCGTCCATATAGACCAGCAGGTAACCTTTCAGGAAATCGTTGTAGGAAACGGAGAAGTCCTCGGGAACGCGCTCCAGGACCGTGCCGGCCTCGGCCAGGTCGGAAGTCCAGGTGGCGCTGGACAGGTCACCGCCGTAGTAGGAGTATTTGTCGCGAGAGAGCAGGTCCCCCGGCCTGACCCTGGCAAGGGCGGCGCCGTACTCCCCCGGGGCGGTCATGACGCGGCCGTAGACGTACAGCCAGCCGTCGTTATCTTCCAGCAGGGCCGACCCGAAAGCCGGCTCGATGTCGTTCCAGAGCGAATAACGGCCGCCGCGCGAGGCTTTGACGTAGGGGCCCGCCGGGTCCTCCGAAGAGGCCGCGCCCTGGCCCACGCGGAAATAATCGTAGGGGCCGGGGCCGTAATTGTTCATGACGGAGTAGAATACGGCGCAGCGCTCTTTGCCGCAGTAGCCGGAGCGGGGCCAGAACTTGCGCACCTGGGTATATTCCCCCAGGTCACCGGACAGCAGCGGCAGCGGGAGGGCGTTCTCGTCGGAAACCCAGCTGAACGCGCCGGCCTGCGCCTCGGGAGCGGTGCTTGGGACCAGCGCCGCCGCCCCGTCGGTGATATCCCACACCGCGTTCTGTCCGTCCGCCTTGCGCTCGCCGGTCATCACGTTATTGAGCAGCCACAGGGCACGCCCGTCCGGCAGGGCCAGCGCGTAATTGCCGCCCTGGCCTACCACCACCCCGGTGGCCGCGGCCTGGGAGAAGAGCGGGGCGCCGGTGGAGATCTCGAAAGCGGGGAAAACCGGCTTTTGCTCGGCCGCGCACGCCAGGCCCGGCAGGAGCAGCAGGAGGGCGGCGCGGAAAATCAGGGCGCCGGTTTTAAAGGCTGGCGCTGGCTGCTGGTTGCTTTTGGGCATTTTTATTTCCGGAACGCGGTTCTTGAACCTGAATTATAATATAATAGAAACCGCGACCCGCGCAAACCCGCCGGGGCGCGGCGTTTTTGTCTGTAACATATTAGTCATTGATATTTAACGCGCGTCTAGTAGACTATAACCATGTTCCCGCGGCTCAGGCCTTTACGGGCTTTTTTCACCTGTGCGCTCCTGCTTCTGGCGGGCGCCCCGGCTTTTGCCCAGACCGCGCTGAACCCGCAGAAGGCCGGGGCCGCGCTCGACACCCTTTCTTTCAGCTGGACCGATACTGGCGCCCCCTTCATCGTCGCCATCTCCACCGCCTCCAATTTTTCAGCGGTGCTCTCCACAGGCGTCCCGGCCGCCAACACCACCACCTACATCAACCTGGACCAGAATACCACCTATTATTTCCGCGTAAAGCGTGCAGCCGAGAACGACGCAGCCTACGCCCTCAACACCATCTCCTCTTCCACCCTTGTGGCCGCGCCGTCGGCGCCCTACTTCATTTCCTCCTACTTTACGGCCGAGTCCTCCTATACGGCCTGGGCGCAGATCGGTTGGGACGTGAACGGCAACCCCGACTGGACCCGCTATGACCTGGTCTACGCGGACAACGCCTCCTTTACCGGCTCGGTCAGCGCCCCCAAGGGCTACCCGCCGGTAACGCTGGGCGGCCTTAACGCCAACACCACCTACTACTTCCGCGTCAGGGCGCGCGGGGTGGCCGGCACCGCCACCGGCTTTACCTCCGACATCTCCACCGCCACGCTGGCCCTCAAGCTCTCCGGGATAGGGGAAACGGTGTACGAAAGCAGCGTCACCATTAACTGGCAGGCCGTCAACCACGCCACCATACAGGCCCTTAAATCAGAAGGCTACCGCCTGCACATCTCCACCACCGCGGCGGAACTTATCACCCCCACCAGCACCTACTGGGAAACCTCCGCGGCGGCCGCCGCGGCCGTAACCGCCTCCCCGCTCAACCTCAACACCACCTATTACTACAGGGTAGGCACCCTGAACTGGAACGGGGCTTCCAACCTGGCCGACACCCGGCGCTTTACTACGCTGGCCCCAAAGATAGCCGGTTTTACCCTGGCCTCCCTGACGGAAGACGAAGCGGCGCTGGCCTGGACCGCGCTGGCCGGAGGCGAAGCGCTGGGCTACCGCCTGGAGGCGTCCACCTACGCTTTCTCCGCCTCGCTTACGGAGCCGTCTTCCGTTACTTACGACATGGCCGACAATTCCCTGTCAGTCTCCGGGCTGGACCCCAACACCACCTACTATTTCAGGACCTCGTCGCTCAACTTCAACTTCGACCGCAACTACACCTCCAGGATCTCTTCCATCACGCTGGCCAACCCGCCGTCCGGGAACCTCACCACCATAGTGCCGGAGACCGACGCCATCACCGTCTTCCTCTACCCCCTGCCGGCGTCGCCGCAGAAAGCCACCTGCGAGGGGTACCGGCTGGAAGCCTCTTCCACCGCCTTCGGGGGAACGGGCGTGGTCCTTTCCTCTTCCACAGCGGACCCGCAGGCGGGCTCCCTGGCGATAGCCGGGCTGAAGCCCAACACGCCCTACAACCTGCGCCTGGCCACCCTCAACTGGACCGGCACCCCCAATTACTCCGCCCTGGACCCGACCAGCACCGCCCTGCCCCCCTCCCCCTACGGCCCCGCCCTGGGCCAGGTTTGGGAATCCAGCGCCACGGTCTACTTCAGCGCCGACGCCGGAGGCGACAGCTACATGGTAGAGGCTTCCACCTACCAGTTCTTCAACTTCGTGCACCGCAGTTCCGCCACCACGGACGTAAACCTGACCACGCTGACCATCTCGGGCCTGGAGGAGAATACCCGGTATTACTTCAGGGCCGGCGCGCTTTACGGGGGCACCACAGTGTACGCCAATACCACCCCGGCCTGGCGCCACACCCTGCCGCTGCCCCTGACGCTGGACTCACCGCCTTTCGCCGGAGTTTTCTACTCCAGCGTGGCCTTCGGCTGGACCCCGCTGGCGGCGGAACCGCAGCGGGCCACCGCCGACACCTACCTGCTTGAAGCGGCCACCACCCAGGCCTTTACCACGGTCCTGTTCTCCACGCAGAGCGCGTCCTACGCCGACAGCGGGCTGATCCTGACCGGGCTGGCCCCCAACACCACCTATTACGTGCGGGCGGGGTCCCTTAACGACGAGGGCACGGCCAACTACGCCCTTGCCTACGCCACCGCCACGCTGGCCAACCGGCCCACGCCGCAAAGCTTCGCCATCACCCCTTACACGCTCAACCTGACCTGGCTGTCCAACGCCAACCCGGCCGACACGCTGTACCTGGTGACCATTTCCTCCAATTCGGACTTCTCGCCGCCGACGCATTCTTCGGCCACGTTCCTGTCTTCGGCCACCTTCTCCGGGCTGGTGCCCAACACCACCTATTACCCGGTGGTGACGGTCTACAACCGGTTCAACCGGGCCTCGCCGGAAGTCGTCTTCTCCTCCATGGCCACCGGCGCCTTCCACCCGGCCTACGCGGCCTTCTCCGACGTCGGGGTTTCCTCCATGACGGCAGACTGGCTGCCCGGCACCAACCCCGGCGGCACCTGGTACCGCGCCCAGATCTCCTCCAACACCGACTTCTCCGGCACGGTGCTTTCCTCCGTCACCACCAACCTCTACGCCGTTTTCGACGGCATGGTCTCCAACGCCAGCTACTATATGCGGGTGGCGGCGCTGAACCTGACCGGCGTGGCCACCGACCCGCCCGTGGACCTGGGCGCCGCGCTGACGCTGCCGGCTACCGCCTATATCCTGACGCAGGAACAGACCTACTCGGCGCCCATGACAGACGGCTTCACGGTAAACTGGGCCGCCAATAACAATTCCTCGCATACCGTCTACAACGTGCAGCTCTCCACCATGGCGGATTTCTCGGTCATCAACTCCTCGCTCTCCGTGCGGGCGCTCTCCTGCGCCTTCGGCGACCTGATGATAGACACCACTTATTTCGCCCGCATCCAGGCCCGGGGCCAGACCGGCGCCCTCTCGCCCTTCGAGACCGCCGCCTCCACCAGGACCCTGCTCTTCTCGCTGCTCAACGCCGTGGCGCTGCAGGACAGTTTTATTTCGCTGCAGACCTCCTACGGCCTCATCTCCGTGCACCTGCCGCGCGGCGCCATCGGCAGTTCTACCCGCCTGCGCCTGCAGCCGGTCTCCTCTTTCGCGCCGCCGGTGTCGGCCGTCTCGGTGCTTTCCCCTACCGGCATAGGCCTGGCCATAACCCATTTCCCCCCCACGCTGGTGCTGGACGCCATCACCATAACCCTGCCGTACCGCCTGGCGGACCTGCCGCCGGGCACGGACAGGGCCAAGCTCATCCTGGCCCTCTACGACGAGGTCCACGGCGTCTGGGTGCCGCTGCCGTCCACCTCCGACACGGCCAATAACCGCGTCATCGCCCAGACCTGGCACCTGTCCACCTTCCAGCTCATGCAGGCCACCAGCGAGACCGGCCTGGCCAACGTAAAGATCTACCCCAACCCGTACCGGCCCAATTCCGTGTCTGACGTGATGCACTTCACCAACCTGACGCCTTTCGCCCGGGTGAAGATCTACACCTTCCTGGGCGAGCTGGTGCGCGACCTGCGCGCCGACGTCAACGGCATGGCCCACTGGGACGGTCTCAACTCCGACGGGCGCAAGGCGGCCAGCGGCGTCTACATAGCTTTCATCCAGACCAGCGACAGGAAGGGCGGCAAGAGCTTTAAAGTGGCGGTAGAGAGATAATATGACGGCCAAGGGCAGGACAAGGAGGGCGTTGCGCGCGGCTTTAGCGCCGGCGCTGCTGCTTTGCCTGGCGCCCGCCGCGGCCTTCGCCCAGGGCTTCGATGCCGGCTCGGCCGGCACGGCGGCCGCGCAGTTCCTCAAGATCGCCTCGGGCGCGCGCGGCGCGGCCATGGGCGAGGCCTACTCCGCGCTGGCCGACGACGCTTTCGCCCTGGACTGGAACCCGGCCGGGCTCATCAATATCCGCAAGAACTCCATGGTCTTCATGCACTCGCCCTACCTGGCGGGCACCTACGCGGACTATTTCGCCTACGCGGAGAGCGCCGGCGAGGTGGGCGCGTGGGGTGTCTCTTTCAAGTACATGAACTACGGCAAGATCAGCCAGACCGACTCCAGCGGCTTCGAACTGGGGGAGTTCACGCCGTACGACACGGCGGTCAACGTCGGGTTCGCCTGCTACGTGACCGGCTTCAACAAGGACCCGGAGGAGCGCTTCGTGCTGGGCGCCACGGGCAAGTTCGTGCGCTCCAAGATCATCTCCGCCGACAACACGGTGTCGGCCGACATAGGGCTGAACCTGCCCTACATGTTCGACAATAAATTCCGGATGACGCTGGCGGCCCAGAACATCATGGGCACCCTGCGCTACGACAAGGAAGAGGCGCCGCTGCCGCTCATCCTGCGCCTGGGCACCCTGACCAAGCTGGGCAACTATTTCAACCTCACGGCGGACGTCATAGCCGCCCGCGACAACCTGCCTTTCTTCGCCATGGGCGCCGAGGCCCGGGTACCCGTCTACAGCCAGCTGGACGTGTTCCTGCGCGGCGGCTTCAACACGCGCGCCGTCAGCGACTTGAGCGGCGCCCGCAACATGGCCGTGGGCGGCGGCCTGCGCTACGCCGACTACACCATAGACTACGCCTTCTCCCCCTTCGGCGACCTCGGCAATGTCCACCGCATCTCCGCCTCCATAGTTTTCTAACCTCCCTGT
Organism: Elusimicrobiales bacterium; assembly: GCA_023701245.1. Taxonomy (GTDB): domain Bacteria; phylum Elusimicrobiota; class Elusimicrobia; order Elusimicrobiales; family UBA9959; genus UBA9959. The sequence goes on along the minus strand of JAMPXK010000016.1, from coordinate 150 downwards.
AGCGATTGCTGGTCCGCCCCGGGGTATGGGTTCGGAGGGCCTTCGCGCAGGGTGAGGCTTGCGTAAGCGCCGAACCCGGGTGGCCGAAGGCCACTGCAGCGTGAGGAGCGGCGGCCACGGTGTGGCCGACCGCGTGCCCGACGGGCCCAT